>JBCCER010000034.1:0-30780 GCA_039030175.1 Pseudomonadota bacterium
AGCGGTACGCCGAATGCCTTAGCGATACAAGCCGCCGTGATGTCGTCGTGGGTCGGGCCGATCCCGCCCGATGTGATGACATAGTTGAACTTGGCCCGAAGCGCGTTCACCGCCCCAACGATCTCTTCTTCTATGTCGGGCACGATTCGGGCTTCCATGAGTTGGATGCCCCAGCCATTTAGCCGGTCCGCCATGTAGGGAAGATTGGCGTCCTTGGTGCGGCCGCTGAGAATCTCATTGCCGATGATTATCGCCGCAGCCGTGACGACACCGTTCTCGCTCATTCCCAATTCCACTCACCATTGCCAGGGTTGCGGCCAGCCTATAGGAAAGCGCCATGCGCTTCGCCACCCCCTTGATCGAAGGCCGTCTGATCCGCCGTTACAAGCGTTTTTTGGCCGATATCCAATTGCCCGATGGCAAGGAAGTGACCGCCCATTGCGCCAACCCAGGCGGAATGATCGGCCTGAACATGCCGGGAATCGGCGCTTATCTGTCCTACCACGACAAGCCCAGCCGTAAACTGAAATACTCGCTTGAGTTAGTTCGTCTGGACGATGGGACCTTCGTCGGCATCAATACCAGCCATCCCAATGGCTTGGTCGAAGAAGCGATTCTCGACGGAACGATCTCGGAACTGGCCGGCTACGGCTCTCTGCGGCGGGAGGTCAAATACGGAAAGAACAGTCGGATCGACATCTTGCTAGAGGATGACGGCCGACCACCCTGCTATGTCGAAGTCAAGAACGTACATCTGACCCGACCAGACAGCGCCCACCCGACCGCAGCCGAATTTCCCGATGCGGTGACCGCGCGCGGCGCCAAACACTTGCGGGAAATGTCCGATATGGTCGCCGAAGGCGCCCGCGCTGTGATGGTTTATCTGGTACAGCGCGGTGACAATGACCATTTCAGGATCGCAGCGGATATCGACCCCGCCTACGATCAGGCGTTGCGTGACGCGCGCGACTGTGGCGTCGAGGCCGTCTGCTATGCCTGTCAGGTCAGCCCTGCTTGCATCACCGTGGAAAGATCGCTGCCGCTGATGCTATAGCCGGCGTCGGCAGGCGGCTCATTAGGAAGTTTGTTGATGGCTCAGGACAATTTGGCCGAAGCACTGGAAATGGACCGGGTGCCGATCCACGGCCCCGAAGGCTTTGCTGGCATGCGCAAAGCCGGCAAACTCGCCGCCGAGACGCTGGATTTCATCACCGCGCACGTCCAACCCGGTATGACGACCGGCGAATTGGACGCATTGTGCGAAACCTTCATGCGCGAAAATGGCGCAATTCCCGCAACCATCAACTATCGGGGCTATAAGAAAGCCAGCTGTATCTCGCTCAACCATGTCGTGTGTCATGGGATTCCGGGCGAGCGGAAGCTGGTGCGTGGCGATATTCTCAACATCGACGTTACGGTCATCTTAGACGGCTGGTTTGGCGACAACAGCCGCATGTATTTCGTCGGTGACAAGGTTTCGGTGAAGGCCCGCCAGCTGGTGACGGCGACTTATGAAGCCATGATGAAGGGCATCGCGGCGGTCAAGCCTGGCGCAACGCTCGGAGATGTCGGCCACGCGATTCAAAGCCACGTTGAGCCGCGCTTCTCCGTCGTCGAAGATTTTTGTGGCCACGGGCTAGGCCGCGTCTTCCACGCCCCGCCCAGCGTTCTGCATTATGGCCGCCCGGGCGAAGGCTTGAAGCTGCGCGAAGGCATGTTATTTACGATAGAGCCGATGATCAACGCCGGCCGTCGCGACGTTAAGATCCTCTCGGACGGATGGACTGCCGTGACGCGAGACAAGAGCTTGTCGGCCCAATTCGAGCATTCGGTGGGCGTGACGGCCGACGGGGTTGAGATCTTTACCCTATCGCCCGCCGGCTATACCCAGCCACCTTACCCGACCTCGTGAGCGAGATCGACGCAAAGCCCCATTACAGCGGTCATCGCGACCGGCTTCGCCAACGTTTCCTGACTGCGGGACCTGACGGTCTGGCGGACTACGAATTGCTCGAACTTCTATTGTTCGGGGCGATCCCGCGCCGGGATGTGAAACCACTGGCAAAGCAGTTGCTGGAGCGCTTTGGCGGATTTGCCGGCGTGCTGGCTGCCGACCCGGCTCAGCTCGAAAGCCAAGGCGGGTTAGGCCCCTCGGCCATTGCGACGCTGAAAGCCGTGCAGGCGGCGGCTGAGCGCATGCTACGCCAGCAAGTAACAGGCAAACCCGTCCTTAGCGGCTGGGACCAGCTGCTGGCCTATCTCAGCGTCGCCATGCAGAACCTTGCGACCGAGCAGTTCCGGCTACTGTTTCTCGACCGGAGAAACACACTCATCGCCGACGAAGTGCAACAGAAGGGCACCGTCGATCAGGCGCCGGTCTATCCTCGAGAGGTTGTTAAACGTGTGCTGGACCTCGACGCCAGCGCGATCATCCTGGTGCACAACCACCCATCGGGCGACCCGACGCCGTCGCAAGCAGACATCGCTATGACGCGGCAACTTGCAGACGCCCTGTCGGCAATCGATGTCGCCGTCCACGACCATGTGATTGTCGGGCGAGGCAGCCATGCCAGTTTTCGCGGGTTAGGTTTGCTGTAATTCCGTTTTGCGCATCGTTGTGGACGCCGTATGAAAGCGCCCGATACCTTTGCCACCGGGCACGATTGATACCAGAGCACACATTCGATGATTCCACGTTATTCCCGGCCGGAGATGGCCAAGATCTGGGAGCCGGCCAACAAGTTCCAGATTTGGTTCGAAATCGAGGCCCATGCCTGTGACGCCCAGGCCGCCCTTGGTGTCATTCCCAAGGAAGCCGCCGAAACGGTCTGGAAAAAGGGCAAATGGGAAATCGATCGCATCGACGAGATCGAGCGCGAGACCCATCACGACGTCATAGCCTTCCTGACGAATCTCGCCGAGCATGTCGGGCCAGAGGCGCGTTTCGTCCATCAGGGGATGACATCGTCCGACGTACTGGATACGACACTAGCCGTACAGTTAACTCAAGCTGCCGATCTTCTGTTGCGCGACCTCGATGCGCTGCTGGCCGCACTGAAGACGAGGGCTTTTGAGTACCGGAATGCGGTCTGCATCGGTCGTAGCCACGGCATTCATGCCGAGCCGACCACTTTCGGCCTCAAACTGGCCGGTCACTACGCAGCTTTCGCACGTGGGCGGAAACGTCTGGAGCAAGCCCGCGCGGAGGTCGCGACCTGCGCGATCTCTGGCGCCGTCGGTACCTTCGCCAACATCCATCCCAGCGTTGAGGAGCATGTCGCCGAAAAGATGGGGCTGGTACCAGAGGCGGTCTCGACCCAGATCATCCCGCGCGACCGGCACGCTGCTTTCTTTGCGACCCTGGGGGTGATCGCGGGTTCGGTGGAAAACCTTGCCGTTGAGATTCGGCATTTGCAGCGCACCGAGGTTCGCGAGGCGGAGGAGTACTTCGCTCAGGGTCAAAAGGGCTCGTCGGCGATGCCACACAAACGCAATCCGGTTCTTACCGAGAATCTGACGGGCTTGGCGCGCATCGTGCGGGGCGCCGTTGTCCCCGCCCTTGAGAATGTCGCCCAGTGGCATGAGCGGGATATCGCTCACTCCTCGGTCGAGCGGGTCATCGGCCCTGATTCGACGATCGCGCTCGATTTCGCCCTTTCCCGATTGACCGGCGTGGTCAAGCGCCTGATGGTCTATCCCGAGACGATGCAGGCCAATCTTGACCGGCTTGGAGGACTGGTGTTCTCGCAACGCGTTTTGCTGGCGCTCACCCAAGCCGGCATGAGCCGCGAGGACGCATACGCGACCGTGCAGCGTACCGCCATGAAGGTCTGGGAATCAGGCGGCAGTTTTCTGGACAACCTGCGTCAGGATGGCGACGTGACGGCCAAGATAAGCGAGGATCAACTCACGCGTCTGTTCGACCTCGCCTACCACACCAAACATGTGGACACGATCTTCAAGCGGGTCTTTGACCCCAGTTGAGCGCGGCGCCTCGTCCGTCGCGTAGTCCGATTTAGGTCCCTTCGCTCATGACCTGATCGTGGGCGACGGCCAGCAGTTCATCCATCTTCTTGCGCAGACGATGGTCTGACAGGTCGACATTTGCCGCCTCTAGGTCGGCCGACACCTTGTCATGGACATCGTCGTCGCCGGGCGCTTCGAAATCGGACAGCACCACTTCCTTGGCGTATTCGTCAGCGTCCTCACCGGATTTGCCTAACAGATCGGCCGCCCATTGACCTAAAAGCTTGTTTCGCCGGTTTTGGATTTTGAACAGCATCTCTTGATCGTGCTGGTACTTGTTCTCAAAACCCTTTTTACGGTCGTCGAAGGTGGCCATTTCGTCCCTGTTCCTTGCCGGTACGGTGTTGAGTTGATTGCTGTTATAGACGCATCCCGACTTGCGGCAACCGTTGATGCGGGGCTGTGTCCTCATCGCGCCGATTGAGCGCGCTCGCCTCTGTTGCTATATAATTTCAAGACCCTCCCGTTAAAGGTCTCTTCGGCCCGGCCAAGGCGATACTATTAATGACAATCTCTAAACCAAAGACACCTGACCACTTGGTCGGTGACTCAATGGACGGCGCATCCCAATGAACAAGCGTCGGCGCATTTACGAAGGCAAGGCCAAGATCCTCTATGAGGGGCCAGAGCCCGGAACGATCGTTCAATATTTCAAAGACGATGCCACGGCCTTCAACGCGAAAAAGAAGGGCGTGATCTCGGGCAAGGGCGCCCTGAACAACCGCATCTCCGAATACGTCATGCTGCGGCTCGCCGATATCGGTATTCCCACGCATTTCGTCCGCCGCCTGAACATGCGTGAACAGCTGGTGCGCGAGGTCGAGATCATTCCGATCGAGATTGTCGTACGCAATGTCGCGGCCGGAACGATTTGCCAGCGGCTGGGTTTGGAGGAGGGCACAGCCCTGCCCCGCTCGATCCTTGAGTATTATTACAAGTCAGACGAGTTGGGCGACCCGCTGGTCTCCGAAGAACACATAACCGCATTCAATTGGGCCGCACCGCAAGATCTCGACGAGATCATGTCGCTAAGCTTGCGCACCAACGACTTCATGTCAGGCCTCTTCCTGGGCGTCGGTCTAAAGCTGGTCGATTTCAAACTGGAGTTCGGCCGGATCTACAATGAACATGGCGACATGCGGATCATCCTGGCTGACGAGATTAGCCCAGACAGCTGCCGGCTATGGGATGTGCAGTCCGGCGAAAAGATGGACAAGGACCGCTTCCGCCAAGATCTCGGGGAGGTGGAGAATGCTTACCGCGAGGTCGCCCGCCGACTGGGCATCTTGGAGGATGGTGAAATCATTGAACTGACCGATCAAAAAGGGGCCGCCTCGTGAAGGCAACGGTGCATGTGACGCTGAAGAATGGTGTTTTGGACCCGCAAGGCAAGGCGATTGGGAACGCGCTGCACGGGCTGGGATTCAACGAGGTCGGCGAAGTGCGCCAGGGCAAGTTGATCGAGCTGGAAATCGAGGGCGACGATCCCGAGCAAGCTAAGGCCCGGCTTGACGAAATGTGCCGCAAACTGTTGGCAAATCCGGTCATCGAGCGCTACGCGATCGAGGTTAGCGGATAGTTACGTCGGCGACATCGGTTTGACTCTGCGATCGCCGCTATGCCGAGCGATTACCGAGAATCCATGAGGCTCTCGCTTCAGCGCGACGCAGCCTTGGTCGCACGCGACGACCCGAGGCTGGAACCCGGGCTGGCGCTGGTCGAATCGTTCCCGTTCCGGGTGCGCGGTCCAGGCTTTTCGACCTTGCTTCAGCTGATCTTGGAGCAGCAGGTCTCGGTTAAGGCGGCAGACGCGATGTGGCGCAAGCTCAACAACGTGGCGCAACCTCTGACACCCGAAACATTTCTCGATCTGACACCCGACGACCTGCGCGCCTGCGGGTTTAGCCGGCAGAAAATGCGGTATGGAGCTGGATTGGCAAACGCGATAGTCGGCGGAGAATTTGCTTTCGATGAGGTCAGCGATCTGCCGGATGAAGACGCCATCATCCGGCTAACTGATCTCAAGGGCATCGGCACTTGGACTGCCGAATGCTATTTGCTCTTTGGCTTAGGTCGGCCTGACATCATGCCGGCAAAGGATTTAGCGCTCATGATCGGCTGGCAAATGCTTGCAGGGCTCGAGTCTCGGCCTAGTCCCGATGAGCTTTACCTCGCCGCCGAAGCTTGGCGGCCGCGACGGTCTGCTGCGGCCTTTCTGATCTGGCGGTACTATGTCGACCGCCAACGCGGGCGTCAGTTGCCTGGATAGGAATTTTCCGTGGCTGGGCAGCGGTTCTGGCCTTGCCAGACAGACACCTCACCGCTACACCGCCTGCCATGAAATCCTGCGTCATCGTGTTCCCCGGCTCCAATTGCGATCGCGATCTGGCGACGGCCCTGGCTCTAGTCACAGGCACCCCTCCGCTTATGGTTTGGCATGGCGATACCGACCTGCCGGATGTGGATCTGATCGGCGTCCCCGGCGGCTTTTCCTACGGCGACTATCTGCGCTGTGGGGCCATGGCGGCGCGATCACCAATCATGCGATCGCTGATCGATGCCGCTGAGCGAGGTGTCCATGTCATCGGCATCTGCAATGGCTTTCAGGTGCTGACGGAGATCGGCCTGCTGTCAGGCGCCCTCATGCGGAACCAAAACCTTAGCTTTATCGGAAAATCTATTGATCTATCGATAGAAACTTGCCAGTCACCCTTTACTTCGGCCTACAGCGAGGGCAGCACGGTGAGCTTCCCAATCGCGCATCATGACGGCAACTATTTTGCCGATGAGGAAACGCTGGATCGGCTGGAGGGAGACGGGCTTGTCGCCTTTCGCTATATCGCCAACCCAAACGGCAGCCAGCGCGACATTGCTGGCATTCTGAACCCGGAACGGACGGTTCTTGGCTTAATGCCTCACCCCGAGCGTGTGGTCGACCCGATCTTAGGCAAACCTGACGGAAGAGCGCTTTTTGACAGCTTGATCGGAGCCCTGTCATGACCGCGGCAATCGACGAGACCTCGCTTGCGGATGCCGCCGAACACGGTCTCACGGACGATGAATACGCCCTCATCCTGACGATCTTGAACCGGCCGCCAAACCGGACCGAGCTTGGCATCTATTCGGTTATGTGGTCCGAGCACTGCTCTTACAAATCCTCGCGCCGCTGGCTGAAGACGCTGCCGACGGAGGCCCCCTGGGTGATTCAGGGGCCGGGCGAAAATGCGGGCGTCGTTGATATAGGCGACGGCCTGGCAGCCGTCTTCAAGATGGAAAGTCACAATCATCCCAGCTTCATCGAACCCTATCAGGGTGCGGCGACGGGGGTTGGGGGCATTTTACGCGACGTCTTCACTATGGGTGCACGACCGATCGCCAATCTCAACGCGCTTCGATTCGGCGCACCGGACCACCCCAAAACCAGGCACCTGGTTGCGGGCGTGGTCGCCGGCATTGGCGGCTATGGCAATTGCGTGGGCGTGCCCACGGTTGGGGGAGAGACCAACTTCCACTCGGCCTACAATGGCAACATTTTGGTCAATGCGATGACCGTGGGTTTGGCAAAGGCGGACCGGATCTTCTATTCAGCCGCTGCCGGCGTCGGGAACCCAGTCGTCTATGTCGGCTCAAAGACGGGACGGGACGGGATCCACGGTGCAACTATGGCGTCGGCGGAATTCAGCGAAGGGTCGGAGGAAAAACGCCCCACCGTCCAAGTCGGCGACCCGTTTACGGAGAAGCTGCTGATCGAGGCTTGCATGGAGCTGATGGCGACGGACGCCATCATCGCTATTCAGGATATGGGTGCCGCCGGTCTCACCTCATCTTCCGTCGAAATGGCCGACAAGGGCGGCTGTGGCATCGAGCTGGACCTGGATCTGGTCCCGTGTCGCGAGACGGCGATGACGGCCTATGAAATCATGCTCTCGGAAAGCCAAGAGCGCATGCTCATGGTGCTGCGTCCCGGCCGGGAAGAGATAGCCCGCGCCATCTTCGAGAAGTGGGAGTTGGACTTCGCCGTAATCGGACGGGTCACCGACACCGGACATTTGGTGCTGCGCAAGGATGGAACAGTAGTGGCCGATCTACGCGTGGCGCCGCTGGTCGATCAGGCACCGAACTATGACCGGCCTTGGGTCAAGACACCAGAGGCGCCAGAGGCTGGGGCAAATGACTTCCCCCTGCCCGACTCGCCCGAGAATGTACTGAAAAAACTGCTGGCAAGCCCCGACCTTGCCTCCAAGGCCTGGATTCACGATCAGTATGACAGCCAGGTAATGGCCGATACCGTCGCCGGCCCCGGCCTTGCCGAAGGCGGCGATGCGGCGGTCGTTCGGATCCACGGAACCGGCCGCGCCCTTGCTATGACCACCGATTGCACGCCCCGCTATTGCAAAGCCGATCCGGAGCGGGGCGGCGCGCAGGCGGTGGCAGAGGCTTGGCGCAATCTGATCGCCGCCGGCGCCAGACCCTTGGCAATCACCGACAACATGAATTTCGGCAATCCGGAAAAGCTGCCGATCATGGGCCAATTCGTCGGCGCGATAGAGGGTATGAGAAACGCCTGCGAAGCACTTGATTTTCCAGTCGTTTCCGGCAATGTCTCGCTTTACAACGAAACCGATGGCGAGGCGATCTTGCCGACCCCTGCCATTGGCGGCGTTGGGGTGATTGACGACTTGCATCGCCACATGACGCCACGCTTGAAGCAGTCTGGCGAGACGCTAATTCTGATCGGAAAGACACGCGGGCATGTCGGCTGCTCGATCTATCTGCAGCAACTGTTCGATCTCGAACATCACCGACCGCCGCCGATCGAACTGGCGGCAGAACGGCGGGCGGGAGACTTGGTGCGCTGGTTGATTGGGCGCGGTCTCGTCAGTGCGGTGCACGACCTCTCAGATGGCGGCCTTTATGTCACCCTTGCCGAAATGGCATTGGCGGGTGGCATCGGGGCAGATCTCGAGGTCCCGGCAGACACGCCAATCCAAGCTTGGCTCTTTGGCGAAGATCAAGGGCGGTATCTTATCTCGACCGGTGAGCCTGAGGCCGCGTTGCAACGGGCGGCGGCGATGAGCGTACCGTGTCAACTGGTCGGTCGAACAGGCGGCGATGCGTTGACACTAAATGGCGCGAACGCCATATCTTTGGTCGAGCTTCGCGAGGCCCATGAATCGTTTCTTCCCGATTTGATGGCACGCACCCACTAAACGACATGCCGACGCGATAGTTGGCTCATTGAAGGACAGACGGCATGCCAATGGATCCAACTGAGATCGTGCGATTGATCAAAGATGGTATCCCGGACGCCGACGTGCAGATCGAGGATCTGCGAGGCGATGGCGACCACTATGCCGCCTATGTCATCAGCGCCGCGTTCGAAGGCAAATCCAGGGTGCAGCAACATCAGATGGTTTACCAAGCGCTGCAGGGCCGCATGGGAGGCGAACTACACGCCCTCGCTTTGCAGACCGCCACCCCGGCCAGCTAAGACCTGTTTCCAAAGGACCCCCAAGCCATGGACAACCCTGTCTTCGACCGCATCCGCGGCGATATCGACCAAAACGAAGTCGTGCTTTACATGAAGGGCACGCCCGTCTTCCCGCAATGCGGATTCTCTGCCGCCGTTGTGCAGGTGTTGACCCATTTAGGTGTGCCGTTCAAAGGCATCGACGTGCTGGTCGATCCGTCCCTGCGACAGGGCGTCAAGGACTTCTCCAACTGGCCAACGGTGCCCCAGCTCTATGTGAAGGGCGAATTCGTTGGCGGTTGCGACATTGTCCGCGAGATGTTCCAGACCGGCGAACTTTCGGAACTGTTGAGCACAAAAGGCATCAACGTTCAGCCCGCAACGCAAGACGCCTAAGTTACACCAAGTTGATCGGCCGTCTTGCAGGGCGGCCATGCGATCACACCGATTGCCGTGACACGACGCCGGGCCCTAGGGTCCGGCGGCTATGACCGGCTCACTCTCAACGACATTCGAGACCGAAGACGCCAAGCGAGAACGGCTTGTCGGCGTCGCCTGCGCGCTGGGCGCATTCGTCTTTTGGGGCCTTTCCCCACTCTATTTTCATGCCGTCGCCCATGTCGGACCGTGGGAGGTCGTAGCCCATCGAATTGTTTGGACCGTGGTCTTGATGCTGGGTCTGCTGACGCTTTCCGGCCGTCTTGGCCATATCGCACCGGTTCTGCGAAACCGGCGCTATGTGCTGGTACTATTGTGCACTACGGTGATCATCTGCCTGAATTGGACTGCGTTCATCTGGGGCGTCCAGCAGGGGCGCCTTTACGAGATCAGTCTTGGCTACTTCATCAACCCGCTGGTCAATGTTGCTCTAGGGCTTGTGTTCCTGGGAGAGCGGCTGCGTCGCTGGCAGACAGTGGCGGTGTCGCTGGCCGCTATCGGTGTCGCATACCAGCTTATCGCGCTCGGCACGATACCCTGGGTCGGGCTGTGGCTTGCCGTGTCCTTTGGCGTCTACGGCATGATCCGTAAGACCGTTCGCATTGAGCCTCTTGTCGGGCTGCTGGTCGAAACTCTCTTGATGCTGCCGCTGGCACTTGGTTTCCTGATTTGGCTGGCGGTCCTTGGACTTGGAGATTTCGGTCCGGTTTCGATGGGCGGCGATGGCTGGGGTATCAGTCTATTATTGATGTGCTCGGGAATTGCAACCGGCGTGCCGCTTGTTCTGTTCGTCGCCGGCGCCCAGCGCCTACCCTTCACCAGCATCGGTCTGTTGCAATATTTGGCCCCAACCATTCAGTTTGCATTGGCGACGTTGGTCTTGCGGGAGAGTTTTGATCCCCAGATATTCGTGACGTTCGGCTTCATCTGGGTGGCCTTGGTTATCTTCAGCACTGATGCCGTCAGGACGTACCGGCTGAGTAACCAAATCGCCCATCCGCCGGCATAATATCGTTGCCATGCCAATCGTAATCGAACATCAGCGGACGGGCCGTTGTCGCGAGACCGGGTTGAACGGATGACATTCGCGATCCGAACGGCAGCGGTCGAGGATGCCGCGGCGATTGCCGCGATCTACAAACCGATCGTGGAGACGACGGCGATATCGTTTGAGGAAGCCGCTCCGTCAATCGACGAGATGGCGACGCGCATCGACACCATCCTCGCCAACTATCCCTACCTCGTCGCAGAGCGCGAAGGGCAGATAGCCGGCTATGCCTATGCGGCCCAACACATGGCCCGGGCTGCCTATCGCTGGTCGGTCAACGTGTCTACCTACATAGACGAAGATGCGCGCGGCCTGGGCTTAGGCCGGGCTCTTTATCAGAAGCTGCTGGCCGATCTCTCGGACCGCGGCTTCCACACTGCGATCGCGGGAATCACATTGCCGAATGCGGCGAGTGTCGGCCTACACGAAGCGATGGGCTTCGCGCAGGTTGGCGTTTATCGGGAAGTCGGCTTCAAATTCGGCCAGTGGCACGATGTGGGCTGGTGGCAGCGCCTTCTATAGTGCCACCGACAATTGGCAAGCCGCCCCTAAAAGTAACGAAGCCGCCCAGCTAACCAGCGGGCGGCTTCCAAATTCTGGATTGATCGCGCGTCTGGGTTAACGCGAATAGAACTCGATCACCAGGTTCGGTTCCATCGGCACCGGATAGGGCACATCGCCCAGTTCCGGGACACGGATCAACCGGCCCTGCATCTTATTGTGGTCGACCTCGAAGTAGTCTGGCACGTCGCGCTCGACCGATTGGACCCCTTCCAGGACCACCGGCAATTCGCGGGACTTTTCCTTCAATTCGACGACGTCGCCTTCCTTGACCATGTAGGACGGCACGTTCACCCGCTTGCCGTTCACGCGGACATGGCCGTGATTGACAAGTTGGCGAGCGGCAAAAACGGTCGGGCAGAATTTCAGGCGGTAGACCACTGCGTCAAGCCGGCATTCCAGAATGCCGATCAGGTTCTCGCCCGTATCGCCTTTGCGGCGAACCGCCTCGGCATAATATTTGCGGAACTGCTTTTCACCGATATTGCCGTAATAGCCCTTCAGCTTTTGCTTGGCCATGAGCTGGGTACCGAAATCGGTCGGCTTGCGGCGACGTTGGCCGTGCTCACCTGGGCCATATTGACGGCGGTTAATGGGGCTCTTGGGCCGGCCCCAGAGATTGACGCCGAGGCGGCGGTCAATCTTGTATTTGGCACTAAGACGCTTGCCCATGCGTGCGGGCTCCTTCTTCTCTGATGCTTCAGTTGCGCTTCGTCTTGTTCCGATAGGCCCCTCAGTAAGAGGGACGGGGTGTCGACTTCAGGCGCCCTTCCAGGCGCTGCGCCGGACCCACATTCTCGGAAAGCGGCGCGGACCATAGCGAGTTGGTATCGTATGTCAAGTCGCTCTCAGCCTCGCGGTGATGCATTTCTGCTGTCTGGCGGCGTTAACGCCAGTTCGCGCCCGAACTCCATCATTTGTGCTATCGAGAACACGCATGCGTAGTGCATTTCAAGTTTGGAGACCGCGTTGGCCGCAGAGCAGCATAGTAGGATAGATGCACAGCCCAGCGCTGACCCAAAGCTGTTCAACGAGGATCTGGCGCCGGTCCCACCCAAAGATCAGACCTGGGGCTGGTTCGAGCTGTTCAACGTTTGGGCCAATTTTTCGCAAAGCCTTTTCGCCTACACACTCGCCGGCACGCTGTTCCTTTCCTATGGCCTCAATGGCTGGACCGTTTTCGCCGCCATCGTGCTCGCCGGCTTCATCGTTATGTTCTTGCTCAACTTGTCTGGAAGGCCGGGGGTCAAATACGGCATTCCCTACCCGGTTCTGGCCAGAGCCCATATGGGCGTGTTCGGGGCGAACTTTCCGGCGGTCATCCGCGCGATTGTCGCTGTGTTTTGGTATGGCGCGCAGACCTACGTCGCGTCAGCCGCAGTCGCCCTCCTCATTCGCTCGCTCGTGGGTTCCGGACCCGACTGGCATTTCTTAGGTTTAGAAGCGTTTGACTGGCTCGCCTTGGTGATTGTCAGCGCAGCGCAGATCGCCCTTTTTTGGCGCGGGATCGAGGGCATCAAGGCGTTCTTGAATTGGGCGGCCCCGGCTGTCTACTCGGTCATGATTGCCCTTCTCGTCATTTTGTGGCTCAGGGCCGGCAGCGATTTACTGACTGAGACGGGTGCGATTATCGAAGGTCAAGGGACGTATCCTGGCGGCAATTTTGCCGCGTTCGTAGCGATTGTCGGCACGATGATCGCTGCCTATGCCCCCGTAATTTTGAACTACTGCGATTTTTCGCGCTATGTCCGGTCTGAGAGGGATATGAGGATCGGCAATTTTCTCGGCCTGCCGTTGAATCTTGCCTTCTTCTCGCTCATTGTCCTTTTGACGACCGGCGGCGTTGCCGTCGTCTTCGGCGAAAGGCTCACCAACCCAACCCAGATCATCGGACGCGTCGATAATCTGACCCTAACCATCATCGCGACCCTGACCTTCTTCGTTGCCACCATAGGCATCAATGTCGTGGCTAACTTCGTTGCGCCAGCTAACGATCTGTCGAACTTGCTGCCCAGTCGCATTTCCTTCCGGATCGGCGGCCTAATCGCTGCGTCCTTGGCGTTCATTGTGTCTGCTCTCTGGGTGTCGGCGATCGCGGAGTTCGGTATTGCCAAGTTCGTCAACAGCCTCGCTGCCTTGCTTGCCCCGGCCTATGGAATTTTGATCGCCGACTACTATCTCGTCCGGAAACAGCGGCTGGATATCGAGGCGATGTTTCTCTCAAACCCCGAGGCCGCGTATTTCTATACCAAAGGCTGGAACCGACGAGCCCTGGCCGCCTTCGTCGTATCGGCGGTGTTTTCTCTACTAGCAATTTGGGTCCCAGCGCTAGCGTCCCTGCAAGGATTTGGCTGGCTGATCGGGGTGTTTTTCGGCGGCTTAATCTACTGGCTGTTGGCAGAACGCAGGCCGGCCGGACACGTTCAGTAACGTTCCGACTTTATGGGGAGATGAGATATGGCGATTCAGAGATTTCATGGGGCCAGCCGTGGCCGCTGCCGAGCCGTAGCCCATGGCGGCCTTGTTTACGCGGTCGCAGTCGATACGACCTCCGTGTCTACAGTTGCCGAGCAAACGCGATCGGCGCTGAAAATACTCGAGAACACGCTCGTTGAGGCCGGCAGCGGCAAGCACCGGCTGCTGCAAACCACAATCTATTTGCGCGATATGGCGACGAAGGCCGAAATGGACGCGGTCTGGTGCGACTGGATCGGCGAGAAGGAAAACTGGCCTCAGCGGGCCTGCGTCGGGGCCGACCTAGCCGGCGACGATTTGGTTGAGATCGTGGTGACGGCCGCTATCGTCTGAGCCTTGCCACATTGTCTTTCCGCAGCGGTCATGTACGATTTGCGCCCCGCATTGGCCTGATCGCCAACGCACCGCTGGATCCGAACCCAAGGGCGAGCACGCGTGTCCATCATTCGCAAGTTGAGTTCGGTCGGACTGCCCTATTGGATCGTGGTCGGCGCCGTGCTCGGTTGCCTGATCGGGATTCTCTTCGGTGACTATGCCAGCGTGCTGTCCCCGTTCGGCGAGGCGTATGTCGGCCTGCTGCAGATGGTGGTCTATCCCTACATCGTCTCATCGCTGTTGCATGGGCTGGGAAGGCTAAAGCCGAACACCGCCTTGCGGCTGCTGAAGTCGGGCATCTATGTCTTTGCCCTTGCTGCCGTAGGCATCTTCGCCACTGTATTCATTCTGGGCTTGGCGATCCCGCAGCCGCGTCCTCCGGTCGTGGTTCACGCCGGTGGCGAATCCGCCGGGACAGAATTGATTTCACTCCTGATTCCTTCAAACCCCGTGACGGCGCTGGTCGACAACTATGTTCCCGCGGTCGTCCTACTGTCGGTCATCTATGGTATTGCCATTCAGCGTTTCGAAAACACGGAAGGCTTCCTGAGCGGCGTCGACCTGGTGAAGCGTGCTAGCGCAAAAATCTGGAGCTGGGTTACTTACGTTGCGCCGCTCGGCGTTCTGGCTCTTTTCGCCGATCTAGCGGGCTCGATCTATTTCGCCGAATTAGGCGGCATCGTTCTTTACCTCGTCCTGTTCTGTTTAGGCGCCATCCTTCTGGCCTTCATCGTGATCCCGTTGATCGCGACCTCGCTTGTGCCGATTGGCTATCGCGAGATGCTGTCGAGCTTGAAAACGGCGTTGATAATGTCGGTCAGCACCTCGCTGCTCGTGACATGCGTGCCTTACGTCGTGCAGTTCGGCCAGCAACTGGTCGCCAGGCTTGGGGTGAAAGAAGAAGACCGCGACGATGTCGTCGCCACCACGGTTGCCGTCGCTTACGCAATCGCGGAGATGGGCAATTGGTTCCTCGGCCTCTTTATCCTATTTGCCTCGCAATTCTACGACCACGCGTTGAGCTTCCTGCAGCATCTTTTGCTGCCCTTCATGACGATCTTGTCTACCGTCGGCTCGCCCACAGCCACCGTGAACGCGGTTGAGTTTCTCGGCGGTTGGATCGGTCTGCCCTCCGATGCCACCTTCCTTTATGTGGAGACCTCAGCAGTCACCCGATATCCGCAAATCCTGCTGTCGGCCATGGGGTTGGCGCTACTGATGATGACTGTGGTGCTGTCCTATTTCGGCAAGCTGCGCATACGGCGCGTGCGTCTGCTTCCCGTGTCGCTGGTTAGTCTAGCCGTGGTGGGTGGCCTGACAACGATCGGCGTGGCGGCACGCCCCATCCTGGTGCCCAGCCATCCGAACCCCTACCTGGCGTTCACCCTACCCGCCTCCCTTGCCCAATCCGTCGATGTGCATTTTGCCGGAGGCGCCCCATCCTCCGGCGGCTCAACCAATCAAGGCGATGGGCAAATGGCTGAACCAAGCCAGGACACCACTTCAGAACAGCCCACATCCTCTAGCAGCGGTGACGGCGCTGTCGCGACGATGGATCGTGTCCGTTCGTCGGGCACACTGCGCGTAGGGTACAATACCGGGATCATTCCCTTCTGCTACCTCAACAGCAACGGCGATCTCGTCGGCTACGACGTCGAACTGGTCTACGCGCTGGCGCGAGACCTTAATGTCAGCATTGAGTTTATCCCCTTTGACTGGGAGTCCTTGGCGGCCGATCTGCAAGCCGACAGGTTCGATTTTGCGATTGGTGGGATCTTCGTTACGAACGAGCGGCTTGCGAACGTTACGGTCTCGGACTCGATTGTCGAGGCGCCGATTACAGTCATCGCACCGGCGGATGGCACTGGAACCTTCCTTTCCCGCGAACTGATCGCGGATGGCGAAGGAATGTCGATCGCGGCCTTCCGCGATCCAGTAATCGTCCCGCTGGCAGACGATCTATTTCCCGCTGCCCATATCGAGGTTGTCGAGACGTACGACGACATCCTTGGAAACCAATCCGTCAGCGGCGCGCTTTGGACTCTGCCGCAGGCACGCGCCTGGGCCGAAACTCATCCGGGTTATTCTGCCGTCGTGCCCAACAATTTGGGGGCACCCTTGCCCATCGCCTATCTGATGCCGCCAAACTCACCCGAACTGCTGAACTTTGTGAATTATTGGCTGGGCCTGCGCCAGACGGACGGCTATCGGCAGCAACTCCAAGACTACTGGATTGACGGCAAGCCGCGATCCAACACTCACCCGCGCTGGAGCGTCATGCGCAATGTCCTGCACTGGATTCGGTGATTGGGGAGCCCTTAATCGCGCCGCTCGAACCGTGCCGACCCGTCCTTACGGCGCCCGGCCAATGCGGTGACGATGCCGTGCCACGTCCGGACTTCCTGCTCGGTAAGATTGGCGCGGCCCAGCATGTTGCGAAGTGCACGGACCATCGAGGGACGTTTCTCCGCAACTCGGAAGAATTCCGCCTCGTCAAGGGCCCCCTCCAGATGCTCGAACAGGTTGACCAAGGCCTTCGTATCGGCAAGCGGGCTATCGCCAGTCTGGAGCTGGTTAGCTGGCGTGACATCTTTAGCTTGGCGATACTCCGAGGCGATCAGAAGAACCGCCTGGGCGAGGTTGAGCGACGAGAACGACGGATTCAAGGGCGCCGTAATCACCGTGTCCGCCAAGGCCACATCGTCATTGACCAAACCCGTCCGCTCGGCGCCAAAAAGGATGCCGACTGACATGCCCTCATTTTCGGCCGCCCTGATCTCCGACGCCGCGCCGCGCGGGGTGGCGACCGGTTTAACCATGTCGCGGGGTCGCGCCGTTGTGGCAAACAACCGGCGGCAGTCGGCAGCCGCGTCGGCGGTCGTTTCGAATAGCCTGGCACCATCAAGAACGATGTCAGCCCCAGACGCTGCGGAAACAGCTCGAGGATTGGGCCAGCCGTCACGAGGCCGAACCAGGCGTAGATCGGTGAGGCCAAAATTCAGCATGGCGCGAGCAGTCGTGCCGATATTTTCGCCCATTTGAGGATCGACGAGGATGATCGCCGGGCCGAGCCCTATCCCCTCCTCGGCGCGACCCTTGGTGCCGTCGGTCCCCGCCAAAGCGATCAGGCGGCCGAAACGCCGTTTCGGAACAGCTTGTAGGTGAAGCTGTCGAGCAAGGCGTCGAACGAGGCGTCGATCACATTGGTCGAAACGCCCACGGTCGACCAGATATCGCCCTTCCCGTTGGCACTTTCGATCACCACGCGGGGCATGGCCGCCGAGGCGTCGCCGGCGCGCAGGATACGAACACGGTAATCCGTGAGTTGCATCTTCTTCAGCACGGGATAGGCTGGCTCAAGCGCTTTTCTGAGGGCGCTATCCAGCGCATTCACCGGCCCGTTGCCATACGAGACCTCGTGGTGGGTCTGATTGCCGATATGCAAGAGGACGGTGGCTTCGGATTCCTGCACGACCTCGCCGCGCGCGTTGAAGCGTCGCTCGTCGACCACTGTGAAACGCTCAACCCGAAAGTAATTCGGCACTTGCCCTAGCATCCGGCGCGCCAGCATCTCGAAACTTGCTGCCGCGCTATCGTAGGCATAGCCGTCAAATTCGCGCCGCTTAACCGTGTCGACCAGACGGGTGACGCGGTCATCCTTCGGGTCGAGTTCGATACCCAGCTCAGCAAACCGTGTGAGGATGTTCGACTTGCCCGATTGATCAGACACCACGACGAGGCGGCGGTTGCCGACTGTTTCCGGTTCGATGTGTTCGTATGTCGCCGGGTCCTTTCGGACCGCTGAAACATGGGCGCCGCCCTTATGGGTAAAGGCGCTTTGGCCGACGTATGCCGCACCGTTGTCGCTCGCCCGGTTCAACCGGTCATCGAACCATCGGCTAAGCTGTGTCAACCGCTCCAGCCCATCGGGGCTAATCCCAGTCTCGAAACCCATCTTAAGCATCAGACTTGGGATGACTGAAATTAGGTTCGCGTTGCCGCACCGCTCACCAACACCGTTCAACGTACCCTGAACGTGGCGCACGCCAGCGCGGACGGCGGCCAACGTGTTGGCGACCGCATGCTCGGTGTCGTTGTGCGTGTGGATGCCCAGATGATCGCCGGGAATATGTTTGACGACATCGCCGACGATCTCGGTAACTTCGTGCGGCAGGGTTCCGCCATTGGTGTCGCATAGGACGACCCATCTGGCGCCGGCCTCATAGGCGGTTTTGGCGGCAGCCAGCGCGTAATCCGGATCGAACTTGTAGCCGTCGAAGAAGTGCTCGCAGTCGAACATCGCTTCGCGGCCGCGCTTGATCGTCTCGGCCACGCTGTCCCGGATCATGTCGAGATTTTCTTCGCGCGGGATTTCCAGGGCGACGTCGACTTGGAAGGCTGAACTTTTGCCGAATAGGCAAATGGCCGGTGCAGATACGTTGTAGAGCGCGTTAAGGCCAGGATCGTTAGCCGCGCTGCGCCCGGCCCGGCGGGTCATGGAAAACGCCGTCAGCTTGGCGTTCTCCAACTCCGGCGGTTCGGCGAAGAACTTGTCATCCGTCGGGTTGGCGCCGGGCCAGCCGCCCTCAATGTAATCGATGCCGAGCTTGTCCAGTTCCCGAGCGATGGCGATCTTGTCGGCCACCGTGAAATCTACGCCCTGCATCTGAGCGCCGTCGCGCAAGGTCGTGTCGAAGAGATAGACGCGGTCCGCCATTAGCTTGCCCGCTTCCAGACCGTGCCGTCGGCACTATCTTCAAGCACGATCCCGCGGGCCGCGAGCTGGTCGCGGATTTCGTCGGCACGTGCAAAGTCGCGGGCAGCCCGAGCCTCCTGCCGGTCGGAGATCAACGTCTCGATCTCGGCGGTGTCGGATGTTTCCAGATCGCCCTGGAACCAGCGTTCCGGCGTCGCCTCCAGCAGGCCAATCAGGCCGCCCATGGCCTCAAGAACGCCCTTCAAGCGCGCCGGGTCCTCGCCATCAAACACCGCCGATACCGCGCGATCGACCACCGACAGCGCCAACGGCGTGTTCAGATCGTCGTCCAGCGCGTCGACGAACTCGCGATAGAGCGCGTCCTCATCACCCGGTGCGATGGCCTCAATACTCTCCAGCCGCCGCATCGCTTCGTACCAACGGTCCAGCCTTGCCTTCGCAATGCGGACTCCGTCCTTCGTGAAGTCGAGAGGTTGGCGGTAATGGGCCGTCAACAGCGTCAGGCGCAGCGCCTCACCGGGAAAATCATCCCGAAGATCATGGACCGTGTAGAAGTTGCCGAGTGACTTCGACATCTTCTCGCCTTCAGACAGCAAGAAGCCGTTATGCATCCAGATCGTCGCCATGATCTCGGTGCCGTGACCGCAGGTCGACTGGGCGATCTCGTTTTCATGGTGTGGAAATACGAGGTCGATACCGCCGCCATGGATGTCGAAAACCTCACCCAAATGCTCCGCCGACATGGCCGAGCATTCGATGTGCCAGCCCGGCCGTCCCCGGCCCCATGGGCTGTCCCAGCCAGGCATCTCGTCATCGCTTGGCTTCCAAAGCACGAAGTCTGCCGGATCGCGCTTATAGGGCGCAACATCGACCCGTGCACCGGCGATCTGCTCATCGCGATTGCGACCCGACAATTGGCCATAGCTCGGCATCGAGGGCACATTGAACAGCACATGGCCCTCGGCCTCATAGGCGTGACCGCGTTCGATCAACGTCTCGATCAAAGAGATCATCTGGGGGATATGGGCCGTAGCACGGGGCTGGATGTCCGGTTCTAACGCGCCAAGGGACGACATATCGTCCATATAGATCTGCGCCAGAGGCTCGGTAACTTCGGCGATCGGTTTGCCGGTCTCCTTGGCCCTGATGAGGATCTTATCGTCGATATCGGTGATGTTCCGGGCATAGGTCACGCGCGAGTATTTTGAGCGCAATAGCCGGTAGAGCACGTCGAACACCACGACAGGCCGGGCGTTGCCGATATGGGCATAGTCGTAAACCGTCGGCCCGCAGACATAAAAGCGCACATGACTAGGGTCGAGAGGGACAAAGTCCTCCTTCTGCCGGGTAAGCGTATTTGTCAGTCGAAGAGACATGACGGGGCGGCCGATTGTTCAGTCAAATGCGTTGCGGGGCGGGACTGGTATCAGGTTTTGCCAATCCCTGTCCATGCCCCCAGCGTCAGGTCAGTGCTTCGGATGGCGCCCCTGTAAGCCGCCGCACGGCCCGGTCGCGTCCCATCAAAGGCAACAAAGCAGCCAGCTCAGGCCCGTGATCCTGGCCGGTGAGCGCCCGTCGCAACGGTAGGAACAGAGCCTTGCCCTTGGCGCCGGTCGCCTCCTTGACGCGATTTGTCCAGAGTTTCCAAGTCTCTGCGTCCCACGGCTCATCTGGCAACAGCTCCGCTGCGCAATCTAGGAAGGCAGGGTCATCGCGCAGACGCTCAATCGGACCGCGCGCGATGGCATACCAATGGCCGACGTCTGCCATAATTTCGAGGTTTGGCCGGACTGCGAGCCAGAATGCCTCGTCAATCTCGTCAAAACCCAATGCATTCAAGCGAGGTCGCGCCTCTTCGAATGACAAAGCGTGCAGAATGCGCGCGTTCAGACGGTCCAGTTCGGCTGGATCGAACTTCGGTGTCGCGCGCGCGAATTTGGCGAAGTCGAAGCCGTTGATCAGCGGCCTGATTGACGTGAAGGGCTCGACCGGATCAGAGGTTCCAAGCCGCGCCAACATGCTGACGATTGCCAACGGTTCAACGCCACGCACCTCGCGCAACTCTCGAATGCCGAGACTGTCCAAGCGTTTCGACAGCCCCTTCCCGGCCGCGTCCGCCAATAGCGGCAAATGAGCAAATGACGGTGGCGTGCCGCCCAGTGCCTCAATCATCTGAATATGCGCGGCGGTGTTCGCAACATGGTCCTCGCCGCGTACGACGTGACTGATCTCAAAGGCGATATCGTCGACAACAGAAGAGATGTGATAGAGCGGCCGGCCATCCTCTCGGATTAACACCGGGTCGGACATGTCGGCGCCATTGAAGCGTACCTGACCACGGACCAAGTCGACCCATTCGATTGGCTCGTGATCAAGCTTGAAGCGCCAGTGAGGTCGGCGACCAGCTGCCTCTAGGCGCGCCCGATCATCATTGCTAAGGGCGAGCGCCGCGCGATCGTACAGTGGCGGCTTGCCCTGCTGCAGCGCGCTCTTGCGCTTCAGAGACAGTTCTTCAGGGGTCTCATAGCAGGGGTAAAGCCGCCCGGATCCCTTCAGATCTTCAATCGCCTGATCGTAGCGTGCTGTTCGTTCCGACTGGCGCGCCAGCAGATCCCAGTCAAGGCCAAGCCACCCCAGATCTTCCTGAATCGCATCGACGTAGCGTTCTTCCGACCTTTCGGCATCCGTGTCGTCGATCCGCAGCAGAAATTCGCCATTGCTGTGCCTTGCGCACAGCCAGGTCACCAAAGCGGTGCGGACATTGCCGATATGGAGATAGCCCGTCGGGCTCGGCGCGAAGCGAACGCGAATTGTCATGGGTACTCAGAACTAGATGATGCTGGTGAAAGCGTTGGTGATCGGATAGCGCCGGTCGCGCCCGAAGGCGCGCGAAGTGATCTTGACGCCCGGCGGCGCCTGGCGGCGCTTGTATTCGGCGCGATCCAACAGACGCCATACGCGGCTGACCGTCGCCTTATCGTGGCCACGCGCGACGATTGCGTCGATGCCCAAATCCTGTTCGACCAGACAGTTCAGAATATCGTCCAGAACGTCATATGGCGGCAGGCTGTCTTGGTCGGTTTGGTCAGGCTTCAATTCGGCCGACGGCGGCTTGGTAATGATCCGTTCGGGCATCACCCTGCCCTCCGGCCCCAACGCGCCCACCGGGCGGCGCTGATTGCGCCATCGGGATAGATCGAAGACGGTGGTTTTGTAGACGTCCTTCAAGACCGAATAGCCGCCGCACATATCGCCATAGAGCGTCGCGTAACCGACCGACATCTCCGACTTGTTGCCGGTGGTCAGAACCATCGGTCCGAACTTGTTAGAAATGGCCATCAAGATCAGGGCCCGAGCGCGGGACTGCAGGTTTTCCTCGGTGATATCCGCCGGCATGCCGTTGAACAGCGGTGCCATCATACCGTCATAGGCTGTCATCGCCGGCTCTATCGACACTGTGTCATACGAAACGCCCAACAGATCGGCGCACGATGCTGCGTCGTCGAGACTGTCCTGGGACGTGTAGGGCGACGGCATCATCACGCAGCGCACCTTGTCTGCGCCCAGAGCGTCGACCGCAACCGCCGCCGAGAGAGCGCTGTCGATGCCGCCTGACAGCCCAAGAACCACGCCCGGGAACCCATTCTTGCCGACATAGTCGCGCAGGCCCAGCATCATGGCGCCATATACGGCGTCGAATCCTTCGGCGGGCGGGTCGGTTTCGCTGCCAGCGCAGAACCAACCCTCTTCAGTGCGCTGCCACTCCGTCAGGCTAACGGATGGAGCGAACGAAGGCAGTTGGCTGGCCAGCTTGCGGTTTTGATTCAAGACGAAGGAAGCGCCGTCGAAGACGAGTTCGTCCTGGCCGCCCACCTGATTAACGTAGATGAGCGGCAAGCTGCTCTCCGTCACCCTCGCAACAGCGAGATTGAGCCTCTGGTCCAGCTTATCGTTGTCGAACGGACTTCCGTTCGGCACGACAAGGATCTCAGCGCCAGTTTCTTCAAGACATTCCGTCACGTCCGGGGTCCACATGTCCTCGCAGACCATGACCCCCAGTCTAACGCCCAGGAAATCGACGGGTCCTGGCAACGGGCCGGCGGTGAACAGACGCTTCTCGTCGAATACGCTGTAATTCGGTAGGTCGTGCTTCAGCCGAACCGCCGCAACCTTTCCACCATCCAGGAGCAGCGCCGCATTATGAAGTTGGCCGTCGACGCGCCATGGCGCGCCAACCAGCATCGCGGGGCCCTGTCCGTCGGTCGCTGACGCCAAACGGGCGACCGCCTCGTCCACGCGATCGAGGAAGAACGGCTTGACGATCAAATCCTCGGGCGGATAGCCGCAAACGCACAATTCACTGAAGACGATAAGATCCGCACCGGCCGCCTCGGCACGTGCAGCCAGCATAGCGTCGACATTGCGGTCGAGGGCGCCCATCGTCGGGTTGATCTGGGCCAGCGCTATGGTCAGGCGGTCGGTCATCTCAGCATCAAATGTAGGCTACGGCGATACGATCGACACCAGCGCTATTTGCGCATCAGGAATTCGCGGCCGACTTTCACTCGGCTGACACCGCCATACTCGATGATATCGGCCGTGGCGTATGTCTCGCTCCACTTCTCAGGCAGGAAGCTGCCCGTGCCGATGATATCGATCGGCGCTTCGGCTAAGGCCATAACGCGGCACTTAGCCGGATTAAACCCGGACGACGCTACGATTTTGACCTGCTCGAAACCGGCTTCGTCCAGCTTGTCGCGCAGATGGTGCACAGCGGCCGCTGAAACACCAGCCCCGATCAGGTACCTTAGCTCTGTCTCGTCCCTGTACCCGCGAATGGAATGGGGCACGTGCCGCTCAAGCACTGCGTAAGATGTCGGTGGGTCCAGCCCCTCAAGGTAACGACCACCTGGCGTGTCGATCCGAACCGCCATCTTACCGGCCACCGCGAGATCAGAGAACCGACGGCAGACGGCAAGCGAATCCGTCACCTCCTGGCCGAAATAGTCGACCAACACGGTGAGCGCCGCATCGGGATGGACCTCGTGGAACATTTCAGCCGCGCGAACCGTAGACTCGGCATAACCGATCAAAGCGTGCGGCATGGTGCCAAAGGCCTCCGGCTGGCCGAAATAGACCGCGCTGGCGTCCGTGGCGTTGCCTATGAAGCCGATTGCTTCCGCCTTGCGCTTTGCCCTGTCCGAGCCGACGCTTGCCGCGTAGGCCATCATCTCGGCCATATCCGTGCCCGCGCAGTGTCGCGCATCCATAGCCAGGAAGGCGACCTTAGGCAGCTCCGTGCACATGATCGTGGCATTGTAAGCGGCGACGCAAGCCGGGCCGATCTTCTGCAAAAACAGAGTTTCGCAGTCGATCAACTGGGCCAAAGGCCCGGTGATGTAGAGCATCGGCTCACCGGCACCGACCCACTTGCCCTCTGGATAGCGCAGATCGATTTTGATCTCGACGCCGCGTTCGCGGGCAACGCCAAGAAGCCAGTCGATCGCTATGCGCGGGGCTGAGACCACCGGCCGGCGCATGAAGACGGCGTAGGTGGCCTCGACATTGCCGAAATGCTCGACCACCGCCTTGGAGCGCAGGAAATACTTGTCCGTCCAGCGCGGCAGGTCGCGCGCGCTTGGCTCCAAGGCGCCGGCGGTGACCGGCAATCCGCTACCGTCCGCCATGGTCGATCGGCCTTGCCTACTCGGCCGCGGCGGCGCGGCGGTCGCGATCGGCCCGATCCCGGTCTTCCTTGAGCCGCTCGGCAACCAGGAAGGCGAGTTCGAGGGCCTGGCTGGCATTCAGCCTTGGGTCGCACGCGGTGTGATAGCGCAGGCTCAACCCATCATCCGTTATGGCCTGGGCGCCGCCCGTGCACTCCGTCACCTCTTCGCCGGTCATCTCGAAATGGACACCGCCCGGATGGGTGCCTTCCGCCCGGTGAACGTCGAAGAAGCTGCCGACCTCGGCCAGTATCTTCTCAAACGGCCGGGTCTTGTAGCCCGATGCGGACTTGATCGTGTTGCCATGCATCGGATCGCAGGACCAGACGACTGTGCGCCCTTCCTCTTGAACCGCGCGGACGAGTTCAGGCAGGTGCTTTTCGACCTTGTCCGCCCCCATACGGGCGATCAGCGTCAGCCGGCCGGCCTCGTTAGTAGGATTGAGACGGTCGATCAGCCGGATCAAATCGTCTGCTTCCAGCGACGGGCCGCATTTGAGGCCGATCGGGTTCTTCACCCCGCTTAGGAATTCGACATGGGCGCCGTCCAACTGGCGGGTTCGGTCGCCGATCCACAGGAGGTGAGCCGAGACGTCGTACATCTCGCCCGTCGTGCTGTCCTGACGGGTCAGCGCCTCTTCATACGGCAGCAGCAGTGCTTCATGGCTAGTATAGAATTCGGTCTCGCGGATTTGCGGCGTCGATTCAGCCGTTACCCCACAGGCCGCCATGAAGCGCACCGCCTCGTCGATCCTGTTTGCCAGATCGTGATAACGCTCGGCCTGCGACGTCTGCGCAATAAAGCCGAGGTTCCACTGGTGCACCTTGTGCAGATCGGCATAGCCGCCCTGGGCGAAGGCACGCAGCAGATTGAGGGTGGCGGCAGACTGGTTATAGGCCTTTACCATCCGATCTGGGTCTGGCGTGCGGCAGTCTTCCGTGAAGTCGAAGCCGTTGATTATGTCGCCGCGATAGGACGGAAGCTCAACGCCGTTCACAGTTTCCATGTCCGACGAGCGCGGCTTGGCAAACTGGCCTGCCATCCGGCCGACCTTAACCACCGGCAATCCGCCACCGAACGTCAAGACCACCGCCATCTGCAGCAGCACGCGGAACGTGTCGCGGATCTTGTCCGGATGGAATTCGACGAAGCTCTCGGCGCAATCACCGCCTTGCAGAAGAAAGGCTTCGCCATTGGCGACCGAGGCCAAGGTCGAGGTCAAGGACCGCGCCTCGCCGGCAAAAACAAGCGGTGGAAATCGGCTGAGCGTGTCTTCTACCGCTCTCAAATGCGGCAGATCAGCATACACAGGCATTTGCATCGCCGGCTTTGACCGCCAGCTTTTCGGGCTCCAGCGCTCGACCATCAACCTCGTCCTCCATAAGCGGACGGCCGTCGAACGCTACGACAGCGGCCGTCCCTTTGCGCAACAGGACCCTGCCTATACGCCCTGAACCACACGAATTCCAGTAGGAAGCACCGGTTTGGACGCGATTGGGCCGAATTGGCCGATTTTGACGTCACGGGGAAGTGAAGCGGCGTCAATCAGGCTTTACTTCAAAGCGTTGGCACAAAACGTTAAATCGCCCGTAAGATAAATTCCGGGCCAGGAAAGTGCTAACGCGCGAACGTTCGATGTCCAAAACGTCAATTGCCGCTCAAATTGCTGCACTTGCCAGTGCTGTGGCAATCGCTGCCGTGCCGGACGTTGCCGACGCCGACGGGGTTGAGCGCTGCTATGGCATTGCCTTGGCCGGCGAGAATGATTGCGCCACGGCCTTCGAACACAGTTGTGCAGGGCAATCGACCGAAGACTACAGCGGAATGGACTGGACAATCGTACCAATGGGAACCTGTGTAGCGCCAGGATCGACAAGTGCCTTCGACGGCCACGGCGGGCCGATCGAGCCAGGGTCGCCAGCCGAGGCTGAGGCTCGCAACTATGGCTAGCCAGCCCCCCAACGATAAGCCGGCAAGCGTCGCCAGCCGGGTCGAAGCCTCCATCCCAAGCCGGGCTGGTGTCGGGTTGCGCCATCCGCATATCCCCCACTTCGTCAACGAACGCCCGCAGGCTGCCTGGCTTGAGGTGCATACCGAAAACTATGTCGGTGCTGGAGGGCCAAGGCTTCGGGCGCTAGAGAAGATCCGTCAGGACTATCCACTCAGCTGTCATGGCGTCGGTCTGTCGCTCGGTTCAGCCGAAGGGCTGGATGACGACCATCTTGCTCGCATCAAGGCGGTCATCGACCGATTTGAGCCAGGCCTGATTTCAGAGCACGTGTCCTGGTCGGTCACGGGTGGCGTTTACCTCAACGATCTGCTGCCCCTGCCCTATACCGACGAGGCGCTGGACACCATCTGCCGGAACATAGAGCACGCCCAGGAAGCGCTGGGCCGCCAGATGCTGGTCGAAAACCCGTCCTCCTACGTCTCGTTCAAGAGTTCGACGATGCCGGAATGGGAATTCATGGCTGCGATCGTCAAACGGACCGGCTGCGGCCTGCTGCTCGACGTCAACAACATCCATGTCAGCGCCCACAATCATCGTTTCGATGCCAACCGCTACCTGGACGCCGTACCGCTTGAGGCCGTGCAAGAGATTCACGTGGCCGGCCACTTCGTCCAGCACTTTGCGGATGAGGATGGCACCGACCGCGTGGTTTTGATCGACGATCACGGCACGCATGTGGAGCCGGCGGTTTGGACCCTGTTCCGACGGGCGCTCGAGCGCGTCGGCCCAATGCCGACACTGGTGGAATGGGACAACAACATTCCCGAACTTGACGTGCTGCTAGCCGAGGCGCGGAAGGCTGAGCTGATATTGGCGGCTGCCCGCGCCCAACATGGTGACATGGCCAATGTCGACGTTGCTTGACATCCAGGAAGCGTTTCGCGCGGGTGTTCTAGGCGAAAGTGACGCCCTTGCTCGCAGCTTCATCGTCGAAGATGAGGTGCCGTCCGATCGGCGGATTAGCATCTATCGCAACAACACGCTAATCTCGCTCTCCAAGTCGCTGGGTGCCTGTTATCCGATTGTCGAGCGGCTGGTTGGTGAACGCTTCTTTGACTTCGTGGCCCAAAGCTACGTAAAGGCAAACCCACCGGAAGTGCCCCAACTGCTGGCTTATGGCGATGGTTTTGGAGCCTTCTTGGATGATTTCGAGGCGGCGCAGTCAGTTCCCTATCTGGGAGATGTGGCGCGCTTAGAATGGGCGCGCAACCAGGCTCTGTTTGCAGACGATGCCCCTGTTGTCAGCGTTGCTAACCTCCAGACCGTGCCGGCGGATCGCTATGGCAGGTTGCGCTTTCGGCTTCATCCGAGCGTTCGGATTGTTCAGTCGCGCTGGCCCGTTCAGTCGATCTGGCAAGTTAATCAGAGAGAGGACGTCGCGCCCGTCGACCTAAACCAAGGCGGCGAAACCGTCTTGGTCATGCGGCCAGGCCTGAAGGTAGTCGCCCACATACTGACGAATGGCGATCAGAGCTTTCTGACCGCGCTATCGTCAGGCTCCCCACTCGAAGATGCGGCGGAACACGCCCTGGAAGCCGACAGCGAATTTGATCTTCAGCAGGCGCTGGTGGCGCATTTGCAGCGCGGCACCTTTTGTGCGGTGTCGCTTGATCAAGATCTTGGGACGGCGAAATAGCCAAAGGAAAAAAAGATGTCGTATGAAAGCACAGCGACCGCCCCCGCTCCCAGCAGGGCCCGCAAATTTTTCGGCCTAATCTTCGGGCGCGGGCCGTTCGACGGTCTGGCGGACATGCCGGCCTGGATTTTGGGCCTTGTTCTTTTGGCGCCAAGGATCTGGTTGGCCATTCCCTTCTGGGATGCTGGTCAAATTCGGCTCGCCTCTTTCAGTCGGCAGCCGATGTTCTTCCAGGCCATCCATCCCGTTCCGTTTCTTGATCCGTCAACAGCGGCGTACCTGACAACAGGAGCGGAGATCATTTTGCCGGTTCTGCTTGTTTTTGGGTTCTTTGGCCGCTGGGCGGCGCTAGGGCTGGCGGTGATGGCAGCGACGATCTTCTTCATCGTCGGCCAAACGCCACAGGGAATGCAAAACGGCATCGCCATCGCAAGCGAACAGTTCCCCTGGATGTTTGTCGGATTGGCGTTGTTCGTGATCGGTCCGGGCCGGGTGTCGATCGACTATGGCATCCGCCGGCTGATCTTGAAGGATCGCTAATTGCTATTGCAGGCGGCCCTCATTGAAGGGCCGCCTGCGTTGAGCCGAACAACTATTCGGCAGCCTCTTCGAGATCCGGCTCCGGCGCTTTCTCTCGCATCGTTACCAGTTCTTCGGCGCTGGTCGGATGGATGCCGATTGTGCGGTCGAAATCGCGCTTGGTGGCCCCGCAGTTGATGGCGATGGCCACCGATTGCACCATTTCGGCCGCGTCGTCGCCGACCACATGACAGCCGACGACACACTGACTCTCTCGATCCACGATGAGCTTCATCAAGGATCGCGCGTCACGACCCGACAAGGTGTGCTTCATGGGTTTGAAGCTGCTGCGGTAGATGTCGACCGCGCCGTATCGACGGCGCGCTTCCTGCTCGCTTAGGCCGACGGTGCCAATCTGCGGCCGGCAAAACACCGCCGTCGCAATGTTGTGATAGTCGACGGACCGATCGTCGAACCCACCAAACAGCGTATCGGCCAGGACATGGCCTTCGGCGATCGCCACGGGGGTTAGCGCGATACGATCAACCACATCGCCCACCGCATAGATGTTCTCGACCGAGGTGCGATAGTGGTCATCGACGATGATCGCACCGTTGTCCGCCAGCTTGACACCCGCTTTTTCAAGCCCCAGCCCCACCGTGTTGGGCGACCTGCCAATGGCCATCAAGACAGCATCGGCTTCCATTTGCGAGCCATCGCTGAGCTCTGCGATCAGACAGTCATGGCTCTTGCCCAGGCACGAGATGACCGTATGAAACCGCAGATCGACGCCATGTTTGGCCATCTCCTCGGCCACGATCGTTCTAACATCATCGTCAAAACCGCGCAGGAACAGTTCGCCCCGGTAGAGCAAGCAGACATCCGCGCCCAGCCCTTTCAGGATGCTGGCGAATTCGAGCGCGATATAGCCTCCCCCTGCGATGATGACGCGCTGGGGCATCTTTTCGAGGTGGAAGATCTCGTTGGATGTGATGGCGTGCTCTTTGACGCCCTGCGTATCGGGTAGATTCGGCCAGCCGCCGGTCGCGACCAGAATCTTGTCGGCGGTAACGGTCTTGTCGCCCACACGGATCGTGTGTGCGTCCTCCAGGACGGCTTTGGCCTCATGGATGTCGACACCGGCACCTTCAAGCAGGCGCAGATAGATGCCGTTGAGGCGGTTGATCTCCGTATCCTTGTTGGCGATCAGCTGCGACCAGTCATGGCTGGTCTCACCCACCGTCCAGCCGAAGCCGGCGGCATCCTCGAAATCCTCTGCAAAATGCGAGGCGTAGGCCAGCAGCTTCTTGGGAACGCAGCCCACATTGACGCAAGTGCCACCGAAATACCGATCCTCAGCGATGCCGACGCGAGCACCATGCCGTGCGGCAATGCGCGCGGACCTGACGCCGCCAGACCCCGCGCCAATGACGAAATAATCGTAATCGAAAGCCATTGATGCGCCCTTAGCTATCGAGCCCGGCAAGGCAGAGATACTTGATCTCCACGTAGTCCTCGATGCCGTATTTGGAGCCCTCGCGGCCGATGCCGCTTTCCTTGACGCCGCCGAACGGTGCGACCTCAGACGAGATCAGGCCGGTATTGACCCCCACGATTCCGTATTCGAGGGCCTCGCCGACGCGCCATATCCGGCCGATATCGCGGCTGTAGTAGTAGGACGCCAAACCGAACTCGGTGTCGTTGGCCATCTCGATCGCCTGCTCCTCCGTTTCGAACCGGAAGACCGGGGCCAATGGGCCGAAGGTTTCTTCCTTCAT
>JBCCER010000035.1:0-30496 GCA_039030175.1 Pseudomonadota bacterium
CTGTGGAGAAAGCGCCTCGGCTGGCGCGACAGAAGAGGGAAGCCGCCTGGGTTCGCTTCGTCTTCCCAAGGGTCCAGCCAGGCAGGATGGGGCGGCAGATCGACCAAGTTATAGCCTGCAATCCGCGACGATGTCAGTTCGATCCGCCCAGACGGCGTGGCCAGCGGCGCGCCATCGGGGTCGCGGCGAAACGCCTCGAGCAAGATCTCGGGCCTGTCGGGTTTCGGAACCGACCAGACATTCCGGCGCTTGAGTTCATCGAAGCGTGGCGCCTCGATACCACGGGCTTGCGCTGCGCGGCGCCGATCCCCCCAGAGATGGGCAAGCCAAGCCGCCTCATCACGGTTTTCTGCATAGCGCTCGGCCACGCCAAGACGGTCCGACAGGGCCCGGAAAATATCGAAATCGCTCCTGGCCTCGCCCACCGGTTCGATGAGCTTTGGCATGTAGAAGACGTGGCGATCGCGCGAGCTGCCGCCGATGTCGCAGCGTTCCAGCGACGTGGTCGCGGGCAACACGATGTCGGCGCGTTGCGCCGTGGCCGTCCATACCTGCTCATGCACGATAATGGTCTCCGGCCGCTGCCAGAGACGCTGCAACCGAAACAGGTCCTGGGCATGATGGAAGGGATTGCCGCCCGCCCAGTAGATCAGCCGGGCGTGGGGTAGACGAACCCGCGATCCGCGAAACGGGATCGTTTCGCCCGGCCGCTCCAACATGTCCGCGATGCGCGCAACCGGAATCGTCGTCCCCGCATCGTTGCTGCAATTGGGCAGCGACGGCACAAGGCCTTTGATCGCGCCTTCACCCACCGCGTTCAGCGAGCCGTATCCGAAGGTGAAGCCGCCTCCCGGCTGGCCGATCTGGCCCAGAACGGCTGCTAGACCGATCAAGGCCCAGTAGGTCATCTCCCCGTACCGTGCGCGTTGCAGAGACCAAGAGGCGGTCAGCATTACCCGGCCTTGTTCCAGCCGATCGGCAAGCTGCCACAATGCCTCTTCATCGACGTCGGCGATCTCAGCCGCCCAAGCCAGGGACTTTGGAACCCCATCTTTGTCTCCGGCAAGATAGGCCAGGAAGCGATCAGCCCCCGACGTGAAGCGCTCCAGAAAACCCCGGTCGGCGCGGCCTCTTGCAACCATCTCGGCGGCAAGCGCCAGCATGATCGCCGTGTCGGTGCCGGGCCGGGGCGCGATCCAGGTCGCCTCCAGACCGTCCGGGATATCGTCGGCAAATGGGCTGAGCACGACAAAGTGGGTGCCCTTGGCAGCGGCCCGTCTGACGTGATCGGGCATGTGGTGACTGCCGGCACCGCCTGACGTGACCTTCCAATTCTTCGGGTTGAGCCCGCCGAACGCCACTAGTAGGTCCGTGTTGCCGGCGATGCTGTCCCAGGCTGTGGCCGCGCCGCTGACGGCATCGTTGCTTCCGAGAACCTCCTGCAGGATGATCTGCGCCGCACCCCAGCTGTAGTTTCCGGTCTGATCGATGAACCCGCCGAGCGCCCCGAAAAACCGGCGCACCTGCGACCGGGCATGGTGAAACCGGCCGGCGCTTGACCAACCATAGGAGCCCGCGAACAGCGCGTCGTGACCGTACTGATCGTGCACCCGGGCGATCTCGGCTGCAACGAGGTTGAGCGCCGTGTCCCAATCGACAGGCATCATCTTGTCCGAGCCACGCCCACTACCGCCTGCACGGTGGCCCAGCCTGAGCCAGCTTTCACGGATATGGGGCCGAAGGATGCGCTTGTCGGAATAGACCAACTCCGGCAGCGCGCCGATCATCTCGGGGTCGGCGCCGCTGCCGGGCCAGGGCCGCGTGGCATTCAGGCGCCCGGCCCTGACATCCGCCTCAAAGGCGCCCCAATGGCAGAGGCTGACCGGCAGGCTCACGCCTCGGCTATCCCTCGCCTCGTTTGCGCCGCCGTTCGGTAATGGTTTCGCCCCCAACCAACCACTGATCCGGCGGCACGTCGTCGAACAGCACGTAGACATGGCTGGCATCGCCGCCGCAATGGCGCACGAGACTGTCGGTGATCTCGCGGCCCAGCGCCGCCTTCTGTTCCGGGCTGCGGCCTTCGGCCATGGTGACTCGCACGATTGGCATGGTGCTTCCTTTCGCTATCGGATCGCAGGGTGCAAGCGGCCGTTTATGTCAGGCGGCAAGATCAGGGCGGACGCGCAAGCCGTACCTCTGCTCAAGCCCCAACTTGGCGACAATCTCGAGGCCACGTTTCAACGCCGGGCCATCCAGCGGCTTCAGCGGTTTGCGTAGCGGGCCGGACGGCAGGCCGACAGCCCGCATCAAGCTCTTGATCGCCACCGGGTTGATTGCCGAATAGGCGAAATGCAGCATGTCGAGATTGCCCAGATAGGCGGTCTTGAAGTTCTCGGCATCCTGCGGACCGGTCCAGGGCTTTGAGATCACGGCGAATTCGGCGGGAATGATGTTGCCGGTCATATTGGCGGTGCCGTGCCCGCCCAGCGACATGGTCGGTACGACAAGACCCAGATTGGGCGAACAGCAACACATGATCGACAGATCGGGCTTGGCGGCGCACATCTGCGCGACCTGGCCCACGCGGGTCGTGCTTTCCTTCAAGACGACCATATTGGGGTGCTTGGCCAGCTTCAGCATGTCGTCCCAATGCAGGTCGGTCTTGACCCGCGGCGGGTTGTTGTAAAAGCCGATGGCCAAATCGCTGGCGTCGCAGATCTCTTGCACGTAGTCGACGATGTCGGCATTCGGCGCGCAGATGTAGGACGGCGCGGCGATGATGGCCCCATCGGCCCCCTCGGCCTGGGCGTAGCGGACCATGTCGATCGTGGCCTGAGTGTTGTTGCCGGAACACCCGTAATACATCTGCATGCCCTCAGGCCGCATCTTGACCGTCTTGGCAATGATGATGCGCTTTTCTTCAGGGCTCAGCATCGAGACTTCGCCGGTTGACCCCATGATCAGGACGGCGCTGGTGCCGTGCTGGGCGTGGAAGGTCAACAGGTCGCGAAAGCCCTCATAGTCGATGCTTCCGTCCTGGTTCATTGGCGTAACGAGGGCGACGAAACTTCCCGTGGGTTTGGTGTGGGGCATACCACCGTTTCCTTTCAGGTGATCAATTGAAGAGATTGGGAAAGGCCATTTTTGGCCAAGCCAGAATCAGGTCTGGCACGAAAAGTGACAGGATCGCGATGGCGACCGTCAGTCCGACGATCGGCAGCACCGCCAGCATCGCCCGCCCTAGACTGACCTGCGCGATCTGCGCCGCGATCAGCAGGCAAATGCCGTAGGGCGGCGTGATCAGCCCGACCGACAGCACGATGGTCGTCAAAACGCCTAGATGCACGGGATTTACCTGGGCTTCGGTCCCGATGCCCTGAATGATCGGCAAGAAGATCAGAACCGCAGAGATTGGATTCAGCACGGTGCCGACGAGCAGCAGAAATCCGATGAGTAACAGCATCATGCCCGTCGGGTGCGTCGTGACCGAGCGGATGAAGTCCACCACGATCTCCGCCGCGCCGAGATAGGCGATCAGCCAGCCAAAGATCCCCGCACCGGCCACGGTGAAAAGCGGCACCGAGAAATCGATGCAGGCTGCCGCCAAAAGCGCTGGCAGAGTGCGCAGCGGCACGTCGCGATAGAGGATGAATGTCAGGATCAGTGCCCATAGCACGGCCGAAATGGCGGCCTCCGTGGGGGTGAAGACACCGGTGATAACCCCGCCGAGTACGAAGACTGGGATCAGCATAGCGGCCATTCCGCGTGTCGTCGCCCGGCCCAAGGCCCTAAGGCCGGGAAACGGAATGGCGGGATAGTCGTTTCGCAGGGCCATGAGATAAGTGTACGCCATCATGGCCAGCGCGATCGTCACGCCAGGAACCACGCCGCCGAGAAACAGCGCCCCGATGGAGACATTTCCGAAGGCGCCATAGACGATTAGAATGATCGAGGGCGGGATTATGACCCCGAGAGTAGAGGACGCCGCCGTCAGTGCTGCCGCGAAGGCCGGCGAATAACCTGCCTTTTTCATCGCTGGGATCAGGATCGAGCCGACCGAGGCGGTGTCGGCTGCCGCTGATCCCGACAGGGATGCGAACACCATCGAGACGAAGACGTTCACGTGCCCAAGCCCGCCTCTGATATGCCCGACGGTCGCGTTTGACAGAGCGAGCAGGCGGTTGGTGATTGACCCCGCATTCAGGATACGGCCGAGAAACATGAAGAACGGCACTGCCAGCAGGGTGAAACTGTCGATGTTGCGGTACATCTGGTTGATGACGGATGTCAGCGGCAGGTCTTCGACCAAGAGCACGATGACCGACGACAGGATCAGCGAAAACCCGACATTGACCCGAAAGGCGACCAGCACGAAAAAACCGCCGATCAGAAGCAGCAATGGGTTCACTGCGTGGCGCTCCGGGACAACCGCGCGATCACGCGTTCGGCCAGAAACAGCGCCATTAGCCCGCCCGAGATCGGGATGGAGATGAAGAACCAAAGCTCTGAGATGCCCAGCGACGGGTTGGTGCGCAACATCGCACGCTGGGTCATATCGATGCCGTAGTAGAACAGAACCCCGATCACGATAACGCCGCCAACAAAGGCGACAGAACGTGGGATTTGTGCCAGCGGGCCGCTGGTGGGCCAGATGTTGACCTCGTAGTGCCCGCTTCGGCGGAAGGCGATGGCGGCGCCCAAGAAGATGCACCACGCAAACAGCAGCTGCGCCAGATCCGGTGTCCAGATCATCGGAACCTGCAGAACATTGCGCGCTAGAACCTGCAGACCGACCACGCAGACAAGCGCGGCGAAGGCCAGCGTCAACAAAGCCACGACAATCCGTTCGATGATGTCGTTGATTGCCCGCATGAGAACACGCCGCCGGTGCCTTGGGGGCCGCATTCGGACCCCCAAAGGCACTGCTGGGCTTAGTTGTCGGAGAAGAGCGCTTCCTGCGCCGGCTCCAGCTCCATATCGGTCACGAGCGTGGCTTGCAGATCGCTCAGCCTGTCCTGAAATTCGGAGATATCAGGATAGGTGACGGTCACGCCGTTTTCGCTTTGCAGCGTTTCGACCAGTTCCGTTTCATACATTCTGGCCTGGTCGATCCCATAGGCAGAGGCCTCCGCCGCGACCTCCAGGAAGATCGCCTTCTGCTCGTCTGTCAGCCGGTTCCATGCCCGGTCGCTCATCGAGATATGATTGACCTGAATGGTATGGCCGGTCATCGCAAGATACGGCGCGACCTCGTAGAGTCTTGAGCCGGAATAGCCCGCAATCGAGCTCTCAAGCCCGTCGGCCACGCCGGTCTGGATCGCGCCGTACAGCTCGCCCCAGGCCACGCTGACGGGCAGGGTGCCAAGCTCAGCCCAGGTTTCGGAAATCATGGGCGAGGGCGGTGTGCGCATCTGGATGCCCTGGATATCGTCCAGCGATTCCACCGGGCCTATCCGGTTCGACATGTTCCGTGTGCCCGATCCACCAAGCGCCAGAAGTTGCATGTCCAGCCCGCGATCGGCATAGACGTCGCGGAAATAGGCCTCCGCCGGCGTTCCGGGGCCGACACGCCCCATCAGATCGTCAAAACCCGCGAACAGATAGGGGATCGAAAAGATCTGATACTCCGGCACTTGCCTTGTGGCGTTGTTCGTTGAACTGATCATGAGATCAATGGTGCCCAAACCCATCTCGCCGATGACGGAGGGATCGTCGCCCAACTGGGCGGCATTGAACAATTGGATCTCGATCTCGCCATCCGTCCGCTCGGCGATCTGCTCTCCCATAAACGCGGCCATGTCGTTGTAGGGATGCGGGTCTTGCACCAGCGTGTGAAGACGCAAGGTGGTCTCCTGGGCGAAGGCCGACACGCTAAGGCCGAAACTGGCGATGCAGGCAGCAGCAATCATCTTTGTGTGGTGGGTCATGGTGATCCTCTCTGTCCGTTTTTGGGCGCTATTGCAAAAAGCAGTCGCACCGTTCCGCGAGTGTTCTCAAGTCACAATTTGGCATTGATTCATGACACGGTGTTATGGATGACGGGAATCTGCTCTTCCAGAACCCGCCGCGCGATGTCGGCCGACTGCGATGCCAGGGCCGAGGGGCGCAGGCCCGACGGTCGAATCATCTTGACCCGAAACCCGATCTTCTCTGCCAGCGGGCGGATCGCGACCTTGGGCGAGGCCAGCGTGCTGGCGGTGAACGCGTCGATGATCGTGATCCCCAAGCCGTGCTCGGCCAGACGGAAGGCGACGTAGGATGGTTGCGCCGTAACCCTAATCTTTGGGCGGACATCGGCGGCCAGGAACATTTGTTCCACCTGCCGCGCGGTGCGGGTATCGAACGACAACAGCACAGCCTCGTTGTCAGTAAAATCGTGGGCTTCGATCTGGGACTTCAAGCTTAGCGGGTGGTCGGCCCGCATGACGCAAACACAGTCGACCGTCCATGACCCCAGCGCTTCCAAATCCGGACGCGCCTCGTCGAGATGCGCCAGCCCGAGATCGAACCGCCCGGCGGCGACCAGATCGGCGATCCGAGGGGCGGTATGAACGTCAAGCGTCACCTGCGCCTTGGGAAAGGTGGTTACGATCCCCTCGATGATCAACTGAGCCAGCGACAGGGCGACGGCCGGCATCACTGATAGGCGCAGCGTCCCCTGGCGGCCCTCGCGGATCGCATTCGCGCTGGCGTCCAACCGGTCGAGCCCGTTGAAGAACCCGTCGACGTCGCGCAGGAAAAACTGGGCCTCGGGCGTGGGCACCAACCCTCGTCCCTCCCGGTCGAACAGCAGAAAGCCGATCTTCTGTTCCAGGCTCGATATCAGCCGGCTGACCGCCGGTTGCGAGATGTTAAGGGCCTCTGCCGCACGCTGCGAGCCGCCATACACCATGACCGCCCGAAACGCCTCGATCTGCCGGGCGGTAATCATGGATCGCATCCATGTGTGACAAGGGGCCATCGCCCGCGGGTGTCGGCGTGGTCTGCACTAAGGGCTGTCATCAGATCAGTATTCGGGGTCCCGCCGATGCTGGCAAGCGTCGGAAGATTGCCAGCCTATACTAGCCGCGTTGCGGTAACGGTCGACAGCGCGATGGAAGTGATCGAGACGCAGACCTGGCCCGCTAGGAGACGGTTCGCACCAAAGATTACTGAAAGCCGGACAAAAAGAGAGGGTGGCCGCGAACAACCTCCCTCCTTTTTGTCGCGCTTCGCGGCAGCGACTAGCGCATATCGAGTTGATCGCGCAGATCGTCGGCCAGGGTTGACATCGTGCCGTCCACGTCCGCGCCTTCGGTCACTTCCACCAAGGCCGCTGCGATCAGGTCAGTGACCGCGACGCCTTCGGCGCCCGGATAGGCGTACCAGGGCCCCGCATATTGGGCGACTTGGGCGTGGGCAACGCGGGCATTCTCATTCGCCGCGTAGTAGGCGCCCAGATAGGCCTCATCATCCAGCACGATAGCGTTCGCCGGGGCGTAGCCGGTGTTCTCCACGATGATCCGCTGGCCTTCCGGGCCCGTCACGAAGGCGATGTATTCCCAAGCCGCATCCTGCGTTTCTGCGTCATCGGTCAGCAGTACGATGCCGGAACCGCCCGTCGGGAAGTAGACGGTGGACGGGTCGTCGGCGACCACCGGCAAGGCGCGCACGGTTACCTCAAAGCCGTCACCGGCGCCCTCGACAAAGCGCGTCAGCAACGACGAGCTTTCGAACATGATGCCGAGCGTGCCGGCCGGGAAAGCCTGGCGGGCATCGTCTTGCGACATGGAGGACATGCCCCCTTCGGACGCGAACCGCTGGTACAGGGCGGCAGCCGCGAGCCCCGCTTCATCATCGAAAGTGATGTCGCTTTCATCCTCGGTCATCGGGCGGCCACCATGGGAACCGAGCAGGGATTGGTAGCGCCAATCGTGGCGATGAATCCACACACCTTCGATGGTATCGCCAAGCGCATCGATTGCTGCGGCCAGTTCGATGATCCCGTCAAAGGTTGTCGGAAAATCATCCATGGAGCCGCCTGCCTGCTCGACGAGATCTGGGTTCACATACATGACCAGTGTCGAGGCCGAAGTGCCTAGGGAGTGCTGCGTGTCCTCGAATTGGCCGAGGGAGAGCAGGGCAGGGGTGTAGCCGGCCGCGTCCGGATCTTCCGGCATGAAGGCATCTAGCGGCTGGGTCAGGCCTCGGTCTTCCAGGATCCGCCAACGGTTGAGACCGACATAGGCTACGTCCGGGGCGGTGCCAGCGACGGATTCGCGCAGCAGGCGCTGGACGCCTTCGGCATAACCTTCGGCGGGGCCGTCGATGGTGATGGTGATGTCGGGATGCGCTTCCATGAAGGCTTCTGCGAGCGCTTCCTGGGTCTCGGCCCAGATGGTCGGAATGGCATAGTGAATTCGGATTTCGGTTTCGGCAGCAGCGGAACCGGCGGCAAGGATGATGCCGGCAGTCAAAAGAAGTCGTTTCATCTGTTCCTCACACGTCAGGTGGATGGGAAGGGCCTTTGGCCTCTTGTTGGAGCGGTGGTGCTCATCTCTTCAGGCCTGCCCCGGCGAGGCCCTGGGTGAAGCGCCTCTGGGCCAGGAGAAAGCCAATAATCAGCGGTGCGGTGATCAGCGTTGCCCCGGCCATCAACGGGCCGATATCGTCGCCGCTCTCCTCGTCCCGGAAGAACAGGATGCCGCGCGGCGGGGTCGCCAGCTCCGGCGACGTGGTCGCGACCAACGGCCAGAACAAATCGTTCCAATGGGCCGTCACCGAAAAGATCGAAAAGGCAATGACCGTCGGCATGCCGAGCGGAAAAGCCACGCGCCACGCGATCCCCATTTCCGACATACCGTCGACCCGGGCGGCGTCGATCAGTTGCGCCGGGATCTGTGCAAAGGCTTGCCGCAATAGGAAAAGACCAAATGCCGTGGCGATGAAAGGCAGGATCAGCGCCGCGTAGGTGTTGAGCAGCCCGACCTGACTGAAGGCGATAAAGATTGGAATCGCCGTGACATGGAACGGCACTAGGAGTGCCGCGATCACGGCGCCGAACAGCAGGCCGCGTCCAGGAAAGCGCCGGTGTGCCAGCGCGTAAGCGCAGGGCACAGTGATCGCTATTTGCAGGATCAGGATACCGCCGGTGACGATCACGCCGTTCAGCAGATAGAGCGGGATGTCCGTCTCGGTGATTGCTTGCCAGTAGTTCGCCAGCGTCGGCTGCTGCGGCAACAGCGTCACCTCCGGCGTAAAGATCTCGTTGTGTGGTTTCAAGGAGACCGAGACCATCCAGACGAAGGGCAGCAGGACCATGACGGCGCCCAGGCCGACCAGTCCGAAGGAGAGGATCGTACCGGGCCTCATCGGTAGTGAACCTTCCGTTCCACCAAGGCAATTTGCAGGGCGGTCAGCAGCAGCAGGGCCGCGAAGAACACGACGGTGATCGCGCTTGCATAACCTGCCTTGAAATAGACGAAGCCTTCCCGATAGAGGGCATAGACTATAGTGTCCGAGGCAAAGGCGGGGCCGCCATCGGTCATGGTCGCTACGGTCTCGAAGACGCGAAATGCGTTGGCCGCGGTGACGATCACGACGAACAGGGTGGTTGGGCCGAGCATCGGCCAAGTGACGCACCAAAAGCGGCTCCAGCCATGCTCGGCACCATCGATCGTCGCCGCATCGTAAAGGGTTGGGGAGATGGCGGAGAGGCCGGCCAGGAACAGCACCATGTTGTAGCCAACGCCCTGCCAGACGCCGATCGCCGCCAATGAATAGAGCACGAGCCCGCGATCGGTCAGCCATTGCTGTGGCGTCAGGCCTAGCGCCGCGATCCAATGGTTCAAGAGCCCCAGCGATGGGTGCATCAGCATCTGCCAGGCCACCGCCATCGCCACCAGAGTCGCGGCGACCGGCAGGAAGTAGACGGTGCGCAAAACAGCCGAAACGCGCGGCATCCGCCGCGCGATACCGTGCAGCCCCAGAGCGACCAGAAGGCCTAGGATCACTGATGTCGGGATCACGATTGCGGAGTAGATCAGCGTGTTGATCAGCGCGTTGCGCCCGAGCCTGGAGCCGAATAGATCGGCAAAGTTCTCCAGTCCGACCCATTCTGCGCTGCGGGCGCCGATCAGGTAGTCGGTAAAGGCCAAGACGAAGACGACGGCCACCGGCAGGAAGATGAACAGCACCACCGCAAGGGCTGCCGGCCCTGCGAGAAAAACGTCAGTGGCCAGTCGGCGGATCATTGGGGCAGCTCTGCACGATTGCCGTGCTCATCGAACGGGTGCAGCGCTGAGATGTCGGCGGATAACCGCACATGATCACCGGTTGCCGGTCGCGGTTGCCCCCCACGCAGGATCGAGCGGAAGACAAAACCGTCCGGGTCGCGTAACTGGACAACCGTCTCTTCGCCCTTGTAGAGCAGGCTCTCGACCGTGGCGGCGAGCGGTCCCGCCTCGCCAATTGTCAAATCCTCGGGGCGGATCCCAAGATCCAACGTCGCACCGGCAGGGTGCAGCCGCTCCGCATATCCCCGGTCTAGAATGTTCATCCGGTGAAGGCCAATGAACTCCGCCACTGCCCGGCTTTGCGGTCGTTGGAACACCTCTTCGGGCGTGGCGATCTGGGCGATCCGACCGGCGATCATCACCGCCACCCGGTCGGCCATGGACAAGGCATCCGCCTGATCATGGGTGACCAGCAGGAACGGGTAGCCGGTGCGTGCGTGCAGGGCCCTAATTTCGTCTCGCGTATCGGCTTTCAACTGGGTATCCAGGTTGGACAGTGGTTCATCCAGGAAGAAGGCGGACGGCTCGCGGACCAAGGCGCGTGCCAAGGCAACGCGCTGTTGCTGCCCGCCCGATAGCTGCCCCGGCCGGCGGGAAAGCAGCGTATCCAACCGCAGTACCGCCGCGACTTGTCGAACCTTTTCGTCGATCTCGTGAAGCGCGGTTCGAGTCGGCCGGCTGATAAAACGGGCCCCGGGAAATCTCTGTGGCGCGGAAAGACTGCGCATGCGCAGGGGCATCGCAATATTTTGATAGACGCTCATATGCGGGTAGAGCGCGTAGGACTGGAACATCAAGGCGACGTTGCGAGACGATGCGCTTTCCCGCGAGACATCCCGGCCGTGCAGCAGGACGCGCCCGTGGGTGGCAGCTTCCAACCCGGCGAACAGGCGCAGCGTCGTCGACTTGCCGCAGCCCGAGGCGCCCAGCAGTGCCAAAAACTCCCCATCGAACAGGTCGAGCGTAACGTCGTCCACCGCCACCACGTCCCCAAACCGCTTGGTAACACCGTCCAGGCGTAGCGCCGGAGTCATGACGACTCTGTGTCAGATAATTTACAAAATTGTTGCGATTTCATCACTGCCGAAGCAGCCAGGGCTTGCAGGGCAAAGTCGATTGCCGTGGGAACGTCGGGCGCATGCTCCACGCCTTCGACATCCGGCGCGCCTTCCAATCCGATGACCGCTTTCGAAAAATGCAGCCCGAAGGCCACTTCGCTAAGTGTCCCATACGAACCGCCGACGGCGATCAATACACGGGCCGCTTTTGCGATCACCATATTGCGGGCTTCGCCCAATCCGGTCGGCAGGGGAACGCCGACGAACTCGTTCGCCTCGTCCGGATGGCTGCCCGGCAAGATTCCGATCATGAGGCCGCCCGCTGAGCTACATCCCGCAGAAACACTGCGCATAACGCCGGTGCGACCGCCACAAATCAAGGTAAGGCCAAGCTGTCCCATCGCGCGGCCCACGGCCTCTGCCGCAGATTCCTGAGCGACCGTTGCTTCTCTCGGGCCAATAACCCCGACGACCAAATGGCGGAGGCTGTTGGATTCGCTGAGCGATTGGAAAGCCTCGAGCGGGGTAATCTCTGGGCCGGTCTCAGCGGCCTTTGCCGGCCCGACACACCAGGCCGCCGGATCAAGCGGCGCTCCGTCGATACATATGGTACCGTTGCCCGGGCTGGAGATCCGGTACACCATTGCACCCCCAATTTTGGTGACCACATCCAGACAGATATGTAAGATAGTTTCCAGATAGCATATCCACATCGAGCCGGCAAGCGACCAACCGCGGATCATGACGATAGCGCAGACCCCCCAACCCCTCTCCGAACGCCAAGCCGCGATTCTGGATCAGATCTCCAAGAATGGCTTCGTTACGATCGAGAGCCTGTCAGCGACCTTTGGTGTGTCGGCTCAAACCGTGCGGCGCGACATCATCACCCTGTCGAGCGACGGGCGTGTGCAACGCTTCCACGGCGGGGCCGGTCCTGCCGACGCGCTGGATCTGGCGCGCCTCGATTACAATGCCAAGCGCGAGATCGCGGGGCCTGAGAAAGAAATCATTGCGGTCGAGGCTGCGAAGCGCGTGCCGGATCGGGCCTCGGTATTTCTTGACGTGGGCACGACAATTGAAGCCTGCGCCCATGAATTGGCACGCCGCGATGGATTCACCGTATTCACGAACTCCATGCACTCGGCGATGGCATTCGATCCTGAGCGGCATAGCGTCCACGTGCTTGGCGGACGGCTGGCGGGGCGAGACGGGTCATTGGTCGGGGAAGATGTCGTCCAGTACCTGCAATCGGTGCATTTGGACTTTGCGCTGATCGCCTGCTCGGCGGTTGACGAGACTGGTCGGGCGATGGATTTCGACATGTCGAAAATCGCGGTTAAGCGTGCCGCGATGGCGTCCTCGAAACGATCTCTGCTGTTGACGACGCGCAGCAAGCTGAACCGGACGGCCTTGGCCACCGTCGCACCGTTGGACCAATTCGACGCCGTGGTGACCGAGACTGGGCTGCTTGACTCAATCTGATCGCTCGGTCCGAAAAGCATGCTCGAACTGTAGGGAAGACAGTCCAATTCGCGTGCGCGACGCCGATACCCGCGACCGATCGCATGCGCTCAAACTGAAGTCCGCACACCGCGAACTCGCGGTCAGCTCTGCTGAAGAGCCGTATTGCAAGACAGCTTGCAAGAAAGAGAATTTTGTGCAATGTCACATGCAGACTGTTGCGGAGTTTGCATGTCACTCATCGACAAGATTTCGGATCAGGCGCCGGCGCTGACGCCAAGCGAGCGGCGGCTCGTGGAGACGGTGATCGACAGCCCGACCGCCGCGGCGCTTGGGACCGCGGGCGAGCTTGCAAAAGCCGTGGGGGTCCATGAGGCGACAGCGTCGCGCTTGGCAAAGAAGCTGGGGTTCGACAGCTATGCGTCCTTCCGTGATGCACTGCGCGATGAATTCATCGCCACACGCGAAACTGCCACCCGATTCGAGAAGACCATCGCGGAAAGCACGTCTGAATCGATCCTGGGCAAGCTAGCGCGGGACGAGGCCCAAGCGCTTGGCAGGATCGAGGAATTCGTCCGCCCCGAACAGATCGCAGAGATCGCCGGACTACTGATGGGCGCAAACCGCATCGTCATTTATGGCTACGGCAACGCTGAAGTCTTGGCCCTGATGATGGTCAAACGGTTCCGGCGTTTCGGCAAGGAAGTTCAACGGCTCGACACAAATCCGCGTGGACTGGCCGAGCAGATGTTGGGGCTCGGCGTGGGCGATGTTGTTCTGAGCTTCGCCTTCCGCCGTGCGCCCCGGAGCTACGCCGCGCTCATCGAGACGGCGAAAGAGGCCGGGGCGACGACGATCATGATTTCGGGCAAGTCGGGCGCCCTTTTGGCGCCCCGGCCCGATCACCTGGTGACAGCGCCCCGATCCGGTGATCCGGACGCGTTTCAAACCCTCACCGTGCCGATGACGGTGTGCAATGCGATCGTGATCGCCGCCGGCCTGACCGCCAAGGAGGAATCGCTGAAGCAGCTCGACCGTCTGGGACGGTTGATCGAGCGCTTCGAATAACAAAGAACCCAAGGGAGGATCATATGACAGTTCTTAGAGCAGCGCGCCTAGGCGCGATCGGTATTCTCATCTCGCCGGCGGCATTGGCCGACGACGAACTGGACGCCATGAGTCCCGACGAACTGCTGCCGCTGGCCCAGGAGGAAGGGACCGTGACGGTCTATTCCTTCACCAGCCGGATCGGCCGCGTCGAGACCGCATTCGAGGAAGCCTATCCCGGGATCGACCTGCAGGGCTTCGACATCTCGTCGACCGAACAGATCGCCCGGCTTCAGGCCGAAGCGCAGGCCGGCGTTACCAATGCGGACGTGATTTACATCTCGGATGTGCCGGTGGTTCTGCCGGCCTTGCTGGACGCCGGGATCATCGCCAACTACGTGCCGCCGCGCGTGGCCGATCGGGTGCCGGCCGAATTCCAGTCCCCGCTGCTGGCGCAACGGCAGTCCACCAAGGTGCTGATGTATAACGAGGAGGCTAACCCCGACGGCGCCCCGGTCGACAGCCTTTGGGACCTGACGCGCGACGAATGGAACGGCAGGGTCGTGATGGTCGATCCGCTCCAGCGGGGCGACTATCTCGACCTGATGACCGAGATCGTGCTGCGGTCGGACGAGATGGCCGAAGCCTATGAGGCGGAATTCGGCGAGCCCATCGACCTCGACGGCGCGGCGAACGCGGGGGAGAAGTTCATCATCGACCTCTTTGCCAACGACGTGATCCTCGTCAGCTCCACCGACGACGTGAACGCGGCGGTGGGTGCCATCGGCCAGGAGAACCCACCGATCGGCTTCACGTCCTATTCCGACCGTCGCGACAACGAGGAAGAGGGTTGGGCGCTGCAGGTGGCAAACGATGTGTCACCGGCACCCGGCATCATTTTCCCCGCCGTTTTGGCGCTCGCGGCCGAGCCGGCCCATCCGGCCGCCGCCCGGCTGGTGATCGACTTCCTGATGGGTGACGAAAGCGAGACCGGCGGCCCGGGGCTGGCGCCGTTCTACGTTGCCGGTGACTATCTCACACGGTCCGACATTCCGTCGCATCCCGATGCGGTCCCGCTCGACGCGTTTACCGCTTGGCGGGTCGACCCTGCTGAAACAGCCGGCATTCGGGCAGAGGTCGGGGATCTCGTCCTGACGCTTCAATAGTCGATCTTTGGGTAAGCGGGCGGGCGTTTGGACCTGCCTGCCTGCTTCCCTACAATCTTAGTCTCATAAACGAGGATCACCGGTATAGCCGAAGTCGCCATGCGCGGACGGGGACGGCGCGTCATTTTCCGGCAGGGAACCCTGCTCAAGTTATTCGTGCTTGCGGTGCTGGTCTTGCTGATCGTGCTTCCGCTGCTGCGCACCGTTCTGTTCACCCTTCAGCCCGACACGATGCGCGCCTGGTCCGACGTCGTGACCGGGCGGCTGTCCACCAACCTATTCTACAAGCCGCTTGGAAACACGCTGCTGATCGGGGTTGTCGTGGCCGGGGGCTGCGTGCTGCTGGGCGGGTTTTTGGCCTGGCTCGTCGTGATGACCAACGTGCCCTTCCGCAGAACCATCGGCGTGATGGCCACGCTGCCCTTCATGATCCCGTCATTTGCCGCCGCACTGGCCTGGGGCTCGCTTCTTCGTAACGATCGGGTCGGCGGTCAAGTCGGCTGGCTGCAGGGCATGGGCCTCGATATTCCCGACTGGCTTGCCTGGGGCATGGTGCCGACGCTGATCGTGCTCACTCTGCATTATTTCAGCCTCGCCTTCACCATCATCGCCGCGGCGCTCGCGACCGTGAATTCCGACCTCGTTGAAGCTGCGCAGATCGTGGGCGCCAAGGGGCGGCGCATCCTGATGGGCATCATCCTGCCCGTTGCAACGCCGGCGCTGGTCGCCGCTGGGTCGCTGTGCTTCGCGGGGGCCGTATCGAATTTCGCCACGCCTGCGCTTTTAGGGCTGCCCGTGCGGATGCAGACCCTGTCCACACGCCTTTTTGGCATGATCGAGGTGGGCCAGGTTGAGCGCGGCTATGTCATCGGCATCCTGCTGGTGGTCATCTCGGCCGCCATTCTGTGGGCGGGAAACCGACTCGTGTCGGGCCGCCGGTCCTACGCCACGATCACCGGCAAGGGTGGGCGTGCAAAGCGGTTCGACCTTCGCGGCGCGCGCTGGCCGCTCTTCGTCGTGAGCATGGTGATCTTGCTCTGCTCCACAGTCGTTCCGGTGATTGTCTTGACCGCATCGAGCCTCTCGCCGTCATCGGCCAACCTCTTTTCGGATTGGACACTGCATTACTGGGTGGGCCGGAGCGACCCCTCATTCGCGCAAGGCATTCCCGGCATCTCGTACAATGAGGAAATCGTTCGGGCGCTGACCGTGACGCTGGGCCTTGGGCTGGCGGTTGCCCTCACCGGGATGGCGGTAGGCCTGTTGGCGTCCTACACCACGGCGCGCCACCGCGAGGGGTGGATGTCGGCGACAATTACCCAGGTCTCGTTCCTGCCGCTGCTGGTCCCCGGCATTGCCTTCGGCGCCGCCTACATCGCCTATCTGGGCGCACCGATCGGTCCGTTCCCGGCGCTATACGGCACGTTCGCATTGCTCGTGATTGCCGGCACCGCCTACCTGCTGCCGTTTTCGGTCCAGACCGGCCGCGCGGTGATCCAGCAGGTCGGCGGCGAGTTGGAGGAAAGCGCGCGGATAACCGGTGCAAGCTTCGCCCGCAGGCTTGCCCAGATCACAGTGCCCCTCGCGATCAGGGGCATGACAGCCGGCGGCATTTTGATCTTCGTCAAAATCGTCCGCGACCTGTCGCTGGTCGTGCTGCTGTTCACGCCGACCATGCCGGTCCTCTCGGTTCTGGCCTATCGCTATGCCTCTGAAGGGTTCGGCCAGTTCGCCAATGCAATCACGGTCGTGATCTTGTTCATCTCGATTGCGGCCACGTTGATCGCCAACCGACTGCAATCGAAATCCCAGCCCTGGCTGAAAAACTGAAGGCTTCGCATGCTGGAAATCAAGAACCTCACCAAACGTTTCGGCGCGATCGAGGCCGTCAAGGACGTATCGATCTCGGCACCCGACGGTGCGTTTCTCGTCCTGCTCGGACCGTCCGGCTGCGGCAAGACCACGCTTTTGCGCATGCTCGCGGGGCTTGAGCTGCCATCGGCCGGCCAGATCGTTTTTGACGGCCAGATCGTGTCCGACGGGGATCGCGATTGGGCGGTTGATCCAGCCAAACGCAATTCTGGGCTGGTGTTCCAGTCCTACGCCCTGTGGCCGCATATGTCGGTCCGCGGCAATGTGGAATGGCCCTTGAAAGTGATGAGGATGCCAAAGGCCGAGCGCGCCGCGCGGGTTGGGGAAGTCTTAAAGCTGCTCGATATCGACCAGCTAAGGGATCGCTACCCCAATGAGATTTCCGGCGGGCAGCAGCAGCGTGTCGCCATCGCGCGCACAATCGCGCCCAAACCATCAATCCTGTTGTTCGACGAGCCGTTGTCAAATCTCGATGCAAAGCTCAGGGTCGAGATGCGGACCGAGCTGATGCGACTGCATCGCACGACTGGCGCCACCACCGTCTATGTCACCCACGACCAGATCGAGGCGATGACCATGGCCAGCCACGTCGCTGTTTTGAACGACGGGCGCGTTCAGCAATACGGCACGCCCGCCGATCTCATCGACCGACCGGAAACGGCGTTTGTGGCGACCTTCGTCGGCACCCCGCCCAACAACATGATTCCGGTGACCAAGAATGGCACGGGTCACAAAGTCGGCGGCAGGCACATGAAGCTGACTCCGCCGGCCGATGACTGCTTGGCCATGTACCGCGCCGAGGCCATGACGCTGAGCGACCATGAGGGCGAGACGACCCTGCCGATGGAACTGGTCGAAACAAGTGCCATTGCCGGGCGCATGATGGTCACTGGCTTGCGCGACGGTCTGCGCCTGACCGCCATCGTGGACAGCGCACCGCCGGTGCGGATTGGCGACACGATCCAGTTTTGTCTGCCGCCAGCGCCGGACAGCTGGTTTGGTCTCGACGGCGAAAGGATCGGCTGATGCGCTTGCTTCTCGTCCGTCACGGACAATCGGAATGGAACGCCGCACGGCGGTTGCAAGGCCAGGCCGACATCGGCCTATCCGAGCGGGGCGCGGCCCAAGCCAACGCCTTGCGCCCGGTGATTGAAGGTATCGCGCCCTGCCGCGCGGTGTCATCGGATCTGAAACGGGTGCGCGAGACCGCCAGACGGATTGGGGCCGATGCCGCGCGCGTCACCGACGCCTTGCGTGAGATCGATGTGGGCGACTGGACTGGGCGCCCGATAGACGAAATTCGGGCAGAGGACGAAAGCGCCTATCAGGGCTGGCGCACGGGCACCACTGCCCCGCCGGGTGGAGAGACCTGGGCCGATTTTGTCGACCGGGTCACGGGCGTGATCGAGGAGGAGCGTCACGATCCTTGCCAGAACCTGCTCATTGTCTGCCACGGCGGCGTGATCCGCGCGATGCTGCACCGATATGTCGGGCTTGAGCCCGCATATATGATTCCCGTCGCCCCCGCGAGTCTGAGCGCGATCCGGCTGGGCACTGAAAAACCGCCGCGGCTGGAGCTGTTTAACTATCTGCCAAGCGGCGTTGAGTTCGAAGCGCCCGACTGATTTTCGGCAATGTCCCTAGCCGGCCGCGACGGCGGCCGCACGTGGATAGGACAAATCCGGGCAGCCGGTCCAAACGCCGTCCCCGGCTCTTGATATTGCCGATGGCGAGGCGAAGGGGCGAGGAAAGACTGTGCGCTGGGCGAAGGCGAGGGGACTGTAGTCAGCCAAGCGCTGCAGGATGGCGGCCGGTAGATCGTGATCGACCGTAATGGCGCCGGTCGGGGCGACATTAATGCGGGGGAGGTGGATGGCGTCGCCGGCATCCATGGCGTAGGCAAGCAGGAATGCGCCGACCTGGGTGAGGGCCGGTACGATTTGGTTGCCGCCTGAGGCTCCGAATGCAGCCACCGGGGCGTCGTCCTTCAGCGCGATAACAGGGCACATGTTGGAATAGGCCCAAGCGCTTGGCGCGAGGCAGCGCTGTGTACCCGGTACGATATCGAACCAGGCCATGCCGTCATTGCCCAAGATTCCGGTTGCCGGTGACCGGTATTTGGCGCCGAAGCGGTTCAGCAACGTGAAAGTCAAAGCAACGACGCGGCCGGATGCATCGACCACTGTGAGATGGGTAGTGCTGCCGCCGTCACCTGTCGCCAAACGCGCGGTATGCACTGCGTTGGCGGACCGGAGGGCCGCGATCGTTGCAGCATAGAAGTTTGGGCCCGGTTCGCCCGGCTCGATCTCGGTAGCCTCAAGCGCGCGCAAAGCGTCGGCGAGGCGAGGGCCGCCGCTATTATCCGGCGCAAGCGCTATGCGGTGGCCCATGATGTCGACGAGACTGGCCTGCGTGCGCCGCGCCTTATAAGCCGCAAGATCGGAACGGCGAATTGTGCTGCCAGCACCTGCAAGATCGTTGACCCAGGCCGCACCGATCGAGCCGTCGTAAAACGCTTTCGGGCCCTCGGTCGCCAATGCGGCCATCGTCTCGGCCTGAACCCCAAAATCGAGGACGTCGCCAGGTCCCGGCGGCCAACCGGTGGGCAAAAACAGGGCCCGGCAACCCGGATCGGACGCCAGGGGTGACGCAGCGAGCGCAATAGATAACGTCGTATGCCAGTCGACAGTGAGGCCAGCGCGCAGACGGTCAATCGCGGGCAGAAGCAGACGCGACCAGCTTTCGCTTGCGCCTTCGCGGTGCAGGGCTGCAAGGCCGGCCACGATGCCTGGGACGACGACCGAACTGGCGCCCTCGACATTGCGTGCTCCAGCCGACTGCGTCATGCCCAGGAAGGTGCGCGCGCCATTCGGGTCCGGGGTCAGCAGCGCGGGGTCGATCTCTGCCGGGGCCTGGCCGGAGAAATCGATAGCGACCGGCGGCTTGCCGGGCTCCGCCACCAGGCCAAAGCCGCAGGCAGCCAGGCCGCTCATCCATGGCTCGACGGCTTGCAGGGAAAAGGCCGCTGCAATGGCAGCGTCGATTGCATTGCCGCCGTCGGCCAGAAGGTCCGCGCCGATTTGGGCGGCGACATGGTGTTGAGACACCACCAACCCGCGACGGCCGCGCTCTACTGGCTTGGCGACTGACCAGGGTTCTGGATCAAGGGTCATGGCGAGCCGCGCCTCGCGTGCGAAGAGAATTGATGATTTGGCATTTCAAACATAGCGGGGGTGAATGATCGGACGTGCGCCGGATTACGCTGCCAGTAGGCCAGGAATGGCAGCCAGAAGGTCCTTCGTATAGGCTTCTTGCGGGTTCTCGAACACGGATTGCGTTGTGCCTTGCTCCACGATCTTGCCGGCACGCATGACCACGATGCGGTCGCATAGCTGGGCGGCGATCCGCAGATCATGGGTTATGAACAACAGCGCGAAGCCTTCTGAGGCCTGAATGTCGCCCAGTAGATCTAGGATCTGGCGCTGGACCGAAACGTCGAGGGCGGAGACGGATTCGTCGGCGATCAGAATGTCCGGGTTCAGCGCCAAGGCCCGGGCAATGCAGACTCGCTGGCGTTGGCCGCCGGAGAATTGGTGCGGATAGCGGCGCGCGGCGCTGGCGTCTAGCCCGACCCGTTCCAGCAATGCGGCGGCCCGTTGACGTGCCTCGGCCGGATCGACGCCATGGATGATCGGACCCTCGGCGACGGCCTCGCCAACAGACTGTCGCGGGTCGAGGGCCGTGTAGGGGTCCTGAAAGATAACCTGGAAGCGCCGGCGATAGGGCCGCAAACGGCGGTCGCTAAGGCGGGTGATTGTCTCGCCGGCCAGCACCACTTCGCCGCTCGTAACCGGCTCGAGACGCATCAAACATTGCGCGAGGGTCGACTTTCCGGAGCCGGACTCGCCGACCAGCCCGATGGTCTCGTGCGGGCGCACGGACAGGCTTACCCCGTCAAGCGCCCTTGTCTCGCCGCCGCCGAACAGACCGCCGCCACGAAACCGCTTCGTGATCTTACGCCCTTCCAGAATTGGCGCCCCCTCTATGGCGCGGGGTGGTTTCGGCTCCAGCTTGGGCACCGCCGCGATCAAAGACTGGGTGTAGGTATGTTGAGGACGCTCCAGTACGTCGCGTACCGGCCCCTGTTCGACCAGCTTTCCCTGCTGCATGACGGCGACGCGGTCGGCGATGTCGGCAACCACCCCGAAATCATGGGTGATGAATAAAATGGCGGCGTTGTGGCGCTGGCGCAGGCTGCGGATCAGGTCGAGAATCCGGGCCTGGGTGGTGACGTCGAGCGCTGTGGTCGGCTCGTCGGCGATCAAGATGTCCGGATCGAGGGCCATGGCCATGGCAATCATCACCCGCTGGCACTGCCCGCCGGATAGTTGATGGGGGTAGGAACGGCTTATGCGCTGCCAATCATCGAGCCCGACCTCTTCGAGCAGACCTTGCACTCGTCGATCGCGTGCGTTGGCATCGTCTCGCCCGTGGATGCGCAAGACCTCGTCGATCTGGCTGCCGGCCGTAAAGACGGGGTTCAGCGCCGCCAACGGCTCCTGAAACACCATTGAGATGCGACTGCCAGCAATCTCGCGCCGTCGGGCGCGCGGCACCGTGAGCAAGTCGTCGCCGCGATAGTCGATCGTTCCCGATTGGATGGTGATCTCGCGCGGCAGGAGGCCCATGACCGCCCGCGCCGTGATTGACTTACCAGAGCCGGACTCGCCGACTAGACAGACGATCTCGCCAGGATGAAGGTCGAGAGGCAGGCTCTCGATCGCTAAATCACGATCCGCCCAGGCCGGCAAGCGCAGACTGAGATCGCGAATGGACAGGATAGGAGTTTCGCTCACGAGATCCTTGTTCTTAGAAAGCTTGGGGTCGCGACGCGCATCGCGACCCCTTGCCTTTCCTTATTGATCGACCGTGACATAGCCCGGACCGAACAGCAGCGTGTTGGTCGCGAACGGCGCCCAGTTGACGCCGTCGCGCACGGCAACGCTGATAACGTTGCGCCAGAGATAAAAGCCCGGCGTGATGTCTTCCCATTCGGCCAACAGATCACGATAAAGCTCGATCCTGCGGTCGAGATCCTCTTCCTGCTGGAAGGCAGCGCCCAGCTCCAAGAACCGCTCGGTCGGCTCCCAGGTGCGGTGTGCGGCGTTCGTGCGGTTTGAGTTCGGCCCCCAATCGATCCACAGCGGACGTAGCGGATCGCCGGAGAATTCCGAGGTCATCGACATGTTCAAGAGGTGGAACGGCCGCTCATAGGCCAGGCGGAAATTGTCGACGATTTCCAGCCGGACATTGATGCCGGCCTCACGCCACATCTCAACCATGATTTCGGCCGCCTGCTCATAGTTCGGATAGAAGCCGCGCGTGATGTGCCACTCCAACTCCTCGCCATCGTAATTCGTTAGGGCCAGCAGCTCCTGCGCCCGTTCCGGGTCGTACGGATAGGCCGCCTCGCCTTCCGGATCATAGAAGACGCCATATTCCTGGAAGTTAAACGGCGCCGGATGGAAGGTGACGTCGCCCCACAGCGCGGACACGATGGTGTCCATGTCTACAGCGGAGACCATGGCCTTGCGAAGATTGGCGTCGATCAGCGGGTTATCCGGATTTTCATCCGTGATCAGTGTGTTGAAGGCAAACATCGGGTAGTTGTCGATGGTCACCTGATAGAGGCTGATGTCCTCATAATTGTCGAAAACCGGTGCCTGGTCGGATGGGATGGAGACGATGATGTCGTATTCGCCCGAGACCAAGCCGGCAAGACGTGCGGACGGCTCTGGCACGATGATCCACTCGATGCTGGCCAGCGGCGGCGTTCCGCCCCAGTAATCGTCATAGGCCTCCATCACCAGACGCTCGCCGCTGTCAAACTCGGTGACGCGATAGGGGCCGGTGCCGATGGGTGCAAGGCCGAATTCCTCGGGCGTCATACCAGCGAAATTGTTGGGCACGAGGTAGCCGATCTGGAAGGTGAAGCGGTTGGGCAGCACCGGATCGGGGAAGTCGGTCTCGATTTCGACGGTCATGGGTCCGGTCGCTTCGACACGGTTAATGCCGCGCATGAAGCTCCGGCCGCGCGGAGCAATCGCCTCCGGCCCCCACAGGCGCTCGGCTGACAGGCTGAAGGCGATGTCTTCCGCCGTCATCGGCTGACCGTTTTGGAAGGTGATGCCTTCGCGCACATTGAATTGCCAGACGGTGGGCGAGATCTGTTCCGCGCTCTCGATCAGGAATGGCACGCGCGTGTTGCCCGTCGGATCCGCTCTGAAATCACGCAGGACAATCGGGTCATAGATGTTAAGGGCAAAGCGTGCGACAGAGGAACTGAAGCCCAAAACGGGCTCCAAGGTTGGCCACAACGTATCGACCGCGATCCGCAAGGTCGGCCGATCATCCTGCGCCGAAGCGAGATTTGTGGCGCCGACTAACATCAAGAGTCCGGCTAGAATGGAGGCAATTGCCGCCACCAGCCGGTTGCCCGACATGAATTTCAGCATTGTGAAACTCCCCTTGTTCGTGAGCGAATTCTCGAGCGGTTTGGCCTGCCGACTATTCGCTTGGCCGCAATCCGCCATTTCCCGCTGGTATTGCGCAATTATCTTGTAGCATATTCCTTGACATGGCAAGCATCTACCGGTTCGCGCCGCCCTCATGAACACAAGATTTCTGGCCCTGAAGCTGCTCCGCATGCTGGTCACGATCTGGTTCGTGGTCACATTCGTGTTCATCGTGCTGCGTACGACGACCGACCCGGTCGAGGCATTGTTACCGCCAGACGCGACGCCCGATGAAATTGCCCAATGGAGCGAGATCTGGGGCCTCGACCAGCCTTTGATCGTCCAATATGGCCGCTATGTCGCCAGCCTGACGGTCGGCGATCTGGGCTTTAGCTATCGCGATGGACGGCCCGTGACGGTGGTGGTGAGCCAACGCATCCCGGCGACCTTGATCCTTGGCGGTACGGCGCTGGGCATTGCGCTGTGCGTCGGCGTGCCGTTTGGCATCATCGCCGCCCTGCGTCGCAACCGACTGTCGGATAGGCTGATCATGGCCTTCTCGGTCTTCGGTTTTGCCATACCGAACTTTTTCTTCGGTATCTTGCTGATCCTGCTGTTTTCGCTCTATCTCAGATGGCTGCCCAGTTCGGGGTATGGCGGCTTGGATCACCTGATTATGCCGGCAGCGACGCTTGGGCTGGCCACGGCTGGGGCGCTTGCCCGCTTCACGCGGTCATCGATGCTGGAAGCGCTCTCCAAACCCTTCATGGAGACTGCGGCAGCCAAGGGCGCTGGCCCCTTTCGACGGGTGATGCGCCATGCGGTGCCTAATGCGGCGATCCCCGTGGTGACGATCCTCGGCCTCAACATCGGCGCGCTGATCAGCGGTTCGATAGTGACGGAAACAGTCTTTGCATGGCCCGGGGTTGGGCGGCTTCTGATCTCGTCGGTCGAGGCGCGCGATCTGGCGGTGGTTCAGTTCCTGGTCCTGCTGATCGCGCTGACCATGGTGGTGGCCAACTTGCTGGTCGACATTCTTTACGGCGTCCTGGATCCGCGCATTCGCGTGTCCGGCCGGGCCAAGGCGGGCTGAAGCCAATGGCCGAGAGTTTGCCCACGAAGGAAAGGCGCAGCCGACTGGGTCTGCTATCGGCAAACCGGGTCGTGCTGGCATTCGCCTGGACGATCCTTGGCTGCATCATTTTTCTGGGCCTTTTCGGCAATTGGCTGACGCCGTACGGCGACACCGAACAGAACTTGCTGGACCGTTTGGCGCCACCTGCGCTGCTTGGCTATGACAGCGCCTATCTGCTCGGCTCCGACCGGCTTGGCCGAGACATCCTGGCAAGGCTCGTGTTCGCCACCCGCATCAGCCTGGCGATCGCGCTTGCCGGCACGATCATCGGCGCGATCATCGGCACATTGCTGGGCTTTCTGGCGGCCTATTTCCGAGGCTTGATCGAAGAAGCGATCATGACCTTGGTGGACATCCAAGCTTCCTTGCCCTTCATCATCATTGCCCTGACTTTGCTGGCCTTCGTCGGCAACTCGCTGACCTTGTTCATCATCATCATGGGCATCTATGGCTGGGAGCGGTATGCGCGGCTGGCACGCGGCGCGGTGTTGTCTGCCCAAAGTCAGCCCTACGCCAGGGCTGTTCGCGCGCTGGGCGCCTCGCCTTGGCGGCTTTACACAAGGCACCTTCTGCCCAACATCGCTGGCGTGCTGATCGTCCAGTTCACCCTGAACTATCCGGAAATCGTGCTGCTGGAAACGGCCCTCTCGTTCCTTGGTCTCGGCATCCAGCCGCCGCTGACCAGCCTCGGCCAAATGATGGGTGATGGCCGCGACTTGCTGATCAACGCCTGGTGGCTGTCGGTCATCCCCGGCACCCTGATCTTCGCCACGACCTTATCGATCAGCATCATCGGCGACTGGCTTCGCGACCGCCTGGACCCGACGATTGGGCGGGGGGAATAGAGACCAAATTCATCCGGATGGGTGACTGAACTCGGCGCTTTAACGTGCCGTGTTCCCGGGCGTCGCGGGCTCCGCCCAGCTCAAGCGGCCCGCGTGCCACCGGAGCCGCCGCGCGCATCTTCTTGGCATATCTGATCGATCATGCCGTCCAGCACGCGGTTGAATACGGCGACTTCTTCCTCGGAGAATTGTTCGTAAAGACCCTCTTGGCGCTTCAGGGCCGACGGCAGCAATTTACGATAAAGGGCCGCTCCGGACTTGGTCGCGGCCAAGATGGTGCGCCGGTTGTCTGCTGGGTCGGGTATTTCGGACACCAACCCCTTGGCGACCAGGGATGTCTTAACGCGGCTGATTCGGGCCAAATCGATGAAAATGATCTCGCCGATTTGGGTCTGCGTCATGGGACCGAAGCCAGCCAGGATGGCCAACATGCGCCAAGCCGTTAGGCTAAGCCCGGAGTTTTTCTCGTGCCAGCGCTGGGCCGTTCGGGTGAGCAGATGGCTAAGAACAGTGATCCTATGGGTCAGGAACCTGTCGAGGGTCTCAAGGTTTTCGGCCGACGCCCGAGGTGCGTTGACTCGCTTCTTCTCAGGCATTCACCGCGTCCCACAGATCCATGACTAGTCAATTATCTATCAGCAAACTCTACTGGGCACAATTATGGTTACGAGGAACTGGTTCGGCAGCGGTTGATCATTGTCCTATCATTGGCATGGTATCCGGCACCGATGTTGTTCAGTGTTCGGCGCAAATCCAGTAGGGATGAGATAGGTTCGGCCGCCGATCCAAAATTGGGGCAAGTACAATCGCGATTGTCAAGAAGTCGCGTGTTGATATGTCGGTTGCACCTATTTGACGGCACCGACACCCAGGCCACGCACCAGATAGCGCTGCAGCCAAGCGAAGATGATCGCGACCGGGATTGTCGCGACCAGCGAGGCGGCCATCACGTGATGCCATTCGATGGTGTAGCGGCCGGCAACCAGCGAGAAGATCTGAATTGGCAGCGTATAACTCTCCTGCCGGCGCAGCATTGTCAAAGCAATGACGAACTCGTTCCAGGCGTTGATGAACGAGAAGATCGCCGTCACAGCTATGGCCGGAATGGCGAGCGGCAAAAAGACGCGGATCAGGGCGGCCGTGTGCGACGCCCCCTCCAGCCACGCCGCCTCTTCAAGGTCCTTGGGGATGGTGGCGAAATAGCTTTGCAGCATCCAGACGGTGAATGCGATGTTGAACGCGCCGTAGATCAGTACGACGGAATTGACGCTGTCAACCAGACCCACCGCAACGGCAAGACGGAACAGGCCGATCACCAAAACGATCGGCGATAGCATCTGCGTTACCAGCAGGAATTGGCGCAGAAAACCCTTGGCGACAAACCGATAGCGGTTGAGCGCATAGGCGAAGGGGATCGACACCACGATCGCAATCGCCGTCGACAGCACGCCGACATAGATCGAGTTCCACAGCGCCGATCCAAAACCGGTCGCCGTCCACATGGTGACGAAGTTCTCCCATGCCAGCCGGCTTGGCACCCAGCTTGGGGTCAGTACCTCGCCCGCCGGCTTCAGCGCGGTGATGAACATAACGGCGAAGGGAAACAGCGTCAGCACCACCAGCGGCGACAAGACCAGCCAGGCGATGATCGTTCGCCGCAGTTTCGGGGTCATTGCCGCCTCTCCCGCGAGGCCAAGAAGACGTAGAGGATCGTGAAGAGCAGCAAGATGGCGAACATCATCAGCGATAAGGCCGAGGCTTCGCCGAGCTTCCCAAACCGAAAGCCCAGCTTGTAGAGGTAGGTCACCAAGATGTCGGTGGAATTGGCCGGCCCGCCCTGGGTGGTTGCCCAGATAATCGGGAAGGAGTTGAAGACATAAATCGTGTTCAAAACGACCGCGATGTTCACAAACGGGCGCATTAGGGGAAACGTGATCCGACGGAAGATCTGCAGCGGCGAGGCGCCCTCCAGTTTCGCGGCCTCGTAAAGATCGTCGGAGATCGACGACAGGCCGCCGAGAAATATCGTCACTGTAAACGGCACGGTGACCAAAATGCCGATCAGAATCTGAACCGGAAAGGCGGTCGCGGCCTGGGCCAGCCATTGAATGTTGGTGTCGATCAGGCCCAGATCCCGCAGTCCGGTATTGAGCAGTCCGCTCTCCCCATTGAGGGCCCAGCGCCAGACGATCGCCGTCATCGTAATCGAAATCGACCAGGGCAGCATCACGATGACCCGCGCGACACCCCGTCCATAGAAATCCTGATGCAGGATCATGGCGACCGGAAACGAGACCACCAGGGCGCCGAAGACGATGCCGACTGTCCAGATCAACGTTCGCCAAGCGGCGCCCAAAAAGTCCGGATCTATGAAAACTGCAAAATAGTTCTCTAAACCGGCAAAGCCACGTAGTTGCCCGAAGCGGTTAACGTCGCTCAGCGATATCTGACCGAGCTGGAACAGCGGCCATAGGACAATGAATGCGCCCAGCAGAAACCCTGGGAGAACCAGCAGGTAGGGGACCAAAGGTGCGGTTCGACGCATCGGACCATCAACGGTCGCTGGCCTGACGCATCAAGGGCAGGCCGTTTCGGCCTCGGGTCATTGCCGGTGCCAAGGCATCGACAATGACCCGAACAGAGGCGCGGCTGCTATTGACCAAGAACGACGTTAATCTCGGCCGCGGCTTCGTTGAGCGTGCTTTCGATGTCCGCGTCGCCAAGATAGATGGTTTGCAACGCATCGGAGGTGATCGAGGCTATTTCCTCCCATCCAGCAATCACCGGCGCAAAGCGCGCCTGCGGCAACAAGGCGGTGAACTCCCGCAAATCGGCGTTGTCGGCAAAGGTCGGCATCGCGGCAACTTCCGGATTCACCGGCAGAAAACCCTCACCTTCCGTGAAGTCGGCCCGCCATTCCGTCGTGAACAGCAGATCCAGGAACTCCCAGGCCAGATCCTTGTTCTCGGAATTCTCGAACAAGATGACGGAATCGGTCACGCCATACGTGCCCCGATCACCATCGGGACCGGCCGGAATCGCCGTGACACCGTAATTGAGATCGGGGACCTCGGCTGCGATCTGGCTGGAAAGAAACGGCGCCGTTATCATCATGCCGACACGGCCCTGTTTGAACAGATTTTGGACATCCTCACGCGTAAATGCGGTGACGCCCGGCTGGGTGGCTTCGGAGTCGATCAGTTCTCTGTACAATGCAGCCGCCTCGTAGCCCGCTTCTGTGTCGAGTCCCGACGTGCCGTCTTCATCGACGAGATGGCCGCCATGGGCCCAGAACGCGTAGTAAAAATAGACATCCGTCTCGATCTCGTTGCCCTGCATGCCGAACCCGGAAATATCGTCGCCGAGCGCCGAAATTCTGACGGCCGCGTCCGCCAACTCATCCCAAGTGTCCGGCGGTGACTCGATGCCGGCTTGCTCAAGCAAGTCGATATTGTAGTACATCGCCCGCGCCGACGCGGCGATCGGCAGCCCATAGGTCTGGCCCTGCATCACCGATGGCGACAAGAACACCTCGAAGAAGCGGCTGCGGAAGTCATCGTCCATATAGTCGTCGAGCGGGGCGGCGATGCCCTCTTCCACGAAATCGACCAGCCAGCGCGTGCCGATGAGAGACAGGTCCGCGTTGACCCCACCAGAGATGTCGGTCGTCAGCTTCTGAAGCAGCACGTCCCAGGGGACCACTTCGATCTGCACGTCGACACCGTCATGCATGGCCTCGAACTCGGCCGCGATTTCCTCGAAATAGGGTCCGGTGGCCGAGCTGTATTCGGCGACCGTAACCCGCAGGGTTTGCGCCGAGGCAAGCGCTGTGCTCATGGCCAGCGCCGCGATCACTCCGGTTGCGCAAAGGGTGATGCTCTTCATTTCTTCCTCCGTCTGTTCGTGGCGCGCGTCTTTTGGCCGCCGTCCATCATCCGACTGTTCCCGCTCGAATGTGCGTGTAATCTTTTTACGCATTGTGGGAACATGCAAGGGGTTTTTGACTTCTGTGTTGCGAAATTACATTCCGCGTTTTAGCGTTTTATGGATGTCTGGCCCTGGCATGTGGGGCTTTTGTCAGTAGAGACTTGGCCAATGATCGGATTAGACAGCAGCAGGGTGGTAATCACAGGCGCCGGCGGCGGGGTCGGTACAGCACTCGTCGAGCGTTTCGCCGAACTGGGCGCGACGGTCGTGGCTTGCGACCTGCCCGGCTCGGACCTCGGCGACCTGCCTGTCGCGGAGACGCATCTGTTCGACCTGACCGACCGCGAAGCCACCCTTCAGGCCGCGCAAGAGATCTGTGAGCGCGGTGAACCCGATTGCCTTGTGTCCAATGCTGGCTGGACGCGGGCCGAGACTTTCGATCAGGCGACCCATCAGGCGATCGAATTCGAGGTCGGCTTGAACTTTAGCGGCGCCGCGGATCTATCACGCGCTCTGCTTCCGGCGATGCGTAACCGACCGAACGGGGCCAGCTTCGTCTTTATCTCCTCGATCAACGCAATCAGCCATTTCGGCAACCCAGCCTATGCGGCGGCCAAGGCCGGCCTCGGCGCTTGGGCGCGGGCGATTGCTGCTGAGGAGGGCGTGAATGGAATCCGCGCGAACGTGGTTGCGCCGGGCTCGATCCGCACCCCGGCATGGGACCATAGGATCGAACGCGACCCGGAAATACTAAAGCGCGTCTCTGCCTTCTTCCCCCTCGGCCGAATGGTGGAGGCAAGAGAGGTCGCCAACGCGGCCGCGTTTCTTGCGTCACCGCTTGCCAGCGGCATCACCGGCGTCACATTGCCGGTGGATTGCGGACTATCGTCCAGCTATCTGCCTTTCATGCGCGAGATTGCCTCGTGAACGGCGCTGCGGAAGGAGACCGCTATGGCCACGCTTGAGCTGTCGCATATCGAAAAACGCTACGGTTCGCTGACGGTCATCGAAGATCTCTCTTTGTCCATTGCGAAGGGCGAGTTCGTTGTGCTGGTCGGCCCGTCGGGATGTGGCAAGTCAACCCTTTTGCGGATGATCGCCGGCCTCGAAGAAATTTCAGGCGGCGATCTGATCATCGATGGCAAGCGCGCCAACAAAATCGTCCCGCAAAAGCGCGACATCTCGATGGTATTTCA
>JBCCER010000036.1:0-30292 GCA_039030175.1 Pseudomonadota bacterium
AAGTCGATGGTCTTGCCGACGGTCCAGAACATCGGTACCGCCACCATCTCGCGCTGCATCAACCGACCGGCGGAATCTTCCGGAAAGCTCAGCCCCTCTTCGACGAGCAGCCGCGCCGAGGTGGGCAGGTTCGAGAGGATTTCCTCCCGCTCCTCCTTATCGAGGTCTTCGACCAGCGCCACGGCGTCGTCGGACTCCATCTCGGCGATGGCGCTGGCGACTTCTTCGGGATGCAACAGCGCGACGATCTCGTCCCTGATCTCGTCGTCGACATAGGTCAAGAACTCCGGATCGTCGCTGAGCTGGGGACGGATGATGTCGATGACCGTCTTACGGTCATCGGGGTGCAGCTGCTCAAGCAGGTCGGCGACATCAGCCGAATGCAGCTTGGAGATCGTTTTCTCGACCCGGTTCAGCTTCCCAACATCGAGCGCGTCTTCAATCCGGTCTATCAGCGCACGCAACTTCTCGGCGGGGTGGTCTTCGCCCGCCTCCTGCGTTTGGGGCTGTTCGACCGGCTCATTCACGTGGCAGTGCCTTCTCGCGACAGGCTTTCTAACGCCAGGATCGAGGCTTCGCGAGCATCGCGATCAATCGGGCAAACGGCGCCGGCCAACTGCGCATCGACCGACGAGATGGCCGTGACGTTGACGATGCCGCGCACCGTAACCGATGGCGTCAGGACGTGAGCCGGTCGCGCCGCCCCCAAGACCAGGGGGCCGATAGAGACGGCCTCATTGATCGCCTTGATCATGTTGAACGCGATATTGGCGGCATCGAGAGTCGGCATGACCAGCAAGTTGGCCTCGCCGGTCAGTGTTGAGTTCGGGAAGATGCGGTTGCGGATTTCTTCGTTCAGTGCCGCGTCGGCATGCATCTCGCCATCGACCTCGAGATCGGGCTGGCGGCGCCGGATCATGCTCAGCGCCCGGCGCATTTTGATTGCCGAGCCCGTGTCGAGGGTGCCGAAATTGGAATGCGACACCAAGGCGACTTTCGGCGTGACGCCGAACCGAACCATCTCCTCGGTGGCAAGCTCGACCGATCCAGCGATCTGCTCCGGCGTCGGGTCAGGATTGATATAGGTGTCGGTCATGAAGATCGCGCCGCGCGGCACGATCAGCGCGCTCATCGCCGAGGGCATGTCGACGCCGGGCCTGAGGCCGATGATGCTGAGCATATGGCGCAGATGCTGGCGATAGGGGCCGTAGGTTCCGCAGATCAGCGCGTCGGCCTCCTGCTTTTGCACCATCAGCGAGCCGATTACCGTAGTGTTGGTGCGCACCACTTCGCGCGAGCGGGGCGGCGAGACGCCCCGACGCGACATCAGCTGGTGATAGAGCTGCCAATACTCGTTGTAGCGGGGGTCGTCCTGCGGATCGACCAACTCGTAGTCGCGGCCCTCCCGGATGCGTAGGCCCAGATTTTTCAGCCTTCGCTCGACCACCTCTCGCCGGCCAATAAGGACGGGAAAGGCGAGACCGTCATCGACGACCACTTGGGCAGCGCGAAGGACCCGCTCTTCTTCGCCTTCGGCATAGACGACCCTTTTGGGTTCCTCCCGCGCGCGGCTGAAGATCGGCTTCATCATCAGGCCGGAGCGATAGACGAACTGCTCCAAGCGATGGCGATAGGCCTCGAAATCGGTAATCGGCCGGGTCGCAACGCCGCTATCCATCGCCGCCTTTGCAACGGCAGGGGCTAGTTCGAGGATCAGCCTCGGATCGAACGGACGCGGGATCAGGTAATCCGGGCCGAATGACGCCTCGGCATCGCCATAGGCGCTGGCAACGATATCCGAACCTTCCTGCATGGCGAGGTCGGCGAGCGCGTTGACGCACGCGATCTTCATCTGGTGATTGATCGCCGTTGCCCCGACATCCAGCGCGCCCCGGAAGATAAATGGGAAGCACAGGACGTTGTTGACCTGGTTGGGGAAGTCGGACCGGCCTGTCGCGATCAGTGCATCGGGTCGCACCGCCTTGACCTCATCAGGCATGATCTCCGGCACAGGGTTGGCCAATGCCATAATCACCGGCCGGTCGGCCATGCGCTCGACCATCTCCGGCTTCAAGACACCAGGCGCCGACAGGCCCAAAAACACGTCCGCATCGCCGATGACCTCGGCCAGGCTCCGCGCATCGGTTTTCTTCGCATAGCGCTGCTTACGGGGGTCCATCAGCTCGGTGCGACCCTCATAGACCACGCCCTTGATGTCCGTGACGGTGATGTTCTCGACTGGCATGCCGAGATGCACCAGCAGGTCGAGGCAGGCCAACGCGGCTGCCCCCGCGCCCGAGGCAACCAGCTTGACCTGATCGATCTTCTTATCGACGACCCGAAGCGCGTTCGTAACCGCCGCCCCCACAATGATGGCCGTACCGTGCTGGTCGTCATGGAATACCGGAATGTTCATGCGCTCGCGCAGACGGGCCTCGACCTCAAAGCATTCCGGCGCCTTGATGTCCTCCAAATTGATGGCGCCAAAGCTCGGCTCGAGCGCGGCGATCACATCGACCAGCTTGTCGGGGTCGGTTTCGTCGACTTCGATGTCAAAAACGTCGATGCCGGCAAACTTTTTGAACAGAACGCCCTTGCCCTCCATAACGGGCTTAGAGGCCAGTGGCCCAATCGCTCCGAGGCCAAGGACAGCCGTACCGTTGGAAATGACGGCGACCAGATTACCCCGCGCCGTGACTTCACTCGCATTCGCAGGGTCGTCGACAATGATCTGGCAGGCCTCCGCCACGCCCGGCGAATAAGCAAGGGCCAAGTCACGTTGCGTGGTCAGCGGCTTTGTCGGCTCAACCGATATTTTGCCCGGTCGGGGCTGGCGGTGATAGTAGAGCGCCGATTCTTTAAGCGTGGCGCGGCTCTTGTCTTCGGTCATCAGGCCCTCTTGCTTGCGGCGCCTCGTTATAGGCGTGAGGCGGCTGGAAACGCAAAGCCGGATGCGCGCCCATCGGGGCCGCTAAGACATGTTCTTTTGAAACTTAGAATGATGGTGCGGTCGAGAAGACTCGAACTTCCACCCCTGTTACAGGACAGCGACCTCAACGCTGCGCGTCTACCAATTCCGCCACGACCGCACATCTTGGTACTGGCAAGGCGAGGCTTGCCAGAAAGGCGAATGGGGCATACCAAATCGCATGGGCGCAATCAAGCAGCACGACCAGTTGGATCTGGCCCAAAACGGCAATGTTGACTGGCGGATCAGCCAACAGCCCGTGGATTACGAGCACGCGACCGCCGCGATGGAGGCGCAAGTCGCATCCATTCGGGCGGGCGCAGGCCCTGAACAGGTCTGGCTTTTGGAACACCCGCCGCTCTACACCGCCGGAACGAGCGCCGATCCGTCCGACCTGTTGATTCCGGACCAGTTCCCCGTTTACCGCACAGGACGCGGCGGCCAATTTACCTATCACGGTCCGGGGCAGCGGGTTGGCTATGTCATGCTGGACCTGAAGAAGCGCGGTCCTGACGTGCGCCGCTTTGTTTGCGATCTGGAGGAATGGCTGATCCGCGCGCTCGCACGGTTCAATGTCGTCGGCGAACGGCGCGAGGGCCGGATCGGGATCTGGGTTGCGCGAGAAAGCGGGCGCGAGGACAAGATCGCAGCCATTGGTGTTCGGGTCCGGCAATGGGTGACGTTTCACGGAGTCGCCCTAAACGTCGACCCAAATCTTGCCCATTTCGACGGTATCGTGCCCTGTGGCATTCAGGGCCATGGCGTCACCTCCCTGGTCGATCTGGGCATTCCGGCGACGATCGAGGATGCGGACATTGCTTTGCAGGACGCCTGGGCCGAAGTTTTTGGAACGTGACTGTCGTAACCGAACCTTCTGAAAGGGACCCCGGAACATGGCACTAAACCCGATACGTTTGATTGCATTCGTCGGCGCACTCCTCATCGCCTCGGCAACCGCCCAGGCAGAAGAGCAATGGCCCGACTTACGGGGCACCTGGCAAGGCCACACACAAGCCGTCGCCGTCGGGAATACGACCCACCATGGCAACGGATCGTCCGAGACGCCGCGGATGGTCGATACGCGCTTCATTATTCATATCAACCATCAGCAGGGACGGCGGTTTTCCGGCAATATCGAGTCAACCCACACGACTGGACAGCGTGTGACCTTTGTCGGCACGTTCACCAATGATCAGCACCATGCAACGATCGTGGACAGCGACGGCACGCAGCAGTTTCGGCTGATCAGCGACAACGAATTCGAGCTTTGCTACACGCACAGCACGAGCGACGGCCATGCGGCCGGCTGCGGGACGTTCAGTCGCCTTTTGAACTAAGCGTTTCTAAGCGGTTGGGCGCAGATCGAACCCGGTTGGACCTGGATCCTCAGCCGGGTTTGAGCAGACATCGACTACCCGGGCATTGCGCGGCCCGTCTTTGCACAAGGCCAGCAGCCGGTCGACAGCCCCGGATGGCCCGGCGGCAAGGATTTCGACCGAGCCGTCGGTTCGATTGCGAACCCAACCGTCGAGCTTTAGGGCGCTGGCCTGTTTCACAGTCCAGGCTCGAAACCAGACGCCCTGGACGCGCCCGATAACGCGCAGCCGGAGGGCAATGCGATCGTCAGCCATGGTCGCTGTGCTCGCCGCTTAGCATAGCTCTGACAAGTTCGACCGCGCGCCTGGCATCGGCCTCGAGCGCGTCGGATTGAAACCAGAACATATCGACCGTCAGTGCCGGCGTGCCGCTGAAATGTAGCAGCTCGTTGCGCCGCTTGCGCAACCAGTCGAAGTCCGCTCCCAAGCCGGCCTCCCGAAACAGGACACCTGTGTTGGTGTATCGGCCGCTGTCGCCCTCGGCACGGATCTCGGCGTCGATCACCGCCGCTGCAAGGATAACCGTCGCCACCCAGGCGCCGGCCACGAATATGGTTTCCAACTCGACCAGCAATGCGGCGGCCTGATCGGAAATCTGTCCTGTATCGGTGGCGCCAATAGTGTCTCGGAACCAGGCTGTCCTTTCCTCAGAAACCGTATCAGAAATTCCCGACACCTTATTCAAATTCCAATATCTTTTGATCGACCGCTAAGCTGTCTCCCGGCCGCGCATGTAACACTGAGACGGTCCCAGGCTGTTCCGCCCGCAGGATATTCTCCATCTTCATGGCCTCAACCACCGCAAGGGTCTGGCCGGCGTCGACCTTCTGGCCAGGCTCAACGGCGACGGAAACCAGCAAGCCGGGCATCGGGGACAGCAGAAACTTGGACAGATCAGGGGGCAGTTTGACGGGCATCAAGTCCGCGAGTTCAGCAGCCCTTCGGCTGAGAACCTGGACCCTCAGATCGACGCCGGCATGCTGCAGTCGCAAGTAGCTGCCGTCGAACGAAACAATCGCCACCAGCCGTCGGCCACCGACCAAACCATCAAACACCTGCTGGCCAATGCGCCAGTTGTGCTCGATCGCGATCTCGCGACCGCCAAGAGTGACCATGGCGCCGCCGTCGTCCAGCGCTAGATCGATGGTCTGGTTTGCGCGGTCTCTTCGGATGATCCAAGTCTCTTTGGCCGATCTATGATCTCCGCCAAGAGTTCGATCACGCGCAACACGACGGCCATGCAAGGCGGCCGCCACGGCATAGAGCCGCTCCACCGTCTCGGTGTCCGGTTCCGCACCCTCAAAGTTGGAGCCGAATTCCTCGGCCAGAAAATTGGTGCTGAGGTCTCCCTCCCGGAATCTCCGGTGGCCTAGTACAGCCGAAACAAAACCGAGATTGTGGCGAACGCCTTCGATGAGACAGCCATCGAGCGCTTGGCGTAGCTCGCCGATCGCGCCAGCACGGTCATCGCCGATCCCAATAATCTTGGCGATCATAGGATCGTAGAACATGGAGATCTCGCCGCCCTCATCGACGCCCGTATCGATGCGGATGCCCGTCGTTTCGGCCGGCGGACGATAGCGTACGAGGCGGCCTGTCGAGGGGAGGAAACCGCGTGCCGGGTCCTCTGCGTAGACGCGGGCCTCCATGGCCCAACCGGACATGGTCACGTCCTCTTGGCCAAAATCGAGCGGCTCGCCGGCGGCAATCCGGATCATCCACTCGACCAGATCGAGTCCCGTCACGGCCTCGGTCACCGGATGTTCGACCTGCAGCCGGGTGTTCATTTCGAGGAAATAGAAGTTGCGCGCGGCGTCGACGATGAATTCGACCGTACCCGCCGACCGATAGTCGACCGCGCGCGCCAAGGCCACTGCCTGCGCCCCCATGGCTTGGCGGGTCGCCTCGTCCAGAAACGGCGACGGCGCCTCCTCAATGACCTTTTGGTGGCGGCGCTGGATCGAACATTCCCGCTCACCGAGATGGACAACATTGCCGTGGCCATCGGCCAGCACTTGGATTTCGATATGGCGAGGCTGCTCGATAAACTTTTCGGCAAACACCCGGTCGTCGCCGAAACTCGACTTCGCCTCGTTGGTGGCGGAGGCAAAACCCTCGGCGACATCATCGTCGCCGTAGGCGATGCGCATCCCCTTGCCGCCCCCTCCAGCCGAGGCCTTAAGCATGACCGGATAACCGATCCGATTGGCCACCTCGCGGGCCTCGTCGGCATCCTTCAGCGGCACCAGATGGCCAGGCACGGAGTTAACGCCCGCTTGTTCGGCCAGCTTCTTAGACTCGATCTTATCGCCCATTGCGGCGATCGCCTTGGCGCCCGGACCGATAAAGGTTACGCCGGCCGCCGCTAACGCTTCTGCGAACGCGCCGTTTTCCGACAGGAAGCCATAGCCAGGATGCACCGCTTCCGCACCCGTCGAGCGGCAGGCCTCAACAATGCGGTCAATCACCAAATAGGACTCGGCCGACGGGGCCGGCCCTATGGCGACGGCATCGCCACCCGCGTCGCGGGCCATACGAACGTGAAGCGCCTCGGCGTCCGCTTCCGAATAGACCGCGATGGGGCGAATACCCAACCGTTGCGCCGTCTTGATAACGCGACAGGCGATTTCGCCCCGGTTGGCGATCAATATGGATTGGAACAATGACACCGGTGCCCCCTCATCAACCCTATACTTGCTTGATATACACGATGGCTGGCGAAACCAGTAAGAAACGGCAGTTGCCGCCTGTCAGTTGCCGACACTGACACCGCCAGTGCCCTCAACATAAAAGCCTCCGTCCCGGTTTTCGCAGGACGTGAGAGACAACCCGAGGACAAGAGCAAACAGTCCGGCGACCAGGGTGCGTTTCATGGCTCAGTCCCGACATTCAATAGATTCAAGATTGTGACGCGCAGCTCAGGCAGTTCGGCACGGAGGGGTCGTGGGCCAGACGCTTGGGCTCGATCAGTTCTCCACACGCCACGCAATACCCATACGCGTCCTCATCCAAACGGGTAAGCGCTGCGTCAATGCGGACAATTTCCAAGCGACGCCGTCGTTCGGTTTCCTGAGCCATCGCCTGGACCTGCATCGCGTCCATGCGCGAAAGCCTGCCCTGGGTGGTTTGATCCAGTTCCACCGGCCCACTGACATCCGAGGCTGCATGGGCCAGATCAACCAGTTCCTGACGCCTCTCCTGCAAACTCCTGCGGGCTTTGGCTGTGTCGGATTCACCGCTCATAGCGGTATATTATCGTGTTTCTTCCAGGGATTGGCCAATTGCTTGGTGCGCAACATGGCTAACGATTTGCACAGTCGGCGGCGGCTGTTGCGCGGCATGATGACGTCGTCGATGTAACCGCGGCTGGCGGCAATGAAGGGATTGGCGAATTTCTCGCGATACTCCTCAGTCCGCTTAGCGATCTTTTCCTCATCCCCCAGATCGGCACGGAAGATGATTTCGACGGCGCCTTTCGGGCCCATCACCGCGATCTCGGCACGCGGCCAGGCATAGTTTACATCGCCGCGCAGATGTTTTGAGGCCATGACGTCATAAGCACCGCCATAGGCCTTACGCGTGATCAAGGTGACCTTCGGCACGGTGGCCTCGGCGTAGGCGAACAGCAGTTTGGCGCCGTGTTTGATGATGCCGCCATATTCCTGCCCCGTGCCCGGCAGAAAGCCAGGAACATCGACCAGCGTGACGATCGGGATGCTGTAAGCGTCGCAAAACCGAACAAAGCGGGCGGCCTTTCGCGAGCTGTCGATATCCAGGCACCCAGCCAGGACCATCGGTTGATTGGCGACAAAACCAACGGTCTCGCCGGCCATGCGACCGAAGCCCGTGACGACATTCGCTGCGAATTTCGGCTGCAACTCGAAGAAATCGCCCTCATCCACGAGCTTGAGGATCAGTTCCTTCATGTCATAGGGCTTGTTGGGGTTGTCCGGCACCAACGTATCCAAGCCCGGCTCCACACGGTCCACCGGATCATCCGTTATGCGACGCGGCGCCTTCTCGCGGTTCGACAGGGGAAGAAAATCGACAAACCGCCGCAAGTTCAGCAAAGCCTCCAGATCGTTTTCGAATGACAAATCGGCAACGCTGGACTTTGTGGTGTGGGTGATCGCGCCGCCCAGCTCCTCGGCCGTCACAACCTCATGAGTCACCGTCTTAACGACGTCAGGGCCGGTGACGAACATGTAGGAACTGTCCTCGACCATGAAGATGAAATCGGTCATGGCGGGCGAATAGACCGCCCCGCCTGCGCACGGCCCCATGATCAATGAGATCTGCGGGATCACGCCGGAGGCCAGAACATTGCGCTGGAACACGTCCGCGTACCCGCCGAGCGAAGCCACGCCTTCTTGAATGCGCGCGCCGCCGCTATCGTTCATGCCGATGACAGGTGCGCCCACTTTCATGGCCTGATCCATGACCTTACAGATCTTCTCCGCATGGGCTTCGCTGAGCGAGCCGCCGAAGACGGTGAAGTCCTGGCCGTAGACGAAGACCAGGCGGCCATTAATGGTGCCGTGCCCGGTAACGACGCCATCGCCCGGGATCTTCTGGTCGGCCATGCCGAAATCCGCCGAGCGATGCTCGACGAACATGTCCCATTCCTCAAATGAGCCCTCGTCAAGCAGCAGTGAGATCCGCTCCCGGGCCGTCAGCTTGCCCTTGGCGTGCTGCGCTTCAATGCGTTTGACACCGCCGCCAAGTCGGGCGGCCGCTCTTTTTTCGGCCAGTTGCTCTAGGATTTCACGCATAGAAAGGTGACCGCTGTTACGCTTTGGTGAAGCCTAGACTGCACCAAGAACACAAGCACGGCTAGTCGGGAACGGCTAGGTCTCAAGAGTTGAGCAGGTCGATCAGTCGTCGTGCTGAGGTGACGTCCTCTGCGATAGACGCGCGGCGGGCCAGAGCCTCGTCATCCTGCCCCCAACGCTCGATCTGATAGTCTTCGTCGATATGCGCCAGCGCCATGGCCTCGGCCACATCGAACTTGCCGCTGGTAAGGCCAATGGCCAGGACCAGAGAGCCAAGACGGGCGGTCGCCAAGCTGAGACCAGCTAATCGCCAATCGTCATGGCTGGTGACCAGGTTATCCATTATGGATATGGATGCATCCGGCTGCGAGCGGTGAACGATACCGCTGGTGGTCAGAAGGGGTGCGCCGTGGTTTTCGGCAAACCAGGCCAAAACCGAGTCCCAAGCTGCTGACTGTCTGTCCACCAATTCTGTCGGCGCATCGGCCCTGTAGCACAACAGATCGCTCCGTCCGTAGGCGGCCGTGACCTCAACGACCTCAGCCCTATTGGGTCCAACGTGATCCAGCGCCGTGTTGGCAATCTGTGTCAGTGGCATTTGGGCAGGCACGATCTCGTCTGCCTGCGCCTGCCACTCCTCGGCAATGGCATCGGCGAGTGCACCCGTTGGCGTGACCAGCGCCCGTTTTCCTGCGGTGCGCACAGGTCGGCCGTCCAACTCGATGGCAAAACCACCCTCGCCATCAATGACGGTAACGGACTTGTAGAATCTCTTCACTTGGAGGGCCCCAGACGCTCTAAGAGAAGGTCCGTCAGCGTTTCCGCATCGTCAACAATGGCTTCGGCGCCGGCCCGATGGAGCGATCCGGTCGCATGATAGCCCCATGACACGCCAATCGCGCCGACGCCGGCGGCGACCGCCATTTCCATATCGAAGCTTGTATCGCCAATCATGATGGCGTGGACCGGTTCGACCCCTGCTTCGCCTAGCGCACGATGAACCATGTCGGGATGCGGCTTGCCCGGACCATGATCCGGGGTTTGGAGAGTGACAAAGCGATTGTTCCATCCATGGGCATCAAGCGCGGAGTGTAGGCCACGCAGAGACTTGCCCGTAGCCACACCAAGCAAAACGCCTTCAGCCTCTAGGCGGTCAAGACATTCGGCGATGCCGGGATAGGCAGGGTCGACGGCGCCATGCTGTTCGCGGTGATGACGATAGGCGCGCTTATAGCTGTCGGCGACACGATGCGGGTCAACCTCAGCGCCGTCGGGCAGGATTCGCCCGATACCGTCATGCAGTGTCAGCCCGATCATTCCACGCACCAGGTCGTCGTCGGGTCGGTCAAGTCCGTGCTCCGCCCAGGCGTCGCACATTGCCGCCAAGACCGTATGCTGTCCATCGAGCATTGTGCCGTCACAGTCAAAGAGTGCCAGGGTCAACGGTGCCATGCTTTTAGACCTCCGGCGCGACGACCGGCGTGTCCGGATCGAAGCCAAAGTAAGTAAACGTCTCGACCATGTGCGGCGCTAAAGGCGCGCTGACGTCCAGCACACCACCGTCGGGATGCGGGAGGGTCAGCTGTCTGGCGTGCAAGTGGACCTGCTTTGCAATGTCGGCGGTGGGCAGGAAGGCTGCCCGCCCACCGTATTTCCCGTCACCCAGGATCGGCGTGCCAATCGCCCGGCAATGAATGCGGAGTTGGTGGGTTCGTCCTGTAAGCGGCCAAAGAGCCAGCCATGCTGCGCGGCCACCGGCATCATCGACGGTCGTGTAGTCGGTAATGGCGCTCTTCGCACCTTCATCGTGGGGATTGTCGGCGATATAGCCTGTGCCGCGGCAGCTCTTCACCAACGCCGCATCGATCCGACCCTGTCGAAGGGTCGGCGACCCGACGACCACAGCGTCATAGCGCTTTTGCGCCTGCTTCGAGCGGAACGCGTTCGACAAGGCGCGCGCCGCCGGCGCAGTACGCCCCAGTATCAAAAGGCCGCTGGTATCGCGATCCAGCCGATGAACCAGTTTCGGCCTTTCACCCTTCTTCGCCAGCGCGGCTAGCATGTCGTCGACATGGCGCGCGACCCCTTCTCCACCCTGAACCGCTAAGCCTGCCGGCTTGTTCAGAACGATCACCGCATCATCCTGATGGATGACCATCGCCCTGACCGCCTTGGCGTCTGTGTCCGAGACCGGCCGTTGCTTGGGTCGATCAGCGGTCAATTCCTCCGGCCGCAGAGGCGGCACCCGAACGACCTGTCCCGGCGCAAGCCTCGTGCCGGTCTTCGCGCGGGCGCCATCGACACGAATCTGCCCGGTGCGTAGCAGTTTCGACAACCTGCCATGGCCGAGCGCCGGATAATGCTGCTTGAACCAACGATCAACCCGCACTTCATTCTCGTCGTCGCGTACCGTGTGTTGGGTTACGCCGCTCACGCCAACAACGCCCTGGTAACATGCATCCCGGCATAAAGACCGACGACACAGATGACCACCGAGGCCAGGATATAGGCGCCCGCCGGTACCAGCTCACCCCGATCGATCAAGATCACAACGTCCAATGAGAACGTCGAAAAGGTGGTGAAGGCCCCTAGGACACCGACCACCAAGAGCGCGCGAACTTCCTGGCTGGGCGACCAGGCAAGCGCCATCACCTCGACCAGAACGCCCATCACGATCGAGCCGATAATATTCACCGCCAGAGTGCCCCACGGAAAGCCGGTGCCCAACCAGCGCCCAACCCCGACCACCAGCATGTAACGGCCGACGGCACCAACAGCGCCGCCGACTGCAACAGCGAGGATCAATGACGGGTGCACGCCGTTAACCCTCCCGGTCCAATTCCGCGAGCGCAACAGCAGCACCGCCGACCCAGGAGATAACGCGCGACCTGTTCACGCCGAAATCGGACCGCCCGAAACGCGCCCTACTATAGATTGCCGACGTTGCCTTGCCGTCGCCACCCTCCATCACGCGGATGCTGATGACGTCGGGAAAGCGAAACAGGCGCGACCGCTGAACGGCCTCCAGAGCCATGCCGTCCTCTGACATTTCCAAGATTTGAGTGCGCGGCATCCGGCTGAGAATCCTCCGGTAAGCCTCCATCAGGCGCGCCGGGGTGGCAGTATAGGTCAGGCTGACTCTGTCCACCCTTGCATTCTGACAAAACCCTTCAGGTGCCATCAGATAGTTGTTGGGGCGCCGACTTCGCCGAAATGTTTCGAAATCAAGCATCGGAACCCGCACCGCCATCATCCATTTCGGTTTGCCGTTGGTCCCTCAAACGAGACCAATAGTCGAGCCGCTTGCGAATCTCGCGCTCGAATCCGCGATCGACCGGCTGGTAAAACTGCTGCCGCGCCATGCCGTCGGGGAAGTAGTTCTGTCCAGAAAACCCGTCCGGCGCGTCATGGTCGTAATGATATCCCTTGCCGTAGCCGAGATCCTTCATCAGCCGGGTTGGCGCGTTGACGATGTGGAGCGGCGGCATCAAGCTGCCGCTTTCCTTCGCCACCTTCATGGCTTGGCCGAAGGCGCCATAGGCAGCGTTGGATTTCGGTGCGGTTGCCAAATAGATCACAGCCTGGGCGATCGCAAGTTCGCCCTCCGGCGAACCCAAGCGCTCGTACACATCCCAGGCAGCCAACGTCTGATGCACGGCTTCCGGGTCCGCAAGACCGACATCTTCGACCGCAAACCGGACGATCCGCCGGGCCACATAGAGCGGGTCCTCGCCGCCGGCCAGCATGCGCGCCAGCCAGTAGAGCGCGGCGTCCGTGTCCGAGCCCCGCAAGCTCTTATGCAGCGCGCTGATCAGATTGTAGTGGCTTTCCTGTGCCTTGTCGTAGACTGGCACTCGTCGCTGAACCGAAGCCGCCAGCCCCGCGACGTCTAAAGGCTCCTTGGGGCGCTGGGCGAACAATTCCTCGCAAAGGTTCAGGACATATCTGCCGTCGCCGTCGGCCAATGCCAGCAGAGCCTGCCGCGCCTCGTCCGTCACAGGCAACGTCCGATCCTCCGCCCGCTCTGCGCGCTCGATGAGCTGAAGCAGCGCGGGTTCATCCAGCCTTCGCAATACAAAGACTTGGCAGCGTGACAACAGGGCCGGATTCAGCTCGAAAGACGGGTTTTCCGTCGTCGCCCCGATCAGCGTGATCGTGCCATCTTCGACAACGGGAAGGAACGCGTCCTGCTGCGACCGGTTGAAACGATGGATTTCGTCGACAAACAAAAGAGTGCCACGCCCCCCGGCACGGCGTCCGCGCGCCTGTTCGAACACTTTGCGCAGTTCGGCCACACCGGAAAAAATCGCCGAAAGGGGTGTGAAATCCATATCGGTGGTTTCGGCGAGCAGACGGGCAATCGTCGTTTTACCGCAACCGGGAGGCCCCCACAGCACCATAGAGGCAAGGCGCCCGCCTTCGACCATGCGGCCAACCGGCTGGTCCGGCGCCAAGAGATGATCCTGCCCAACGACTTCACTGAGTGACGCCGGCCGCAGCCGGTCGGCCAATGGCCTCGGTGCCGCACCTTCAAACAGGCTTCCGGTGGTTTGGTCAGCGTTAGCCAAGGGCTTATCTGCCTCCAATAACCGCCGTGATGGTTCGATTGCCACGCCTAATCGCCACGTTCCAAGGCGGCGGCGCGTTGCGCGCGATGCGCAGAACGGTCGCAACGTCGGCGATGGTCACGCCATTGATCGACTGAATGACATCCATCTCGCGAAGGCCGAACCGGTCCGCAAGACTGCGATCGACAACGCTGAGCACGACCACGCCCGCGCGGGCATCGCCGTCAAAGCCGATTTCGGCAATTAACGCAGGGGATAGATTGGCCACCTGCGCGCCCGTCAAAGGCGTGGTTCCGGGAACAACGGTCGTGTTGCGCGGCGGGGTCTCTGGTGGCGGTTCGACCGGCAGATCCAATGTGACGACCCCACGGTCCCGCCATACCGTGACGCTTGCCATCTCATCGAACAGCAACGAGGCGACGCGGAAGCGAAGCGCGTCAACATTCTCTACGGTTCTTCCATTCACCGACAAGATCACGTCACCGTTGCGAACGCCGGCACGATAAGCGGGACTTTCCATCGAAACTCCGGTGATCAAAATTCCGGCGGGTCGAGGCAGCCCTAGCCTTTCGGCCATATCGGCGTCTACCGTCTGCCCTTGTGCCCCCAACCAGGGCCGGGCCAGCGGGGTGCCCCGATCCACCGACGCGATCAGCGCACGCACCATTATGCTGGGAATGGCGAACCCGATGCCGGACGAACCTTCTCGACGGTTGAAGATCGCCGTGTTGATACCGATCAGCGTGCCATCCATGGCGATCAACGCGCCCCCCGAATTGCCGGGGTTAATCGCGGCGTCCGTTTGGATAAAGAAGCTGAAATCAGAGATACCGACACCGGTCCTGGCTTGCGCGGACACGATACCGCTGGTGACCGTCTGGCCGACCCCGAACGGGTTACCGATCGCAAGAACAAGATCGCCCACCTCAAGATCATCGCTATCGGACATATGCAGATGTAAGAGGCTTCGATCGGTGAGGTCGCGGATCTGCAGCAAGGCCAAATCCGTCTGCGGGTCCGAGACAACGACATCGGCCTCATATTCGCTGAGGTCGGACAGGATAATCGTGATCTCTTCGGCATCCTCGATAACGTGATGGTTTGTCACCACCAGACCGGTCGGGCGAACGACAACGCCAGAGCCGAGCGCCGACCGCGTTTCTTCGCGCAGCAAGCCCGGCCGCTGAAACTGCTCACCAAAAAAGCGCTCAAAAAACGGATCATTGAACAAGGGGCCGGATTGCCTCGCCAGCACTGTGCGGGAGGTAAAGATATTGACCACCGCAGGCGCTACAGACCTCACCAGCGGGGCGAAGGAGAGCTGAATCTCCGCCTGTGTCGAGGGTATTTGGACGTTCTGAGCTGCTGCCTGGTTGCCAATGGCGGGAGCAATCAGAATCAGCGAAAGCAGAAAGAGTCTCAGAAGGGTGCTCAACATCGTCGGCGTTTCCAGGTTTCGGCGGTGCTAAACATGGCAATTCGCGGACAGGCCGGCAAGCGGCCCAGCACCAAGCAAATGGCCGGGGACAAGCCCCGGCCACTTCCAATCACAATACCGATATCGACTACTCGTCGTCTTCTTCCTCACGCTCGGCCTCTACCCGTGCCAAGTCTTCGGCGCCCTTGGCCGACTCGTCACGGTCCACTAGCTCGATCACCGCCATCGGCGCGGCATCGCCGTAGCGAAAGCCAGCTTTGAGGACGCGCGTATAGCCGCCAGGGCGATCCTGATAACGGTCGGCGAGGCTTTCGAACAGCTTGGCCACCATATCGTTGTCGCGAAGCCTGGCATACGCCAGCCTGCGGTTGGCCAGTCCGCCCTTCTTGCCGAGGGTGATGAGGCGATCCACGACGCCGCGCAGCTCCTTAGCCTTCGGCAAGGTTGTGACAATTTGCTCGTGGCGGATCAGCGAGGCGGCCATGTTGGCGAACATCGCCGTGCGATGGCTGCTGGTTCGGTTAAGTTTACGTCCGCTCAGGCCATGGCGCATGGCCGTCCTCCTTTCTCATGATGGCCCCGCGGCGCGGAGCCCATATCGTTCACCCCTGCCCGGCCATAGTGGCTCGGAACAGGCGGTGGCGGGCCGTCATGGCCCTGGGGTCTACTAACCCCTAGTACGGTTCTTCCAGCTTCTTGGCCATATCCTCAATATTCTCGGGCGGCCAATTTGGGATCTCCATACCCAGATGCAGGCCCATCTGGGACAGAACTTCCTTGATCTCGTTCAGCGACTTGCGACCGAAATTCGGCGTGCGCAGCATTTCTGCTTCGGTCTTTTGAACCAGATCGCCGATATAAACGATGTTGTCGTTCTTCAGGCAGTTGGCCGAACGGACGGACAGCTCCAACTCATCAACCTTGCGCAGCAGGTTCTGGTTGAACGGCATGTCCTCGCTGGACTCGTCACGACGATCGGCCTGCGGCTCCTCGAAGTTGACGAACAGCTTCAGCTGATCCTGCAGGATGCGAGCTGCCAGCGCGACGGCATCGTCCGGCGTAACCGCACCGTTGGTCTCGACCGTCAAAGACAGCTTGTCGAAATTGGTCATCTGACCGACGCGGGTGTTGTCGACCTTGTAGGATACCTTGCGAACCGGGCTGTAAAGCGCGTCAACCGGGATCAACCCAATTGGGGCGTCCTCGGGCCGGTTCTCAGCGGCCGAGACATAGCCCTTGCCGGTATCGACGGTGAGTTCCATGTTCAGCCGGGCGCCATCGTCCAGATGACACAGGACCAAGTCCGGGTCCATGACCTCGATATCCGGGCCGGTGATGATCTGCCCCGCTGATACGGGCCCTGGCCCGTCAGCGTGCAGGCGCATCTTCTTCGGCCCCTCGGCATGCATGCGCAGGGCCAGCGCCTTGATGTTCAAGACGATGTCAGTAACGTCCTCGCGCACGCCGGCGATGGACGAGAACTCATGCAGGACGCCATCGATCTGTATCGACGTCACCGCAGCCCCCTGCAGCGACGACAGCAGTACGCGGCGTAGCGCGTTTCCGAGAGTGAGGCCAAAACCGCGCTCCAGCGGTTCGGCAACGATGGTCGATTTGCGCTGGGGGTCATCCCCGGGATTGAACTCAAGCGCAGTCGGCTTAATCAAACTTTGCCAATTGTTGGCGATCATGGAACATCATTCCTTAACCACGATAGCTGCCCTTTTGGGGCGCCGGAACCAGGTCGCATCCCGCCCAACCGGCGGAGCGCGCCATTGACCGACCCTCTCTGATAGCGTCCCCCGTGGCTAACGGACGCGGTCCCGGATCGGCGGTTCTTTAGTAGGCGGGGTTAGACCCGCCGTTTTTTCCGCGGCCGAACCCCGTTATGCGGGATGGGCGTAACGTCGCGGATGCTGGTGACGGTGAAACCCACCGCCTGCAGAGCGCGCAGCGCGCTCTCGCGACCCGAACCCGGGCCCTTTACGTTGACCTCAAGGGTCCGCATGCCGTGCTCTTGAGCTTTCCGGCCCGCATCCTCTGCCGCCATCTGGGCTGCATAGGGGGTCGATTTACGGCTACCCTTGAACCCCATCAATCCGGCCGAAGACCAGCTGATGGCATTGCCCTGGGCGTCGGAGATGGTGATCATGGTGTTGTTGAAGCTGGCGTTCACATGGGCAACGCCGGATGTGATGTTCTTACGTTCGCGGCGACGGACGCGAGCGGCTGTCGGTTTGGCCATAACGGTGTCCTAGCCCCTATTTCTTCTTGCCGGCGATTGGCTTGGCCGGCCCCTTGCGGGTCCGTGCATTGGTGTGGGTCCGCTGACCGCGAACCGGCAGACCGCGGCGGTGACGCAGGCCGCGATAGCATGCCATATCCATCAGACGCTTGACGTTCATCGCCGTCTGACGCCGAAGGTCGCCCTCGACCATATGGTCGGAGTCGATGGTCTCGCGAATTCGCATCAATTCGTCTTCGGTCAGGTCACTCACCCGCCGCTCGGTGGGGATTTCCAGCCGATTACAGATTTGGCTCGCGGTAGTCCGACCGATCCCGTGAATATATGTGAGCGCGATTTCAACGCGCTTGCCGGTCGGGATGTTGACGCCAGCAATACGTGCCACGTCCTCACTCCTTTACTGTGCCACCTGCGGCGCTGCCGCTGGCCGATCACCTAAGAAGGATGATGCGACCCTGCCACGCCGGGTTTGCGTTTGATGGTGCTCGCCGTTGATGCGCTTGTTGGCGCCTGTAGGACAAGCGGTTATTGCCGCGAGCGTTGCCGCCCTCGGGGAAGCGCGAAATATAGTGTCCCCGCCTAGTCTGTCAAGCTGGGAACCGCGCTAAACGGACTCTTTCAAGATCTCTCCGATCGACTCTGCCACCGCGTCTATAGCGGCCATACCGTCGACCGATTTCAGTAGTCCACTGTCGCGATAATAGGGCAGGATCGGCGCCGTCTGTTGCCGATAGACGTCCAAGCGCTTTTGGAGCGTCTCGGCGGAATCGTCTCCACGCCGCTGATCGGCCGGGGTTTCGGCGATGCGGGTTTCGATGCGCTGGAACAGGGCGGCTTCATCGACCTTGATCTCGATTACCGCATCCAACTGCTTGTCGTTATCCGACAGCATGCGGTCCAACGCTTCAGCCTGAGGAACCGTGCGCGGAAAGCCGTCCAAGATGAAGCCGTTGGCGCAGTCCGGCTGTTGAATGCGCTCAGCGATCATCGCGACCATGATGTCGTCCGAAACCAACTGGCCAGCATCCATGACCGCCTTGGCTTTACGGCCCAACTCGCTGCCGCTCGCCACGGCTGCACGCAACATATCGCCGGTGGACAGTTGCTTTAGGCCATGTTCGCTCTCCAGGCCCTTCGCCTGGGTGCCCTTTCCAGCCCCGGGGGGGCCTAACAAAATGATGTTCATCCCCGACGCCCTCTTAGCTTCGCCTTCTTGATCAGACCCTCATATTGGTGCGCCATGAGGTGCGAGTGGATCTGGGCAACCGTATCCAGCGTCACCGTTACGACGATAAGCAAGCTGGTGCCGCCGAAGTAAAACGGTATCGCAAAGTTCGAAATCAAAAACTCTGGCAACAGGCAGACCGCCGTCAAATAGGCCGCGCCAATCGCCGTGATCCGCGTCAAAACAAAGTCAAGATAGGCCGCCGTGTTGGCCCCGGGGCGGATGCCGGGCACGAACCCGCCATACTTCTTGAGATTGTCCGCCGTTTCCTCGGGATTGAAGACAATCGCCGTGTAGAAGAAGCAGAAGAAGATGATCAGGCCGGCATAGAGGATCAGATACAGCGGCTGGCCGTGGCCCAGCATGAGCGAGATGAACTGGATCCATTCCGGGCTGTCGCCGCCGGAAAAGCCGATCAGCGTCGCCGGTAGCAGCAGCAGCGATGAGGCAAAGATCGGCGGGATGACGCCCGCGGTATTCAGCTTCAGCGGCAGGTGTGAGGACTCGCCGCCAAACATGCGGTTGCCGACCTGGCGCTTTGGATATTGAACGATAATCCGCCGCTGGGCCCGCTCCATAAAGACGATAAAGGCGATGACGACCACCGCCATGACCAGCAGACCGATAATCACGAAGGCTGAGATGGCGCCCTGGCGACCCAGTTCCAGCGTGCCCACCAGCGCCCTTGGCAATTCGGCCACAATGCCCGCGAAAATCACCAGCGAGATACCGTTGCCGACGCCGCGCGCGGTGATCTGTTCGCCCATCCACATCAGGAACATGACGCCGCCGACGATCGTGATCACCGTCGAGAAGCGGAAGAATAGGCCAGGATCGATAACGGCCGGCCCGGTGGAACCCATCGCCCCTTCCAAGGCGACCGCGAGACCGTAGCCCTGAACCGCAGCGAGGAAGACCGTCAGATACCTTGTGTACTGGTTGATCTTCTTACGACCGGACTCACCCTCTTTCTTCAGCTGTTCCATCGACGGCGATACCGCCGTCATCAACTGCATGATGATCGAGGCCGAGATGTACGGCATGATGTTGAGGGCAAAAATCGTCATCCGGCCTAGCGCGCCGCCGGAGAACATGTTCAACATGCCCAGCAGACCGCCGCCTTGGCTTTGGAACAGCTCGCTCAACACCGTCGGGTCGATACCCGGCAGCGGGATATAGGTTCCGATGCGGTAGACAATCAGCGCACCCAGGGTAAACCAGATACGCTTCTTAAGCTCAGTCGCCTTGGCGAAGGCGCCAAAGTTCAAATTGGCGGCAAGTTGTTCGGCGGCAGATGCCATATCGTCCTCTGGTTTACGACAGCGCGGCGATCAGTCCTCGGACGATCAAGGCCGCGCACCCTTATACCAACCGTTGGTGCAAGACGATAGCTAGGGAGTCGTCAGCCTTCCGTCGAGGATTCAGTTTCGGCGGCCTGGGTCGCCTTGGTCAAAATGACTTGACCCCCCGCCTTCTCGACGGCCTCGACAGCTGCCTTCGAGGCCCGCGCAACTTCGATCGAGACTTTAGTCTTCAACTCACCCTTTGCCAGGAGGCTGACACCGTCAAGCGCACGGTTCAACAGCCCCGCCTCGCGCAGCGCATCGGCATTGATCGTGCCTTTCGCGCTTAGCTTCTTAGCGTCGATGGCCTCTTGAAGCTTGCCGATATTGACCACGGCATAGCGCATCGCAAACTTGGCGTTGTTGAAGCCACGCTTGGGCAGCCGCCTGTATAGCGGCATTTGGCCACCCTCGAAGCCCTTGATCGCTACACCCGACCGGCTCTTCTGGCCTTTATGGCCACGACCAGCCGTCTTGCCCTTGCCGGACCCGATGCCGCGGCCCACACGCGTCGCCGCCTTGCGGGCACCTGCATTGTCGCGAAGCTCATTTAGTTTCATGGGACCTAATCCTCAAAACCTGTCGGCCGTCATCATCCGGCCGATGACATAGGGCAACTCGCCTCTCAGCCTTGCTGCTCAACCCGCACCAGATGCTTGACCTTTTCGATCATGCCGCGAATCGCCGGAGTGTCCTCCAACTCGCGCGTCCGATGCATCTTGTTCAGTCCGAGACCGATCAAGGTCTTGCGCTGATAGGCCTGACGGCCGATCGGGCTACCGATCTGGGTAACCGTGACCGTGGGACCGCTCTTTTTGGCCTTGGGGGCTGCTTTCTTTGGTGCGCTCTTTTTCGCCGCAGATTTGGCTGTCGTCGACTTAGCCGCAGACGATTTCGTCGCACTCTTAGCCGGCGCCTTTGCAGCGGCCTTGGGCGCCGCCTTCTTGGCAGCTGGCTTCTTCGCAGCCGGCTTTTCTGCCGCCGGCGCGTCAGCCGCTTTGTTGTCTTCAGCCATTTGCCGCTTCCTCGGTCTGGGCGGTGTCGTCATTCGAGGTCTCAACCGCCGCCACCGCAGCCTTGGCGCCCCGTCCGGACAATTCGCTCACCTTCTTACCACGGCGCGCCGCAACCCCTCGCGGCCCTTCGATGTCACGCAAGGCTTCGAAGGTGGCCTTGATCATGTTGTGCGGGTTGGACGAGCCGATCGACTTCGCAACCACGTCCTGCACGCCCAAGGCCTCAAAAATGGCGCGCATCGGGCCACCGGCGATGATGCCGGTACCGGCGGACGCTGCACGCAGCAACACTTTACCGGCGCCGAACGACCCCTTCATATCGTGATGCAGGGTGCGTCCTTCGCGCAACGGCACGCGGATCATGCTGCGCTTGGCTTGCTCCGTCGCCTTACGGATTGCTTCGGGAACTTCCCGCGCCTTGCCCGAGCCGAAGCCGACTCGGCCGCGGCCGTCCCCGGCAATCACGATAGCGGCAAAACCAAAGCGTCGACCGCCCTTGACCACCTTGGCCACGCGGTTGATACCGACCAGCTTTTCAATCAGTTCGCTTTCTTCGCGCCGCTCTTCACGCTGCATGCGTGCCATGGCTTCGGCCTTTCCCTAAAATTTCAGCCCGCCTTCGCGGGCCGCATCGGCCAGGGCCTTGACCCGGCCGTGATACAAATAGCCACCCCGATCGAACACTACCTGGGTGATTCCGGCCTGTTTGGCGCGCTCGGCAACCAGCTTACCAACAGCCGTCGCCGCATCGGTGTCCGCGCCCGTCTTCAGCGAAGACCGCAGATCCTTATCCAGGCTCGACGCCGCTGCCAACGTGCTGCCGGCCGCATCGTCGATGATCTGGGCATAGATCTGCTTGGACGACCTGAACACTGTCAGCCTCGGCCTAAGCTTGCCCAACTTGCGCAGGCGGCTGCGATTGCGCCGTGTGCGCCGATCGCGAAGTTCTCTCGTCGTCAACATCGCTTCAGGCCCTACTTCTTCTTGCCTTCCTTGCGGAGGATGGTTTCGTCTTCGTATTTCACGCCCTTACCCTTGAAGGGTTCCGGCGGCCGCCAGCTGCGGATTTCCGACGCAACCTGGCCGACCTTCTGCTTGTCGTGCCCGGATACTTCAATCGCAGTCGGACGCTCGCACTTGATCTCAATCCCCTCAGGGATCGGGTAGCGAACGTCGTGGCTGAAGCCGAGCTGCAGAACCAATTCCTTGCCCTGGACCTGGGCGCGATAACCAACGCCGTTGATCTCCAGCTTCTTAGTGAACCCATCGCTAACGCCAACCACCATATTGTTGATCAGCGTGCGCGTTGTGGCCCACAAGGTTTTGGCCTGGCGCGAGTTGGAGCGTGGCTCGACCGAGACCTGGCCGTCGCTGTGGTTCACGGCGACCTCGCTGTTAACCACAAGCTGAAGCTGACCGCGCTTGCCCTTGGCCGTGACCTCCTGGCCGTTGACCTTCAGCTCCACACCCTGCGGCACGGTTACCGGAAGTTTGCCGATGCGGGACATCAGTCCAATCCCCCTAAAATACTTCGCACAGGACCTCGCCACCAACATTGGCGGCGCGGGCCTCGACGTCGGACATGACGCCGCGCGGGGTCGACAAGATCCGGATGCCCAACCCGTTATAGTAGGTCGGCAGATCCTTGATCTTGGAATAGACGCGCCGACCCGGTGTCGACACGCGGTCGATACGGCGGATCACGGGTTGTCCGTCGTGATACTTCAATTCGATCTGCAGGTTGGCAATTCCGGTCCGCACCTCCCCCTTGGAGTAGCCACGGATGTAACCTTCTCGCTTCAACACCTCCAGCACGTTGGCGCGGAGGTTCGAAGCCGGGCTTTCGACGACGGATTTACCGGCCCGCTGTCCGTTCCGGATGCGGGTCAAGAGATCGCCTACGGGATCGCTAAGCGACATGGGCCCAATTCTCCTCCTACCAACTCGACTTGACCATGCCGGGGATCTGCCCCGACGAGGCCAACTCGCGCAACGCGATACGGCTCACCTTGAACCGGCGGTAATAACCCTTCGGTCGACCCGTCACCTCGCACCTATTATGCACCCGGGTCGGCGACGCGTTGCGCGGCAACTGCGATAGTTTCTGATACGCGTTAAAGCGCTCTTCGGCCGAAACCGACTTATCGTCCGCGATCGCCTTCAGGGCTGCCCGCTTTTCGGCGTACTTCGCCGCCAAACGCTCGCGCTTCTTGTTTCGCTGAACGGCACTTACTTTTGCCATGTTCTGCCCTTCCGACCGGTTAGTTGACGAACGGGAAGTTGAAGCCGCGCAAGAGCGACCTCGCTTCCGCATCGGTCTTAGCCGTCGTCACAATGGTGATGTCCATGCCCCGAACCTGATCGACATTGTCGTAGTCGATCTCCGGAAACACGATCTGTTCCTTGACGCCCAGCGAATAGTTGCCGGCGCCGTCGAAGCTCTTGTCAGACAGCCCGCGAAAATCACGCACACGCGGCAGCGCGATGTTCACCAGCCGATCCAAAAACTCGTACATGCGCTCACGCCGCAGGGTGACCTTGCAACCGATCTTCATACCCTCGCGCAGCTTGTAGTTCGCGACCGATTTCTTCGCCTTGGTGACGACGGGTTTTTGACCGGAAATCGCCGTAAGGTCCTGTACAGCGGACGTCACCGTCTTGCTGTCGCCGACACCCTCGCCGACACCCATATTGATAACGATTTTCTCAAGCCGCGGCACTTCCATCGGGTTCTTGTACGAGAACTCCTCCGAAAGGTTCGGCTTTATCGTCTCTTCGTATTGGTCTCTAAGCCTGGCCATGGTTCCGCTCACACATCGAGTACTTCGCCGGACGCCCTGGCGAACCGGACCTTGCGGCCGTCCTCCAGCGTGCGGTAGCCAACCTTGGTCGGCCTGTCTGTCTTCGGATCGATATGGGCCACGTTCGAAACGTGGATAGTCGATTCCTTCTGCTCCAACCCGCCTTGGGATTGAGCCGACGGCTTGACGTGACGGGTGGTCACGTTGACACCCTGAACGATGACCCTGTTGTCCGACGGGAAGACCTTAAGGATCTCGCCCTGCTTGCCCTTGTCGCGGCCGGCAAGCACGACAACCTTGTCGCCCTTCTTGACCTTCAGTTTGGGCCGGGCATTGCCGACATTTGCCATCACAGCACCTCCGGCGCCAATGAGATGATCTTCATGAACCGCTTCGCGCGCAGCTCACGCGTTACCGGCCCGAAGATACGGGTTCCGATCGGTTCATTCTGCTTGCTGATCAAGACGGCGGCATTGCCGTCGAACTTGATAGAGGTGCCGTCCTGACGATGGATTTCCTTCGCAGTGCGGACGATGACCGCATGGTGAATATCGCCCTTTTTCACGCGGCCACGCGGGATCGCCTCCTTTACGGAAACGACGACCACATCGCCCACCGACGCTGAGCGTCGCTTGGAACCGCCCAGCACCTTGATGCACTGCACCCGGCGCGCGCCGGAATTGTCGGCGACGTCCAAGTTGGTTTGCATCTGAATCATCGATCTGCTCCTTACGCCGTCGCGTTGACGACGATATCGTCAGCCAGAACCATCCAGCGCTTCGACTTGGAAATCGGCGAGGTCTCGATAATCCGGACCGTATCGCCAACCTTCGAGGCGTTAGAGGCGTCGTGCGCCTGGTAGCGCTTGGACCGCTTGATGAATTTTTTGTAGACCGGGTGCTTCAACCGACGTTCGACCAAGACCACAACAGTCTTGTCAGCCTTGTCGGATACCACCGTACCGGTCAGAACACGTCTTGGCATTGCCCTGCCCTTCCTACTCGGTGTCAGCGGCTGCTGCCGCACGCTCAGCCTGGATCGTCTTAATCCGCGCCACCGTGCGACGCGCTACTTTGGCGGCCGCCGTGTTCTCCAGCTGGCCATTGGCCTTCTGGAAACGCAGATTGAACTGTTCCTTCTTCCGCGCGATCAGCTCGTCTTCCAACTCGCTGTCGGTCTTAGCGCGCAAATCTTCAGCATTCATCGCGGTCAGCCCTCCTCGCCCATGCGGGTGATGAACTTGGTCGGCACCGGCAATTTGGCAGAGGCCAACTCGAACGCCTTGCGGGCGAGATCCGGGGTGACGCCGTCAAGCTCGAACATGATGCGGCCAGGCTTGACCCGGCACATCCAGTATTCAGGCGCACCCTTGCCCTTACCCATACGCACTTCCGCAGGCTTCTGACTGACAGGCACATCGGGGAATACCCGGATCCACACCCGCCCTTGACGGCGAATGTGGCGGGTTATCGCACGACGCGCCGCCTCGATCTGGCGGGCGGTGATCCGCGCCGGACCTACGGCTTTCAGGCCATAGGCACCGAAATTAAGATCCGTTCCACCCTTGGCGACGCCCTTGACGCGGCCCTTGAACTGCTTGCGGAACTTCGTTCGCTTTGGACTTAGCATCTCTCGTTCCTACCTTACGCCGCGTCGCGGTCCCGACCGCCGCCGGGACGACCACCGCTGCCACCGGGCGACTGCTCCGCCAAGCGCTTCTCGTGGCCCATCGGATCGTGAGCCATAATCTCACCCTTAAAGACCCAGACCTTCACGCCACAGGTGCCGTAGGTCGTGTGCGCCGTTGCAGTGCCGTAATCGACATCAGCGCGCAGCGTGTGCAGCGGCACGCGGCCTTCGCGATACCACTCGGTCCGCGCGATCTCCGCACCGCCCAAACGGCCACCGCAATTGATCCGAATGCCCAGCGCGCCCAAGCGCATTGCATTCTGCACCGCACGCTTCATGGCACGACGGAACGCCACCCGACGCTCCAGCTGATTGGCGATGTTCTCGGCGACCAACTGAGCGTCGATCTCCGGCTTGCGGATTTCGACGATGTTCAGCGTCACGTCGCCGCCGGTCATCTTCGCCAGATCCTGACGCAGCTTCTCGATGTCGGCGCCCTTCTTACCGATCACGACGCCGGGGCGTGCTGAGTAGATCGTCACCCGCGCACGCTTGGCAGGACGCTCGATTACGATCCGGCTAAGACCGGCTTGCGCCAGGCGCTTTTCCAGATAGCGCTTCAGCTCGAGATCTTGGTGCAGCAGATCGGCATAATCCTTGCCGGCGAACCAGCGCGAATCCCAGGTGCGATTGATGCCCAGCCGCAGACCGATCGGGTTTACTTTTTGACCCATGGTTACGCCGTCTCCTCACGCTCGCGTACGATCACCGTCAGATTGGACCAAGGCTTAACAATGCGACCGACCCGGCCACGGGCGCGTGCCCGAAACCGCTTCATGGTCAGGCTCTTGCCCACATAAGCCTCGGCCACATACAGCCGATCGACATCGAGCTGGTGGTTGTTTTCCGCATTGGCGATTGCCGACTGCAGAACCTTCTTCACATCTCCCGCGATCCGTCGCTTGGAGAAGGACAGATCGGCCAGCGCCCGGTCGGCCGGCTTGCCCCGGATGAGCTGCGCCATCAGGTTCAGCTTCTGCGGGCTTGACCGCAGCACGCGGGCGACCGCACGGGCCTCGTTGCTAGCAAGCTTGCGGGGTGTCGCTGCCTTGCCCATGGCCTATTTCCTTCTCGCCTTCTTATCGGCCGCATGGCCGTAGTAGGTCCGGGTTGGCGCAAACTCGCCGAACTTATGGCCGACCATGTTTTCGTTGACCAACACCGGCAGGAACTTGTGCCCGTTGTGGACACCAAAGGTCAGGCCGACGAATTGCGGCAAAATGGTCGAACGCCGCGACCACGTCTTGATGATCTCATTGCGTCCGGACGCACGCGAAGCTTCTGCCTTTTTCAGCAGATAGCCGTCGACGAACGGACCTTTCCAAACGGAACGTGCCATCAGGCGATCTCCGACTACTTCTTGTGACGACGACGGATGATGTACTTGTCCGTCGCCTTATTGCTGCGCGTACGCCGGCCCTTGGTCGGCTTGCCCCAGGGAGTGACCGGATGACGACCGCCCGAGGTGCGACCCTCGCCGCCGCCATGCGGGTGATCGACCGGGTTCATGGCAACACCGCGTACCGACGGACGCTTACCCGCCCAACGCTTGCGGCCCGCCTTACCCTGCTTGGTGTTGGCCTGATCCGGGTTCGAAACCGCACCGATCGAGGCCATGCAATCGCCCCGCACGACCCTCAACTCACCCGAGGAGAGCTTGAGCTGGGCGTAGGCCATGTCGCGACCGACGAGCTGAGCGTAGGTGCCGGCCGACCGAGCAATCTGGCCGCCCTTGCCTGGCTTCAGCTCGACGTTGTGCACGATCGTCCCGATCGGCACAGAGCGAAGCGGCATGGCATTGCCGGGCTTCACGTCGGTCTTCTCACCGGCGATGACCTGATCGCCAACGCCCAGGCGCTGCGGCGCCAAAATGTAGGCCTGCTCGCCGTCGTCGTAGCGGATCAAGGCGATGAAAGCCGTCCGGTTCGGATCATACTCAAGCCGCTCAACCGTCGCCGGCACATCGAATTTGCGCCGCTTGAAATCGATCACGCGGTAGGCACGCTTGTGGCCGCCGCCAATCCGCCGCGCGGTGATCCGGCCAGTGTTGTTGCGGCCGCCCTTTTTCGACAGGCCACTGGTCAGCTTCTTGACCGGATCGCCCTTGTGCAGACCCGAGCGGTCGACGATGACCAGCTCGCGCAGACCGGCGGAAACCGGTTTGAATGTCTTCAAAGCCATCGGTTAGACCCCTGTCGAGACGTCGATCTGCTGGCCCTCGGCCAACGTCACAATCGCCTTCTTCGTATCCGGACGACGGCCCTTAATGCCGCGAAAACGCTTGTTCTTACCCTTCTGAACCAGGGTATTGACGCGTGTTACGTCCACCTCGAACAGGCCTTCGACCGCCTGTTTGATCTCCGGCTTGGTCGCGTCCATCGGCACGCGGAACGTCACCTGATTAAACTGGGTGATGAGGGTCGATTTTTCGGTGATCACCGGGCTGCGGATGATGTCGTACATCCGCTCCTTGCTGATCGGGCCGATCTTGCCAGCCGTGCTCATTTCAGCCGCTCCTCAAGCTTCGCAACCGCTGCCTTGGTCAGGACCAGCGTGTCCCGGCGCAAAATGTCGTAAACGTTCGCGCCCGCTTCCGGTAGGACGTCGACCGAAGCAAGATTGCGGGCCGCCAGGTCGAACTTCGGCTCTACCGCCTCGCCATCAATGAACAGAGCCGACGAGATACCGAGCGCGTCGAGCTTCTGGGCCAGTTCCTTGGTCTTGTGCGAACCGACATCGGCGTTTTCGACAACGATCAGGTCACCCGCCGCAGCCTTTGCTGACAGCGCATGCTTCAGCGCAAGACGACGAACTTTTTTGGGCAGTTCGATGCCGTGACTGCGAACCACCGGCCCGAACGTCGTGGCGCCGCCGCGATACTGAGATGCGCGTAAGCTGCCCGACCGTGCACGGCCCGTGCCCTTCTGGCGGAATGGCTTGGCCGTCGTGCCACGAATTTCGCTGATGCCCTTGGTCTTGTGGGTGCCGGCCCGCTGCTTGGCACGCTGGTAATTCACCATCCGGTGCAGCAGGTCCGCGCGCGGCTCAAGACCGAACACGTCGGCGCTGAGCTCGATCTCGCCGGCGCTCTTGTTGTCGAGCGTCTTTACGGAAACCTTCATGGCTTAGGCATCCTTCCCTTCATCGGCATCCGGGGTTGCCTCAGCCGATTCTTCCGAAGCAGCCTCCTCTGCGGGTGCCGCCTCTTCAGCAGGCGCCGCATCCTCGACTACCTCTTCAGCCGGCACTTCTTCGGCAGGCTCCTCAGCGACAACCTCACGAACGCTGCCAGGCATCGGCGCATCTTTTGGAACCGGATGTTTTGCGGCATCGCGGACCAAGACCCACGAGCCCTCGGATCCTGGCACGGCGCCACGAACCAAGATCAAACCGCGATCCACATCGGTCGACACGATGGTCAGGTTTTGCACCGTGACCCGGCGGTCGCCCATATGGCCGGCCATCTTCTTACCCTTGAAGACCTTGCCCGGGTCCTGGCTGTTGCCGGTCGAACCGTGAGAGCGGTGGGAGATGGACACGCCGTGGCTGGCTCGCAGGCCGGCGAAATTATGCCGCTTCATGGCGCCAGCGAATCCCTTACCAATCGAGGTGCCGATCACATCGACATGCTGACCCGCCAGAAAGTGGTCAGCGATCAACTCATCGCCGACGTTCAAGACCGCGTCCTCACTGACGCGGAATTCAGCAAGCTTACGCTTAGGCTCAACCTTCGCCTTGGCGAAGTGGCCGCGCATTGGCTTGGAAACGTTCGAGACCTTCGGCTTGCCGACGCCAAGCTGCAGCGCGGTATAGCCATCCTTGTCCTGCGACCGCACGGCGACGACCTGGCAGCCATCGACATGCAGCACCGTTACCGGAATGTGCTGACCGTCGTCACCGAAGACGCGGGTCATGCCCAGCTTGCGGGCGATAATGCCTGTCCGCATTGCCGGCCCCTAGAGCTTGATTTCGACGTCGACGCCGGACGCCAGGTCCAACTTCATCAGCGCGTCGACGGTTTGCGGCGTCGGATCGACGATATCCAGCAGCCGCTTGTGGGTGCGAATCTCGAACTGCTCGCGCGACTTCTTGTCGATGTGGGGCGATCGCAACACAGTGTATTTCTCAATCCGAGTCGGCAGCGGGATCGGACCACGCACGTCGGCGCCGGTGCGCCGGGCAGTATTCACGATCTCGGTGGTGGATTGATCCAGCACGCGGTGATCAAACGCCTTAAGGCGAATGCGAATATTTTGACTGTCCATTTAACGGACCCTTGGTTTCGATCGAGAGGTGCGGGACGACCCGGAGCATCGGCCAGCACATCGCGAACAGTCTGTTTCCGGCCTCGACGAGGCCGCTTTTTCAAGTCAGGGAATGGATGTGGAACGATCCGGCCTCAATCGGCCCTGGCCGCCTTAGCGACAATCCCAAACCACAAAAAATCCCCCACGCTCCGGCGTGAGGGCTGACATCGCACAGAGGACAACGACGAGCGTGTCCGATGTGAAATACCAGGACTGCGTCTAACCCGGTGAACCACCGGCCTACAGCCAATCCCTAACGAGGCGTTGACATACGGATTTGGACGCCCCGCGTCAAGCGGCTTGGCCCAATTTTTTCGTATTTTTCAAAAGCAAAGGGCCGCCGGGTCTAGACCCGGCGGCCCTTTTCGCAAACTCAGCCGTTCGTCCTTACTCGACGATGGAAGCGACGACGCCGGCGCCGACGGTGCGGCCGCCCTCGCGGATGGCAAAGCGCAGGCCTTCGTCCATCGCAATCGGCGCGATCAGCTCCACATCCATCGCAACATTGTCGCCCGGCATCACCATCTCCGTGCCTTCCGGCAGG
>JBCCER010000037.1:0-30199 GCA_039030175.1 Pseudomonadota bacterium
CGCGCGCGGCATTGCGCCGGACGAGATCGTGATCCGAGCCTTTGGTGAGGAGAACCCGCTGGTCCCGACCCCGGACGGCGTCCGCGAGCCGCAAAACAGGCGCGTTGAGATCTTCCTCAGCTAAGCCTCGGGGCACATACCCAACCAACCTTCAAGCGCCGGTCTGGTCACCCCAGGTCGGCGTTTTTCTTGTTGGGGCCGTTGCGGCGATCCTCGTCGTCACGCCTGTACCGTTAATCTCAGCGACTATGGAACCAAATGAGGCGGGCTTTACAAGCCGAGGGTCCTGGGATTTGCTCAACGGTCTGTCCGAAAAAAACCGGGTGCTTCCCCGGAGTTCGTTAAGGCTTTGTGTTGAGCAACAGGTGATCCCGCGACCCCGCTTGAGTTTCAATCAACAGAATGTGGTGAGACGGTAATCGCCCGACACACGCGCCGCCGCTGGCTAACCGATTGTTGCGCCTGTTGCCATTTTCGGTGCCGGCGGCGTGTAGACCATTGATACACTTTGGCCTAGCGTTGATTGGTTCTTCCACGTCGACGCAGGATCGAAATCGAGATCGCAGGGAAGAACTCTAGAGAGCGGCGGCTGAAGGAAGCTGACCAGAGTTTGTGAAGCCGGTTGCGGCCGGAATTCCGGTCCGGTCCTTGGATGTGGGGAATAGAATTGTAGGTTCGTAACCGGCAGATTTTGAGGTCAGTTCGGGTTCGCGCTGGAGGCAGATGCGTATGGCGGAGGTGGGTACTGAAAGGCCGGCTCAAAGGGTGCTCGTTGTTTCCGACACCTCGGACGCTCCAGCGCGGCTGGCCGTCGAGAATACGCATGCCGCATTCGACTGCGCCCGAATTGGGCATGACGTCTTTGATCTGTCGGCAGACGCGCCTTGGCCCGACCTTAAAAACTATTCCGCTGTTATCACGGCAACCGAAAATCTCGGCCTCCTTGCGCCTGAACATGTTGCTTCTCTGTTCAGTTTCGTTGAGGCCGGCGGCGGCGTCGCCGCTGTCTACCGGGCGCAGCCAAGCAAGCTTGACAAGCTCTTCGGGATGATTTCTTGCAACACTCCATTCTCGATCAGGGCGGCCGACAGCGGCGGTATCCGGTTTCCGGGGCAGACCCTGCCTGCCTTCGAGGGTATTCAACTGACCTCGGAGGGCATGATCGGCCACGCCAGCCTTGATCAGATTCCGGACCGCGGAGTAGAGGTCTTGGCTACGACTTGGTCCGGCAAACCGATCGCCTGGGCGCTGTCAGTTGGGCGGGGGCGCACAGCTTACTGGAACAGCGTATTCCTGAGCCAGAAACGAGCCCGCGGTCTGATCATTCAGACGCTTGAAGTCATCCAGCCCTTGACCTTGGCGCCCGTCGTGAATGCCGGCGTCGTGCAGATCGACGATTTTCCAGCGCCGCTCGTTGGGCATCTTCCGGGCTTTGTGCAGGAGGAGTTTCCCGAGCTATCGCCAGAAGCGTTCTACAGCGATGTGTGGTGCCCGGACATGTTTGGTCTAGCCGAACGGCACGGGTTGAAATATAGCTGCTTTTGCGTCTTCGATTACGTCGAACTTCACGAGTTGGAGGCCGCAGGCATCGATCCTGCTGACCACCGGCCAGCAGCAGATGCGTTCGAACCGATCCAGCGCTACAGGCCGCCGGAGATGGGACTGCACGGCTACAATCACCAGTCTTTGCAACTGCGCGATTGGCCGGACATCACCGAGATGACGGATGCGCTGGGCCATGCGAAAGAGCTTTGGGCGAGTTTCGGATGCGGCGCGCTACCGACCTCTTATGTTCCGCCGAACAATCAGTACGACGTGGCGGGCATTCGCGCCCTAGCTGGGGTGTTCCCCAGCATAAAGGTGATCAGCGGAAGCTTCTTTGGGCGGACCGAGGACGGTGCCAACCGCGAATTCGGCCCTGAGCCTTGGAAGCCTGACCTGTTTTGTCTTCCCAGAACCACCTGTGGCTACGAATGTACCGACGAAACCCTGTTCGACAGCGCTAGCCAACTGGCCACTTTGGGTGTTTGGACCCATTTCCTTCATCCCGACGACCTACTTGATGTGCCCGAACCCAACACGTCGCCTATCGGACGGCGCAATCCGCATCGTCGCCCCTGGCGTAGCCGAAACGGCGTTCAAGGGTTGCTCGATCAGGCCGCCGCGCTTTTCTCATCGATCGCCCGACGCTTTCCCTGGCTCACCTACCGCACAACGGCCGAGACCGCGGATTTAGTGCAGGAACATCTGGCCAGCGATTGGACCATTGGGTTTGGAGATAAATCCGTAAGTATCGCCGGGCCGGAGGGTGGCTTGATCCGGTTGCGCGTAAATCGCTGGGGGCGCCGCCACATGAACGGTCTTTCAGGCTGCGAGGTTGTCTACGAGACCGTGGGCCGGCATCACACAGCCTACATCTTGAAAATGACCGCCCAGGAGGCTCGGGTGACGCTGTCGGGCACAGCCTGGATTGCAGACATGGCAGGGCGGATCAAATCCTCGCAGCCCCCAATGCGCAAGGCGTCCTAGAGGAAACGTTCAAGCCCCGCCTCAACCGCCGCCGACCTAAGTTCCTCATAGTTCACCACATCGTCGACCAGACAGTCCGACGTGGCTTTGCGGTACCGGATCGCGATCGCCTTTGGTGCCTTCAAACTCAGATTGTCAAAGACCTCGCGGATCGTGCCGTCCGGGTCCACGCAAAGGCGTTCGTACTCAACGCGTTTCCACTCAGTGCCATAGACTGCCAGCACGGTCTCCATCATCTCTACTTGCGTGGTTTCAAACTCGGCCGCCAGCCGCATCGCTTCGGCCACATCGATGGTATCCGGGCCGGGTTTGGGTTCGTCCGCCGTGACCGCCCAAGGACTGGCCCACCTACTATCGCATTGTTCTTCCTGCGAGCGGGCAAGTGCGCGCAACTGTGAAACAGCACTTTTCAGATGATTCCGGCGAACCATCAGCACAAGTCGAAACCCCAACTCCGATAGGTGGCGCATATAGCCGGTTTGATCAATCAGCGACCTGTGCGAAAGCTTCAATCCGGCAGCACGAAGCCCGCGCGGCAGGTTCGATGCGAACTCTGCCAGATGTAAATATTGCTGATCGCGGATTACCTCCGGTGCCAGACCAGCCTGATGCCCGAGTGCCATAATCTCTGTCGTCGGCTCGTTTTCGACGTGGATGCCTGGCTCTGCTTCGAGCGCTGAGGCAACCAGATGGCTGCCGACCCTTCCCCAGGGCATTAGCAGTGTAAAGAGCTTGGGCGCCGGACGCTCTCTTAGGGCCCAGGAGATCCCGAAACTGGCCACCACTCAGCCTCTGCCTCTAAGGCGGTTGACCATCGCAGCGCGCTCGGGCGTCTTGTAAATCCAGTTCAGCGCCATTTGATGCAGGGTGCGCTTGTACCGTGCCAGGCTGATCCCTTTTGCCCGGGCGCCACTATATCGCACATTGTCGGCATACCAGGCGGCGTAGCGCTCGCGCAGCAAATGACGCTTCAGTGGCGCGCGCTGCCCGGCCTTGTGCCGCTCCGTGGCCGCCTGCCAGAAGCCGTGCCAGCCTTTGGTCGTCTCGGCCCAATTCCAGGCCTTGATGCTTTGCAGATTCTCCGCCGAAAGCTCCGATAGGGTAGGGCGGTTTTCAATCAGACGGCGCAGGGTATCCGCCATCGGCGCGACTGCCCGCTCGGAAAGGATGTACCCCGACTGCTTGGCCCCCAAGACATTGGGCACGATACCGACCCGCGTCGATACCACCGGGACGCCGGATGCCATGGCTTCCAATACCGGATTGGGTGTGCCTTCGATCTCGGACGAGCACACCAGCACGTCGATTTCGCCGTAATACTCTACCATCTCATCCCGGCTGCGGCGATAAACCGTAGAGTCCGCATAGTGCTGCTCGATCTCGTGGCCGTCGTCCCTCAATGCCTCGATCGCCGGGTTCAAAATGCTGTGCAGCCCCTTCGCATCGCGCTTTGGATCGCCCCCCCAGGTCGAATTTCCTACCCAACCAACGCGTAGTGGCCGATCCAAATCCTTCAGCCGTTCCAGATTACGGGGCTGAAACCGTTCCAAATCCACACCGTCGGTGATGACCGCCAGAGGGTCGGGAAACATATCAATCCCACGGTAGATCTCGTTCAGCACCTCGGATGGTACCGAATAGCCGTCCATGTACCAAAACGCGCGCTCTCGCCAGGGGTGATGCTGGGGCTCGAGAAACAGATGGTCATAGACCGAAGCGGTAATCACCGGATGGCTGAGCCGATCGAACAGCTGTTCCGGATTTAGTTGAAATTCCGTCGCCGCCCGGAACATCGCTTCCGGATTCAGCAGATGCTGAACGTCTTCCCGCCAGAAGAAATGAATGATGTCGAACGGCTCCATGATGTGGAAGACCTGGTTCAGGAAGACGTGTGGGTACCCTACCGGTCCGGCCATGTAGTAGCGTTCGAACGCAAAGCGGTCGCCATGGTATCGAATGATCTGATCGGCGATGTTGTCGAAAGCCCAGTTGGGCGTGTCGAGGCAAAGCAAGACGCTGGGGCGGTTCAATATCGCTACTCCGCCACCTGAACGAGCGGCATCACGTCCAAGGCGCTGTGCTTCAGCGAGGCCAGATATGTGCGAAGTCCGTCTTCAAGCTTCACGGTTCTGCGGAGGCCGAGAAGTTCGGCCATGCGGGTTGTCCCTCCTTGCGAGTTGCGGATTTCTCCAGCCCGCGCAGGGCGGAACTCTATCGGCCCGGGAAGTGGACGGCCGGCGACCCTCTCGAAGATGGCCAGCAGGTCCAAGATCGAGACCGACCTGCCGGTGCAAATGTTGGACACAAGACATTGCGGTGTTTGGTGAAGCCGGTCCATGGCGGCGGCCATGCCCGCAACGACGTCGCTGACATAGACGAAATCCCGCGACTGCAGCCCATCGCCGAAAACCACATGAGGCCGGCCAGTCTGCCAGTTCCGGCCAAACTGGGCGAGCACGCCGGAGTACGAGGAGGCGACGGTTTGCCGAGGACCATAAACATTGAAGAGGCGCAGGCCGGCCGTCGGCAGGCGATGAACCTGCCAGAACGCCCGCGCGTGATTTTCGCAGGCCAGTTTGTCCGCCCCGTAAGGCGAAACCGGGCCAACCGGCAAATCCTCGTGGCAGATCTCGCCGCTGCGATTCCCGTAAACTGCAGCCGATGAGGCATAGACGACCGGCAGATTGCCTTTCCGCTGCGCGATCTCGAAAAGGCGGATCGTCGCCGTTGCGTTGGTGGCATGGGCGCCAAACCAGTCGTCGATGCAATCCTGGATCCTGACCGTCGCGGCGCAATGAAAGACGCCGGAAACGGTAGCCATGGCTGCCGCAAGACTTGCCGCATTGGTGACATCGGCCTTGCGGACCGATAGGCGCGGACCGTTCCCAAAACTCGGAAGATTGTCTACCGACCCGGCCGAGAAATCGTCTACCACCACAACCTGATCTCCACGCCTCAGGAGGAGGTCCACTAATTGGCTTCCGATGAAACCGGCCCCTCCGGTGACAAGCCATCTCTCCGTCATCTTGACCCCCGCTCAAGCAATCTCTTTGTCTGCCGTACAATCCCGGGCGCGCGCTGCCTAAGTGTCTCGTATGCGCGAAACGCCAGCGGGTTCATCGCCACAAGTCGACGGGCACGTTCGATACCGGAACGCGGACGCCAGCGATAACGGTTCAGTGCTTCGCGGCAGCTCTGCCGGTGATGGTTGAACCGGACCTGCTGCGCGGCGTACAGCATCCCCTTCCAAAGCGGTGCGCGTGTTGTCCAGCTAAGCTGATGCCGCCGGCCCAAATTTTCCTGCCGCAACGCTGTGCACAGGTCGCGATCGGATAAGAGCCGGTCCAGCGCATCGGCAAAGGCGCGTGCGCTTCTGTCGCGAACGATGAACTCCGACTGTCGAGGGCCCAAAACTTCAGGCACGATCCCCACATCGGTTGTGACGATCGCAGCGCCGCTAGCCATGGCCTCCAGCACCGGGTTGGGCGTGCCCTCCATGGCCGATGTGCAGACCAGGACGTCGATCTGGCGGTAGAAGTCCGGCATCTGCGCACTTGGAATGCGGGCCTCCCCGGCATCGGCGATATGGACTTCGACGGCCCGCCCGCGTGCCCTCAAAACGGCAATCGCGGCGTCAAAAATGGTGCGGCGCCCTTTGAGATCCGGCGCCTCGGTATTTGCCCAGCGGCTGTTGCCGACCCAGCCGAGCCGGAGGGGGCGGTGTCCGGCAGGTGCTTCGTCCGACGGTGCAAAGCGCGACAAGTCCACCCCGTCGGGCAGGGTGCAGAAGATGTCGGGCAAATCGTACGACGCTTCATATGCTCGACGCAGGCGCTGCGAGCTGACACAAACGAGGTCCGATACGGCAAACGGGTTGCCCATTTTTTCGAGAGCTTGGCTGTCCTGATACAAATGGTCATAGACGATCGTGACCAGCGCCGGGCGATCCGGTCCGGCGAAACGGCGCCAGGTTTTGCCGTCAAGACAGTCCAGAAAGGCCAAGATGTCGAATCGCCAGAGGAAGACCATCACATCCGCCTCCAGCGCAATCCGTTGAACAACGGATTTGCGCCCGAACCAATCGTTCCTGCCGTATAGGGAGAAGGCGAAACCGTCGATAACGTGAGCCACGTTTCTGGCTACGTTGTGAAAGGCCCAGTCGTTCACGTCGTAGAATAAGGCGACACGAGCGCAACGGGTCACAGCTCAAGGTCTCCGATCCGTCGATATGCCGGCATGCTGCCACCGGGGCGCCAGTGCTTGTGCATTGCCCGACCTGCATAGCCGGCGAATTGGCCGAGGGCGGGTAGCAGTGGTGTGTTCTGCGGCCCTCGTAAAGTGCGCCATTGGCGCCACGCGGCGACAAGCTTGTTCCGGGACCGGCCGCCGCGGAACCTCAATACTGCGATTTCTTCCCCGATTAGATAGGCTCTTTCCTCGCCATTAAGCAGTTCGACCCAAAAAGCGAAATCCTCACAGGGCGCGTCGGTGAACCGCCGGTCGTCGAGGAATTCCCTACACAGCATCACGGTTGAACAGCCGATTGCGGTATTGCGCATCAAAGCTCGTCGCGACAGCTGGTCGGGGGCGGGCATCGGGCGCATACGTCCGCCATCTACGTTGGTGTAGCGCATGTAGGAAAACACCAGACCGCGACGGTCCATTTCCGATCGCTGCAATGCCAGTTTGCCGGGTAACCAGACATCATCTGCATCCAAGAACGCGACATACCGGCCCGAGCTGGCCTCGATCCCAGCATTGCGCGCCGCGGCAGGCCCACTTTGCCGAGGCAGTCGAATGACAGTCGCCTGGCAAATCCGTCCGATTTCGGAGATGGCCGCAGAATTGGATGCGGCTGATCCATCGTCTACGATGATCAGTTCGCAGTCCTCATCCTGGAACCGGACCGAGCGGGTAGCGCGGCGTAGTCCGTCAGGATCGTCAAAGCACGGGATTATCGTGGTCGTGCAGGGGGCCCTGCCGACCGCTACTTTCCCGTCCACTTGAACGGCCAAAACACATGCCCTCAAAACGCCCAAATAATGTCAAAACAAAATCAAAATGCTCAAGGCGTTGAATTTGAAAAGAGATTTTTTCGGGCTTTTTCGAAACGAAAAGACTATAGAGGTCGCGACCACCGCCGGCGCGTTTGCCCTCTAGGGTATTCTCGTTGAAAAACAGAGAGCTAAAGTCGCCCGCCTATGCAATTTCGCAAAATATCGAAAAATTGTTTTCAAAATGAAAACTACTTCTGTAGTGCCCAGGGCTTTACCGGCTTCAACGTATCGTTGGAGTTCAGCAAATAAGAATCAATCAAACGGTCTAATGCGCGTCGGGCGATGTATTTGTGGTCTTCTGCATAGCCGAGCGTCGCCACCATCTTCCAATGGCCGTACATCAGGCACACAAACAGGTAAGACAGTTCGCCACACTGTTCCGGACTCAATTCGGGCCACTTTAGTGCAATTTCGTGGGACACGACCTGTCCCAAAAGACCATATTGAAGGCTTAGGTTTGATCGGATTTGGTCGCTGCCCGCTGCCCAAGAAAAGACGGCGTCATAGGCCTGATCGTCCCTCGGCTTGCGATCGTCACTCAGCAAATCGAAGTAGAAATCGAAAAAGAAGTCCAGCCGGTTCTTTTCCTCGATCTTTGCCACACCGCCAATCAGCGCACTGCGATATAGTTCGGCCAAATAATCGCAAAGCGCGACCATCAGTGCTTCACTGTCTTCAAAGTAGTAGCGGACCAACTGTCGCGACAGGCCGGCAGATTGGGCGACGGATTCAAAAGACAAGGCCTGAACACCGCCGGACATCAGGACATCGAATGCCGCGCGGACAATGGCCGCCTTCTTTTCATTTTGAGAGTCCATGGACATGTGATCACAGAAAGACCCAACAATAAGCAAGCGGAATATGGAACGGCCTTACCGCATCGTCGAGAATACGGTCCCGGCCACACCGCGAAATCAGTGGGTGGGCCCTGCCTGCTAAGGGTTAGAGAGCGATTTCAGTGATGTGCCATCGTCCGAGGTTGGCGGTGAACATGCGGTTGCCGAGCAGCGCGATGTTTGTCGGATGGGCAAGCGTCGTCGCTTGCGGGTCGTCGATGAGCAACTCCAACTTCTTGTCGGCTCCAAATCGGTAGATCCGGCTCGGTTCGTAGCAGGAGATGTACATCGTACCGTCGTGGGCAAAGGCCAGACCGTCGGGTACGCGCTGAACATCCTCGACGACCACGCTGGCCTCGCCCGGTGAGCCGTCGGGCCTGATCGGCACGTATGAGACTCGTTGGGCAAAGCTCTCAACCACATAGAGACCGCCGCCATCAGGGGCCAAGGCCATGCCATTGGCAAACACCATGGGCTTATCGTACCAAAGGCCCCCTTCGCCGGTTGCCAACGCATAGCGATAAATTCCAGGCCCTGCCTGTTCGAGCCCGTGACTGTCCGAGACGTAAAGCCAACCTCTCGCCTCATCGACGACCGGATAGTTGGGGACCAGGATGCCGCTGCTGGCAAATTTCTCGGTTCGACCCGTGGACATTTCGCGGCGGAAGATGGCCGCATGTTTGAGGTCGCAGACAAAGCAATTGTCGGCCGCATCGAAAGCAAGGCCGAGGCTGAACCCATCGGTGCTGCCCATTAGTTCAGGTTCGGGATTGTCCGGGTCAACGCGAATGAGGTCGCCGGTTTCCGTACCGCACCAGATTTTGCCGTCGCTGTCGATCGCCAGGCCTTCGGGGTGGGCAATGCGCGGTTCGGTAAAGATGCCGTCGACCAGAACTTTGGCCCGACCCATGCTCAGCAGCGGCTCCATGGTCTCCCCCATTTCCTAGTTCTCAAACAGCGATGCGGTGATGGCGCGGTCGGCGCGAATAACCTCTTCAAGCAGCGCTTCTCGGTCGCGCGCGGCGCCGAACTCGAGACGCCGTAAGCCAATCGGGTCGATCTCTTCGCGCAAGATCTTGAGAATTTCGGCGGCGGGCTCATCGACGACCTTCACTTCATCGGCAAAGCGCAGTTGAAATCCGGCGTTTTCCTGCATGTAATCCCGAGCCACTTCAGGAAACAACTCCGTCACCTGCAACTCTCCAGAGTCACCCGACAGTTCTATGACGCCCAGATTGGTGAACAGCTTTACCGGGCCTTGGCGATAGCCGAGTTGCTCGCGTTCGGCGGGATCCGTGACGCCGCGTGCAGCGCTGACAAAATCGACCTGCTCGACTAGCGCGCGTGCGGATTGGCGCGGCAGGTAGACGATGAAGGTCTGGTGCATGTTCGCGACATCGGCCATGCCACCTTGCCCCGGCAGACGTATGAAGCCGCCATCCGGGCGGTCAATACGCAGGGTGTTGACGCGGCCTTGCTTGTCGACTTGGGCGGCGCCAACAATCTCGTGGCTGACCAAGCCGCTTTGGTAGAAGTCGAAGTAGGTGTCATCGCCGCCGCGATGGGCGACGGCGGTCTGGCAATCGAAGGATTCTGACAACGACAGGGTCAGTGGCGTTGGTTCGATGTCGATGTGGCCACAGCTCAATGTCGCAATGACCATGTCGGGCGCATGGGTGCGCTTGGCCAATCGATAGGCAATGTTGGCCACCGGCGAAACCGCCCCGGCCGACGCGAAGCTATTGTTGTCGAATTCTTGCGCAATGCGAATGACGAGCCGTTCGTCCGTCGTCGGTGATGTACTCGAATTGCTAGGAGTTTTGACGCCTATTGCCTTTGAAGCGGAGACCTGGGCAGCGCGCCGGACATAGCCAGTAGAAGTGGAATTGGCCGTAGGCCGATGAAGCGGCTGGCCCCTCAGCATCGAGTGGACCGCCTGATAGTCGGTGACGTAGTGCGGCAGGCAGGAGGTGGGATAGGCCCCGCCCGGCACTTCCGCGATGGCGCTAACCTGGTTTCGGTGGAGTATGGTCTGACGTCCGTCGGCTGCCAAACTTCCGTCCGGAACAATCTCTTCGACTGTCACAAACACCTGGTCGGCTGCCCCGGCCAACGCAAGGTCCAATGCACGGGCGCCGATGATCTGAACGTTGCCGCTACGATCGGCCCGGGGCGCGTGTAGCAAGGCGACATTGAGCGGCAATGCGGGCGCTAGCGCTAGGTCTCGGCCCGAGCTTTTCAGCGTTTCAATTTCCGGCACCAGGCTCAGCATGTCGGAACCGGTTGGGGGCTGATACGGCAACCAAGGCAGGTTGCGCGCGGCAGCCTGGTAACCCTGGATCATGGCTAGCGCCGTCCAATCGCGCACCGGAACCGCGCCAGATTCGGCGGCGGCGCGAAAGCGCGGTGCTAGGCCGAAAATGTCGAGGCTGGAAAAACAGTTGTCGATTGCACCGATCAGCCCCGCCTCCAGCAACATCTCAAGCGGCAATCCGCCACCCCAAGAAATGTAGTGGAGATCATTCGGGCCCTCGGCGATCACCGCGTCAATCAACGCAAGGGGTAGGCGGGCATAGTGATGGCCGCCGATTCCGATCCGATCGCCAGGGCGAACCTTCTGAGCCAGTTCGTCCAGCGTCAGAAAATCGGGCCTGGTGCCGGACACGTCTAGCTACCGTGCGGCCCGCGCCTTTTCGGCACGCTCTTTGGCGCGGCGCGCGCTCGCTTCGGCAAACTCCTGAACCTTGTTGCGCGCCTCGTCGGTTTGATAGAGCGCCGTCACCGTGGCGCGCTCGTAGTTCAGCCCATCAAGGCTGCCGGCCGTTCCAAATCCTGTGCGTGCGAGTTTTTTCAGCCCTTGGATCGCCGCCGGGGGATGTTCGGCGACGCGGGCCGCCAACGCCATGGCCTCTTCGTGTAGCGCGTCGACGGATGTCACGGCGTTGACGAGGCCCCAACTCTCCATGGTCTCCGCGGTCTGGGCATCGCCGGTCAGCAAGAGCCAATTGGCGCGACTGAGGCCCAGGCGCCGGGGCGCGCGCTGGGTTCCGCCGCCGCCCGGCACGAGACCGAGATGGACCTCTGGCAATCCAAGCTTGGCCGTCTCGGCCGCCAAGATCAGGTCGCAACACAAAACCAATTCGAATCCGCCGCCCAGCGCATGGCCGTTGACCGCGGCGATCACCGGTTTGTCGTTCTCGTCGATGACCGCATACATACGGCGACCGCGATCTTGGAACCGGGCGAATTCCTCGTCGGTCTGCTTGGCATACTCGATGATGTCGGCGCCTGCCATGAAGCCGCGCCCCTCGCCGGTGACAACGATCGCGTTGACGTCCGTCGCCTCATGCAGCTCGGTGAACGCGTCGATGATCTCGCCCTGCATCACCGGGTTGATGGCATTCAGCTGCTTGGGTCGGCGAAAGGTGATCACGCCGACCTTGTTCTCACGCTCAACCGTGAGCGTGGTGTAGGTCACGCCGCCTCCTCTTGAATGGTAACGGCTCCGTCCTTGATCAGGGCTTCGATCTCAGACTCCGCAACGCCGTATTCGCGCAGGATCTCGCGACCGTGCTGCCCGATCATTGGCGCCGGACGATCGATCGTTGCCGGTGTCTCGCTGAGCTTGACGGCCGGAGCCACGGTTTTGACCTCTCCCACGGACGGATGCTGATAAGAGGCGATCAGACCCATATGCGTGACCTGGGGGTCATTCGCCGCCTCGCGAATGTCCTTCACCTCCGCACACCAGATGTCGACGGCAAGCATTGCCTCCATCAGATCGGCGCGTGCCCAGGTCTTGGTCAGATCGTTGATGGCTTGCCAAACCTCATCGCGCTTATCGTAAAGTGCGTCGGGATTGTCATAGACCAGCAAGTCCGGTGCCTTCAGCACGTCAACGAGGGTGGCAAACGGGCTCATCGCGATGCTGACGTGCCCGTCTTTGGTTTCATAGATACCAAAGGGGGCAATTGCGCCGGGATGGCCGATGCCGGATGCAGGGCGCTCGAAGTCGCGGCCGAGATTCAGAACCGTGACGTATTCCTGCAGCAGATGCGCCATCATGCCGGCCATCAGGCTGACCTCGACCTTCTGCCCACGCCCGGTCTTTTCGCGGTAATAGAGCGCGGACAGGATGCCATAGACGAGGTTCATGGCCCCGATCTGGTCCGCAAACCCCGATCCGGCCGGAATCGGCGGTTCATTGCGCGGGCCGGTTAGCGACGCCAGACCAGTAATCCCTTGGATCAACATGTCCTGACCAGGACGCTTCAGATACGGGCCGCTTTCGCCATATCCAGAACCGGAGGCGTAGATAATGCGTGGATTGATCCGGGCGAAGTCCTCGTAGCCGTAGCCCAGTCGGTCCATCACGCCTGGGCGGAAATTCTGCACGACGACGTCGGCGGTCTCTGCGATGTGGTAAAGAATCTCGCGCACACGCGGCGACTTTAGGTTCAGCGCGATCGATCGCTTGTTGCGATTCCAGGCCAGAAAGCACGGGCTCTCCGAGCCACCAACCCAGCCATTGAAGAAGGTCATCGATCTGAACAGATCACCGGGTCCCGCGCGCTCGACCTTAATGATGTCGGCGCCCATGTCGCCAAGCAGTTGGGTGGCAAATGGCCCCTGCAAGAGGTGGCTGAAATCCAAAATCTTGACGCCCTCAAGGGCGCCGTTGGTCGTGTTATCGCTCAAGGCAGACACTCCTGTCTTCCGCCATGGTCAGACAAGGTCAGGCACGTAGCGCGGAGCGGCAGTCAGACCGCCGTCGACGCGCAAATCCATGCCGGTGGTAAAGGCAGCTGCGTCGCTTGCCAGATAGATCGCCGCTTCGGCAATTTCCTCAGGCAGGCCGATGCGGCCGATCGGATGCATCTTCAGCCAAGCCTTGGCGATTTGGTCGCCAAGCTCCTCAACGATCTTCTCGTTCATCGGCGTCGCGATCGTACCCGGCGAAATCGAGTTGACGCGGATGTTGTAGGGCCCGAATTCGACCGCCATCTGCCTGGTCATGGCCATCACGGCACCTTTGGCGCCGGCATAGGCAGTCCATCCATCAAGGCCGATATGGCCCTGCGCCGAGGCCATATTGATGATGACACCCGATTGTTGCTCGATCATGTGCGGGAGGGCGAATTTGCTGCCTCGAAACACACTTGTCAGGTTCACTTGGATCAGCCGGTGCCATTGCTCGTCCGTCATCTCGTGAACTGGCATGCCGCCGATGGCGATGGCGGCATTGTTCACCAGGACATCTAGCCGGCCGCCTTGATCAACGGCTACCTTGATCAGGGCTTCGATATCGTCCGCCTCACCAACGTCGCAGTGCCGGTAATGAGTAGCAAGATTTTCGCCGGTAAGTGTGTTCGCTAAAGCCTCGCCACCATCGTCATTGATGTCGCCGAAGAACACGGTGGCCCCTTCGGTCGCCATACCGCGTACGATGGCCGCGCCGATACCGTCAGCACCACCGGTAACCACCGCGACCTTACCGTCAAGACGTGCCATGGGCGCGCTCTCCTCTTTCTCCAGCGGTTCGGGTCCGCCGCTTCCATTCATCGAAGGCTACGGCCGCGATAATCACCGAGCCGGTGATCACGAGCTGCCATTCGGTATTGACGTTGAGCATGCCCAGGCCATTCGACACGAAGGCCAGCACCAGCACGCCAAGCGCCATACCGACCAAGGAGCCGATGCCACCGCTAAGACTGACGCCGCCAAGAACCACGGCCGCCACGACTTGAAACTCAAAGCCGACACCCGCGACATATTGGGCTGACCCGACTCTTGAGGCGAGCAGGATGCCGGCGAGGCTGGCCAGCGTGCCCGAAATAACGAAGCAGAGGAACTTGACGCGCTTTACGTCGAACCCGGCCAGGCGTGCGACTTCTGCATTGCCGCCGACGGCGTAGACCTGGCGGCCAAATCGACGCCGCGTGAGCACATAGATGAAGATCGCGAGGATGGCGAGGGCGATGACAGCGGGAAATGGGATCAAACCAAACAGACGTCCGTTGCCGATCTCAAAGAAGCTGTCGAGATAAACCCGATCCGGGATCGCCGTTTTACCGGTGTAGAGGTAGACGCCGCCTCGCAAGATAAAGAGCGTTCCCAGCGTCACGATCAGCGAGTTGATCCCGGCATAGGCGCTGAGAAAGCCATTGACCGCGCCGATGGCGAGGCCCAGCGCAAGGGCAGCGACAATGCCCAGTTCCATCGAGCCCGTCAGGTTCATGATCTCAATCATCGGGATGGCAGCGGCGGCCAGAATGGACCCAACCGAGATGTCGACCTCCCCGGAGATGAAGACCATTGCAACGCCAACGCCGGCTATCATAGCAAGCGAGGCTTGTCCCAGAACGTTGGTGATGTTCACGGCGCCGAGGAAATACTCAGAGCTGAAGCTGAAGAAGACGATGATTGCGACAAGCGCGATCGCCAGTCCCGCTTCGTTGCGTGCGGCAAGGCGCCGCCAAAGCGGTGGGCTTGGTCTTGCGGTGTCAGCCAATGGCGGCATTGAGAATAGCCTCCTGATTGGCGTCCTCACGGGCCATTTCGGCCGCGACGTGCCCGTTGGCCATGACCATGATGCGATCGCTCAGGCCCAACAGCTCCGGCATTTCCGATGTCATGAGCAGAACCGCAAGCCCTTGTGCGGCCAGCTCGTCGATGAGCGAGAAGATCTCGGTCTTGGCGCCGATGTCAATGCCGCGTGTCGGCTCGTCCAAGATGATGACCTTCAGACCGCGCATCAGCCAGCGTGACAGCACAACCTTTTGCTGATTGCCGCCGGACAGGTTGCGCACCTGTCGGTCGATACTTGGCGTACGCACGCGAAACCGGTCCACAAACGACGTGCTCTGCTTGCGCTCTTCGCGGTCATCAATAAAGCCGGCATGGGAAAGCTGGCTGAGCGAGGCCAGCGACATGTTGTGCATTACCGACATGCCGAGAACGAGGCCTTCTTCTTTCCGGTCCTCGGTTAATAAGCCGATCCCAAGCTCGACCGCTCGTGCCGGGTTGTGCGGCCGCAACTCCTGGCCTTCAACACGAACGGAACCGGCGTCGACCCGATCATAGCCAACGATGGCCTTTGCCAGCTCGGTGCGGCCGGCGCCCATCAATCCGAAAAAGCCTATCACCTCTCCGGCGCGCGCCGTCAGGCTGACATCACGCAGCTTAGCGCTTTTCAAACCGTCGACCTCCAGGACCGTGTCGCCGATCGTATGCTCACGTGTGCGCGGATAAAGGTCCTCGATGGTACGACCGACCATATGCTCGATCAGTGAGGCATGGTCGTGCTGTTCGATCGGTAGGCTCGAGATCAGTTTGCCATCGCGCAGGACCGTCACGGTGTCGGCGATTTCGAACACCTCCTCCAGCTTGTGGCTCACATAAATCACCGCCATACCCATGCTGGTCAGACGCTTGATCACATCGAAAAGCAACTTGATCTCGGTCGGCGTCAGAGACGATGTGGGCTCGTCCATGACGACGATGCGGGCCTGTTGCGAAACAGCGCGGGCGATTTCGACCATCTGCTGCTGGCTGATCGGCAGGTCGCCTGTCCGAGCCGCCGGATCGATAGCAAAGCCGACTTGATCGAACAGGGCGGCGGCTTCGCGGCGAATGCGCCGCCAATCAAGCGAGCCGAGGCGATCGACCGGCAGATCCTCCAGCGCGATGTTTTCCGCGACGCTGAATTCAGGGATTAGCGAGATTTCTTGAAAGACGACCTTGATGCCGAGGTCGAGCGCATCGCGCGGCGATCGAATGTCCGCCTGTTTCCCGCCGATGGTGATTGTGCCCGCGTCCTTGCTGTAGGCGCCGGCGAGAATCTTGATCAGCGTCGACTTACCGGCGCCGTTTTCGCCCATCAGCGCGTGCACTGATCCGGCACGCACCTTCATGTCGACATCATCAAGGGCGAGGACGCCGGGGAACGCCTTCCGCACTCCCGACACCTCCAGGACCGGCTCACCGCCTGTTGCTGGTCGGTCAAGCACGGCGGCGTCAGGTTGCATGACGCTTCTTCCGCACTTGGTCGAGATAGACCGCGATGATGATCACGACGCCTGGAACGACAATCTGCAGATCCTGATTGAGGCCCAGAATGATGATGGCGTTGTCGATCACCTTCAGGATCAAAACGCCCAGGAAAGTGCCCAGCAGCGTGCCTTCGCCGCCATAAAGGCTAGTCCCGCCAAGAATAACCGACGCCACGACGATCAGCTCGAATCCACGTCCGGCGGTTGGTTGCCCTGCATTCATGAGCGAGGCGAGGATCAGCCCAGTCACGCCGACCAGGAGGCCGGTAATGACAAAGGCGGCGATCTTCAATCGGGTTGCGCGCAATCCGGACAGCCGGGCTGCCTTGGGGTTGCCGCCAACCGCGAATAGGCGCCGTCCGAATGTCGTTTTCGCTAGCGCTACCCAGGCAACGATGAAACACACGGCGGCGACCACCACGGGTACGGGCAGACCAAGAACGTAGCCGGCGCCCAATTCCGGGAAAGTCGGTATCTGATGATGATTCTGTACTGCCTCGCGGGTGTAGATGAACACGCCGCCTTGCAGGATCATCAGCGTGGCGATAGTTGCTATCAGGGAGTTCACCCTGAGAAATGTGACAACGACGCCGTTGAAGAGCCCGACCCCGCCGGCGAATGCCAGCCCCGCCAATATGCCGAGTAGGAGGCTGGACGTCGCGTTCATCACCGACATGGCGACGGCACCGGTAAAGGCCATGGATGCGCCAACCGACAAATCGACCTCGCCGGAGATCAGCAGCAGCGTCATGCCGATGGCAACAATCAGCACCATCGAACTTTGGCGCAGGATCGAGACGATGTTCTCAACCGAGTAAAAGTTGCTCGACCCAATGGAGATGGCGACACAGAGAACCGCCAGCAGGACGATCAAAACGATCAGCCGATTGGCAAGCAGTCCCTCAACGAAGCCACGCCGACTCGCCGTGGCCGTCGCAGACGCCGTACCGGAACCGGTAATCCTTGCGTCGCTCATCTCTCTCTCCCAAACGGGACCGATCGCCGGCGGCCAAACTGACCGCCGGCTCAATCCGGTACCGTTTAGCCTTCCAAGTCGGCGGCGTACATCATGCACTCCGCCGGTGGCACCAGCGCGTTTACTGTCTCCCAATTGATCGCACGGCTGGAGCCGTCATAATCATAATATTGGCGCCAGCTTTCCGTATCCAATGTCGTGGTCGGGCTCACGATGTGCTCGGGCAGTTCTTCCCCGTTGTACATGGAAACGGCCGCGTCCATTGCGGTGAAGCCGACCTTCTCCGGGAACATTGCGGCTTCCAATTCGTAGGAATTGTCCTGCTCCATCTCGTTGATGAAGGCGAGACCCTCGCCGCCGGTCCCGACGGTCAACAATCCGTCCTCGGGGAAGTTGTTGGCACGCCAGGCTTGCAGCCCGCCAATGGCCGAGCTGTCGTTGATGCCATAGATGACGTTGATGTCGGCATCGGCCGCCAGCGCAGCCATCGAGACTTCGAGCGAGCGGTCAGGATTGCCGCCACCGTCCAGGTCGTGGACGAGTTCGGCATCCGGCACCTGCGTGCGAATACCGTCCATGAAGCCCTGGCTACGAAGCACGGTGGCCGACAGCAATGGCAGGCCGACATTCATGACCCGCGCCTCGCCGCCCAGATGCTCGTTGGCATACTCGCCCGCTGCCACGCCCGCGTGATAGCCGGTGTCGTAGTCACAGATGGCGACCAACGTGTCCATGCCGACAACAGGATTGCCCTCTAGAACGACCGGAGTGCCATTGGCGCGCGCGCGACGCAGGATTGGCACCACGCCCTCTTCGTTGACCGGCGTGATGATCATGACGTCGACACCGCGCGCCATAAAGTCTTCAGCGGCGGAAACCTGGCGCGCAATGTCAAGATTGGCGTCCAGCACTTCGAGCTCGATGCCTAACTCGTCGGCCCGGTCCTGCATGCCGCCGATAACGTTCTGGTACCACTCGTGGGTGGCGTAGTTGACGATGTAGCCGACCCGCTGGGGGATCTCCTGCGCGGTCGCAGTGCTTGCGGCCGCTACCGTTAACGCGGTTCCGGCCAACAGGGCTTTAACGATTGAATTCATGGCGTTCTCTCCGTTTGACGTTTGCCGTTCCTGTCCGACTTTGCCTTTCGTCGGATCTCATCAGAGGTGGACTTTCCTCCGGCCGGACTGGTGTCCGGCGATGTGGTGGGGTCTTGATCTCGGCTCGTGCTCGGACAGCCAAGTTCGTCCGATATCGCGCGCGCTGTTTCGCCGACCGCGACGCTCGCCGCGTTGATGTCGGGTTCCTCGCCGAACTGCGGCAGGTAAGGAAGTGTCAGGGCCGCGATAACCTGGCCAAGATGATCGCGTACAGGAAAGGCTACGTTGTGGATGCCAGCGACCGTAAGGGATGGCCTCAGATCCATACCCCTTTTGGTTACGTTCTCGATCATTTGCTCGAGCCGTTCGTCGATCTTAGGGTCGTTCTTTGCGGCCCTAAGCTTCGCAACCAGGGTGTCGCGATCTTCGTTGGGAAGATAGGAAAGCAGCACCGCGCCGGAGCTGGTTTCGGCGATGGGGAATCGGCTGCCCACGGCAACGCCGTAGCGCATGCGGCGGGGCGAATCGACTTGCAGGACAATGAGGATGTCGTCGCCATCGAGGATTGCGAGATGACAACTCTGGCCGGTCCGTTCTGCTAGCTTGCGCATGGCCGGGAGGGACGCATCCGTAAGGCGCCGCAGCGGCTGCTGTTGATGGGCGAGTTCGAACATCTTCGCCGAGAGCCGAAATCGGTCGTTGGCGGCGGCGGTCTGCAGCCATCCGCGTCCGACCAACAGCTGCAGCACGCGATATATCTCGTGGATCGAACGTCCAAGTCCGGATGCGATCTCGCTCTGGGTGAGGCCTACGCCGCTCTGTCCTGCCATGAACTCCAGTATGTCGAGCGCCTTTTCGGCTGCCGGTGCGCGGTACGTGCGCGTTTGTCGGTCGCTCTCCAACGGTAATGCAGCCGAAGCCTGAGGCGTCGAACGTGTCATGCCGCATGCTCCGTATCTGACAGGGCCGACTCGATTATTCGGTTCAGTTGATCTGCCAGTTGCGCGTCGCCAGACGCATCGCCTTCGGCCAAATGACTTGAAGTCAACTCGGCGGCCTGGCGGAAGAAAGTAATGAAACCCGGCACGTTGGGCCGCAGATAGGAGTTCAGCATGGTTTGCCGGGTCGCCGAGAAAAACCCGTTGGCGGTCGCGTCAGCCTCTTCACTTGTCCACGCGCCCAAGCTACCGGGTTGCCCGCCATATCGAACGTAGTCGCCAGACTGGTAGTCTTGCCCGCTCAAAAAAACCGCGTAGTCGAACGCAGCGTTGACGTGTTTTGAACACGCGCTGACACCGATTCCAGCACCCCCCAGCAGCGCTCCAGAAGCGCCGCCGCGACCAATGGCGGGAATGTCCGTAAACGCGATCGGCGCTTGGTTCTCCGACGATGCGTAGTTCACATAGCTGAATGCATAGGGCACGTAGACCACATCGTCATGCGCCGACATGTGATCGTAACAGGCTATTGGATTCCACTTTGTACTCAGCGGATGAGCGAGATTGCGCAACTGTCGCAAAGCGTCCATCGCGTGAGAGAGTTCATCTTGCGCTAGGAAGGGTGCCTTCCGAGAAGGCAAATAGCCCGAACCAGCCGCGATGGTGAGCACAGTACACATCACGTCAGTCGGTATCGAAGGCCATGCGATGTATCGATCGTCGGCCGCAACGCTTTTGCCCAGCGCGAGCACCTCATCGAATGCGCGCGGCGGTTTGGACGCATAGCGCGATAGCAAATCCGGGCGACAGGATGCTGTTTGTGCTGCGGCATCGATCGGTAGCGCCCAGACGCCGCCATCAAAGCAGTATGACTGCCAACATGGCCCGAGCGAATCGGCCTCAAAAGCTTTGCGTTGTGTTTGAGACAGCAACGTCGAGAGATCGACCATCAGCCCATCGCGAGCGACTTCGCCGACGAAGGGGTGGTCATAAATGATCAGATCATAGTTTGCCGTCGGCGATTCCAGGCGGCCTTCGCCGAACTCCCAAAGGCTGCGTCGGTCCCATTCGATCGTGAGTCCGGGGCGCGCCGCGCAATAGGTGGACACGCTTGCATCAAGCGGTCCCCAGCAGCGCCGGTGATCCCACGCCAATCCACGCAAATGGACCTCACACGCCATAAGTCCTCCCCAACTTTCGGCTCGGGCATCAAACCATAGATTTTCATTTATGCAAAGTTCTTTCTTATATGCAAAGACGGTTGGGGTATCGACCTTGCTGGTTTGACAAAGAGCGGGTGGACGAAGGCGTTTAGCAGAAAAGTGGCGCTTCGAACCGCAGCGATAAGGCCGCCTTGTCGCTGGTGAACATTGGTTTTTTGTGTTGCCGGAACAGAGCCGGACTGGCATCGTTTCAGAATGCGAACAAAAGTTCGAAAATGACGGATGCGAATTCAGGCGGCGATCCAGCTCAGGTCTTGGGACTGGTCGTTAACCCGGTGGCTGGGCTAGGCGGCACCGTCGCATTGAAGGGTACGGATGGCACAGAAATCGCATCAAGAGCATTGTTGGCAGGTGCAAAGCCGCAAGCTGGTGAGCGTGCGAGGCGGGCCGTCGCTGCGTTCCTCCGCGATGGAGGCGGGGCCATACTGACAGGGCCGGGCGATCTTGGGGGCGATGCCGCACCTTCGGCGGATGTAATCGCGCTTAAGCGTTCAGGAACAGCGCGCGACACCGCGCAGCTTGTCAACGCGATGCAAGGCAGGGTCGGACTGATCTTGTTTGCCGGCGGCGATGGGACCGCGCGAGACGTTGTGGCAGCCAACCGGAACGATATTCCAATCTTGGGTATTCCTGCTGGCGTCAAGATGCATTCAGGCGTCTTCTCCCGAACACCCGAGCGGGCCGGCCAAGTTGCCGCTGCTCACCTGTCGGAAGGAAACCCGCGTGTCGATGTCGCCGAAGTCATGGACATCGATGAAGAAGAGCGTCGCCGCGACCGCCTTTCCGCCCACCTGTACGCGATGGCCAGGACTCCGGCAGGACCGACGGCGCATATCGGACCTAAAGCTGGTAGCGACGGTGACAGCGTTGCTGAAATAGACGCAGCGCTAGCGGCCTATGTCCGTGAGATGAATGGCGATACGCTCTATCTCATCGGACCCGGGATGACCATGGCGGCGCTGAAACAGCGTCTTGGCGGTGGCACCCTACTTGGGATCGACGCGGCGCGAGACGGGCGGATTGTTGCCCGCGATCTTACAGAAGCGGACATCCTGGCATTGCTGACGGATGGCGATCGTGCTCGCGTCGTCCTGACTGTTATTGGCGGTCAGGGCTTTCTGCTGGGCAGGGGCAACCAGCAACTGTCACCCAGCGTAATTCGCCGGGTCGGAGCTGACGCCATTGATGTGATCTGCACGGCTTCGAAGCTGGCAGGTCTGACTATTCCGGAGCTTTCTGTCGACACCGGCGATGTTGAGCTCGATCGGGAACTAACCGGGTTCCGCCAAGTGATAACCGGGCCGGGGCGGCGGCAGGTTGTTCGATTGGCTGCGTGAGACAAATGGTCAGATTGAAGAGGTAAAGAAATGAGCAAACCCCATCCCTGGATGGCCAACGCGGGAAGCGACGCGAGGCAGGAAATGCTCGCCGCCCTGGGCGTGAACTCGGTTGATACTTTGTTCGGCCAAATCCCGGAGGATCACCTTTACGGCAAGCCCTTCAACCTGCCGCGTCAATTGGCGTCTGAAGTCGAGCTTTCGCGGCACCTCAATGATCTGCTGTCAAAGAACGGGACGGCGGCGGACAATCTTTGCTTCTTGGGCGCCGGCGCCTGGCCGCACTACGTTCCGGCAATCTGCGACGAGATCGCGGGGCGCTATGAGTGGCAGACGTCCGTTTTCGGCTCACCAACGTCGGACCACGGGCGGAACCAGGCATGGTTTGAGTTCTGCTCTCAAATCGGCGCGCTGGTCGAGATGGATTTTGTCGGGTTGCCGGTCTACAGCTGGGGCTGCGCCGTCGGTCATGCGGTGCGTATGGCGGCGCGCATGACAGGCCGGCGTCGGGTGCTCATCCCGTCGATCATGGACCCGGAGCGTCTGTCGGTTCTGCGAAACTACTGCGAACCGACTGAGATGGCAGGGCACATCCAAATCGTGGAAGTCGCCGTCGGCCCCGACGGTCGGATGGACCGCGCCGATCTGTCGGCGAAACTGAACCACGGCGTCGCCGCGCTCTATTTCGAAACGCCGTCCTACCACGGCGTGATCGAGGCCGATCCGGCGGGCCTGTGCGAAGCCGCACGCGATGCTGGCGCCGAGGCAATCGTAGGCGTCGACCCGTTGTCTCTGGGTGTTCTGGAGGCGCCAGGCGCCTATGGCGCGACAATCGCCGTAGGGCCGACCCAACCCTTGGGCGTGCATATGAATGCCGGTGGCGGCGTCGGCGGGTTCATCGCCAGCGCCGATACCGAGCGCTATGCGCGGGAATACCCGACACTCAACATCACGATCGCCGATACCATAAAAGAGGGCGAGTACGGCTTCGGCCTGACGCTGTTCCAGCAGTCGTCATACGGTTCGCGTGAGGAAGGTAAAGATTGGACCGGAAACTCGGTGTATCTCTGGGCGCTTTCCAATGCCGCCTATATGGCTGCGATGGGGCCATCGGGTTTCGAGGATATCGGCCGCCTTACTCTGTCACGTTCCCGCCAAGCGGCGGAGGCGATCAACGCGATCGAGGGTTGCTCGGTCGACCTCGACCGGCCCTTCTTCAAGGAATTCGTCGTTAAGTTCGACAACGCCAACGTCGACGAAGTGAACGCCAAGCTGCGTGCAGAAGGGATCTTTGGCGGCAAGGATATCTCAAGGGAACCCGGCGTCGAGGGCCGGGCAGCGCTCTACTGCGTCACAGAAATCCACACGAGCGACGACATCGACCTTCTCGTCGCCACGCTGAAGAAGAGCATCTGACATGACCGCACCGCTATCCAACCGCTCCGACGCCCGTTACGAGGGCTACCATGCGGCCAGATGGGCCGAGCCCGTGGTCATGGAATTGAGCAGCGCCGGCCGCCGCGGCGTCATGTTCCCCGATGCTGGATCGACACCGGATTTGCCTGAAGGGGCCATGCGTCGAAATCGTCCCGTTCTGCCGGAGATGACGGAGCACGATGCCCTGCGCCACTATTTGCACCTCAGCCAGATGACCCTCGGCATGATGGGCGTCTCGCTCTTCGGCACCTGCACGATGAAGTATAACTCCCGCATTGGCGAGCGGGCGGTTGCAGCAGATCAGTTGGCCGAAGTGCACCCGCTACAGCATCCGGACACGCTGCAGGGCGTGCTGGAGATCTATGCCAATTTCAACGATATGCTGTGCGAACTGTCTGGCATGGACCAATTCGTGTTCCAAGCTGGTGGCGGCGCCGATGCCGCCTACACCCATGCCTGCGTGACGCGGGCCTATCATGCCAGCCGCGGAGAGTTGGAGCGGCGAGACCAGATCATTACCACGATCCAAAGCCACCCGTGTTCTCCGGCAACGGCGAATGCCGCTGGCTTCGAGGTGATAACGCTGAGTCTTGAAGAAAACGGCTACCCGTCGGTCGAGCAGTTGAAGTCGGCGATCGGGCCGCGCACGGCGGCTTTGATGGTTAACAATCCCGACGACATGGGCATCTACAACCCTGAGATCAAAGAGTGGATCGATGCGGTCCACGGGGCCGGCGGCCTGTGCTTTTACGACCACGCCAACTTCAACGGCGTGATGACCCGGGTGCGCGCCCGCGAGCTCGGCTTCGATGCCTGTATGTTTATGCTGCACAAGTCCTTTGGGGCGCCGAAAGGTGGCGGTGGCCCAGCTGTCGGGGCCTATGGCTGTGCCGAGCATCTGGTGCCGTTTTTGCCGTCGCCGTTGGTCGTGCGGCAAGGGGATCGGTTTGACCTCGACGAGGACCGCCCGCAGACCATCGGCCGGGTCCGCGAATTTTGGGGCAACGCGCCTCAGGTGGTGAAGGCTTATGCCTGGGCCCGCGCAATGGGCGCCGAAGGTCTGCGCGAGGCAGCGGATTTGTCAGTTCTCGCCAACAACTACATGGACAAGCGTTTGGGTGAGTTGCCGGGTGTAACGAAATCCCATCCGCACATCGACGCCTGGCGATTGGAGATGACGCGCCATTCGGTGGAGAAGGTGACCAAGGACACCGGCTGTACCGTTGTCGATATCGCCAACCGAATGACCGACTACGGCATCGACGCCCTTTGGCTCAGCCATGAACCCTGGGTGGTGCCCGAGCCCTTTACGCCGGAGGCGGGCGAGCTGTGGTCGAAGGAAGATATCGATTATTGGATCGATGTCATGGCGCGGGTGATCAAGGAAGCCTATGTCGACCCGGACATGGTGAAGTCCGCCCCGCATAAGGGCGCGATCCACCAGCTCAAAACCGACGCTATGGAAGATCCCGATCGTTGGGCGACCACATGGCGCGCCTATCTCCGCAAGCAAGCCACTGCACAAGCGGCCGAGTAGCGACCGCTCAAAGAGCGCTTTCCAGCCTCGTATTGGCGACGATCTCGGGCACGCTGGCCTGGTTCGGCAGCTTCAGCAGCAATGAGACGATCTCGGCGATCGTCTCCGGCTGCAACCGCTCGGCCTTGGGCGTGACGCCGGGAATGCCGGCGATCATGTCGGTATCGATGGCGCCAGGGCAAATGGCGGTGCCGCGTAGCCCGTCCTCCCAGCCGGCGAAGCGCACGGCATTGGTCATGGCCACGAGTGCGCTTTTCGTCATCACATAGCCGAGCGACACGGTCGCGTCTCGGTAGCGCTTGCCGTCCGTCGAGGCGATGTTGATCACACGCCCACGTCCTGACGCTTTCAGGTGCGGCAGGGCTGATCGAATGAGGCGGAACGGGCCCTTGACGTTCACCTGCCACATAGCGTCCAGGTCGGTTTCTTCACCGCTCGCGAAATCGACCATCTTCAAGATGCCAGCGTTGTTAACGAGCGCATCCGGCGGGCCAAGTGCGCTGACTGTCTCCGTCACCCATGCTTCAGCAGTCTCAGGCTTGTCGGCATCGAAACGATGCGCGCATAGATGTTTTGGGTCCACGCCCTGAAACGCCTCGTCGACGGCCTCAGGTTGGCGTGCGCCGACGGAGACAGCGTGACCATCTTCCAGGCATCGTCGCACGATTGCAGCGCCCACGCCGCGTGCCCCGCCGGACACCATGATAATCCTGGGTTCAGTCATCTCAGAACAGGCCCTGATAGACGCCGCCGTCGTTGATGATGTTCTGGCCGACGATGAAGCCCGCCTGGTCGGAGCATAGGAACGTCACCAGATCGCCGCATTCCTTGGGGTCAGCAAAGCGGCCGGCGGGCACGCTTTGCAGCCGATTTTCGACAATCGCCTCATAGGTCGTATTCCCGCGCCGTGCGTGATTGTGCAGGTTCGTGTGAAGCGCGTCGGTATCAAAGAAGCCGGGGCATACCGTGTTCATGGTCACATTGTCCGGTACGCATTCGCGCACGATCGAGGCGATCGCCCCGGACAGGGCCAGCCGGGCGGAATGGGAATGGGCAAAGTTGATCTGGGGGAATTTGATGAAACTGACCGAGATGTTCACGATCCGGCCGAACTTGCGCGCCCGCATGCCCGGCACGACGGCCTGGATCATCTGGATCGATGACAGGAAGTGTACCTCAAGCCAATAGAGCCATTCATCCTTGCCCCATTCGTTGAAGTCGCCTGGAATCTGTCGGATGCCGGGGTTTGAAACCAAAATATCGGCCTCGGGCGCGGCGTCCAAAATGGCGGCACGGCCCTCATCGGTGTTATAGTCGCCGGCGACGGTGGTGACGGAGACACCGGTTTCGGTGCGGATTTCCTCGGCGGCTTCTTCCAAAGGTTCGGCGCTGCGTGAGTTCAGCACGAGGTCGACACCCTCGCGCGCCAGGGACATGGCGCAGGCCTTGCCCAAACCTTTGCCGGCCGCGCTGACGATGGCTCTGCGGCCCTTCAGACCCAGGTCCATATTACTTCCTTTCCTGTTGCTCGAAGACCGGGCCCGTCAGGCGGCGGTGTCCCGAACGTCCAATATGCTGTCGAGCCCGGCCAACAATCCTTGAAGCTGCGATCCCTCCAAGGCGGCAAGGGGCGCTCTTGGCGCGCCTCCACCCGGGAAACCTAAATGATCCATCGCCGCCTTCGTCGATGGGTAAAGGCTGCGCCCGTCGCTGGTGAACAGGCGGGTCAGTTCCTGCGCCCGTCGCTGCGCCTCCCAGGCCTCGTCAAGCCGCCCTGCTTTGGTGAGGCTCCAGAGATCCATGCAGCCTGTCCAAACATTCGGGAAGCAGTCGATCAGCCCGTCGCATCCGGCGAGGATCGAGGGAACGCCGATCGTGGAGGAGGGGCCACAAAAGACGAGGATTCTGTCGCTGGCCATGGCCAGGGTTTCTTGGAAGTTCAACCAGTCGCCAGAGCTTTCCTTGATCGCGACAACGGGATCGAGGTCGGCTAACTTGTCGACGATCGCCGGAGTGAGGGCGTTCCCTGCATTTCCAGGAATGTTGTAAAGGACCATCGGCAGCGGAGCTTTGGCGGCGATGACCTCGTAATGGGCCAAAATCTCCGCCGCGTTCAGATGCGCGAAATAGGGCGGCAGGACCAGCCCGGCATCGCAGCCCGCCTCGTTTGCGGCATGAAGCGCCTCGATGACGGCGTCCGGGGTGATGGCCGCTGCGCCGACGATTGCGGTGCCGTTCGGACCCACGGCTTTCCGTGCCGTGCGATAGATCTCGTTTCGCTCGCTGTCGCTAAGGCTCCAAAACTCGCCGGTGCAGCCCGCTGCGATAACTCCAGTCGCACCGGCCTTCATCAGCCTTTCGATATTGGCCGCGAGGTCGGCATGGTTCACGCCGTCCGATGTGAAAGGCGTCGTGACGGCGGGCATCGCACCCGTCCAGGTTACACTGGTTCTATCCACCGGTCCGGTTCTCACTCGGTTAGTAATTCAAAACTCCGTCGCCTTTTAGCGACTGCATAATCTTGCTTGCTGCCTGGTGCATGGTGGTCATGGCGAAGTCGATCTGATCTTCGGTAATCACGAAGGGCGGCGAGAAGGAGATCGCATCTCCGTTGGGCAAAGCGCGAACGATAAGTCCGGCCTCCAGCGCCGCCCGTGCAATCTTGGCCCCGACGGTCTGCTTGGGATCGAAGCGTTGCCAGCCATCGGACGTGGGGTTGGCGAATTCGACGGCTGCCATCAGCCCTTCACCGCGCGTCTCGACAGCGATCGGGAAGTCCTTAAACGTTTGTCGCAGACTCTCTTGAAGGACGACGCCCATCTTCGCGGCCCGGTCGATCAGCCCTTCGCTCTCCATGAGGTCAAGATTGGCGAGGCCGGCTGCAGCCATGACCGGATGTGCCGTATAGGTGTAGCCATGCCCGAAGGCCCCGTACTCGGCGGCTTTCTCGCTGGCCACAACTTTCCAGACCTTGTCGCCGACGATGCATGCGGACAGAGGCGCATAGCCCGATGTGATGCCTTTGGCGACGGTCATCAGATCCGGTCTGACGCCCATCTTTTCCGAACCGAACCAGGTGCCGAGGCGGCCGAAGCCGCAGATCACCTCGTCCGCGATCAGCAGCACGTCATGCCGGTCGAGTACGGCCTGGATCTTTGCGAAATAGCCTTCGGGCGGGACGATGACGCCCCCTGCCCCCATCACCGGCTCTGCAATGAAAGCAGCAACGGTTTCCGGACCTTCATCGACGATCAGATCGTCCAGTTCCTTAGCCAGCCGGTCGCTGAATGCCGCGTCGTCTTCGCCGGCCTCTCGCGTCCAGACGTTATGAGGCGCGCTCACGTGACGGACCATGTGTAGCGGTAGGTCAAAACCGGCGTGCAAGGCGGATAGCCCGGTCAGCCCGCCGGACATGACGGTTACGCCGTGGTAGCCCCGCTCGCGCGAGATGATCTTCTTCTTTTCCGGCCGGCCGAGGACATTGTTGTAGTACCAGACCAGCTTCACCTGGGTGTCGTTGGCGTCTGACCCCGTGGCACCGAAAAACACTTTCGACATGCCTTCGGGTGCTTTGGCGATGACGCGCTCGGCCAGTAGCGCGGCCGGTTCGGTGGCCATGGACGAAAAGCCGTGGAAGTAGGACAGCTTGCGCGCCTGATCGGCCAGCGCGTCGGCAATTTCGCCGCGCCCGTAGCCGACATTGACGCACCACAAGCCCGCCATCGCATCGAGATAGCGCTTGCCCTGATCGTCGGTGATCCAGACACCCTCGGCCGACCGCGCCATCATTGCCGCGCCGGACTGCTCATGCGTGTTTAGGACGCTGAACGGGTGAAAGATGTACCGTTTGTCGAGTTCTCTGATGTCGGTCATGTCAGCTTTCGTCCGAAGCGGATTTTTGCGTGGGCATGGGGATCACGCGCGTCTGGTTGGGGGTGTCGAACCGCGCCCCATCATCACCCGGTTCGAAGATGTGGATGAGGTCGGTGTCGAAGCCGATCTGGCAGGTCTGCCCTACCGAAGGCCGCTGACCTGCGGGCTCCCGGATCAGCAAGCGGTGGCCTCCGGAAATCTCCACGGTCACGATCTGCTCGTGCCCCGTGTTCTCGACCAGCCGAACCGTCGCGGGCAAATCGCCACCGGTAAGCGAGACATTTTCAGGCCGCACGCCGAGCACGGCCGGCCCGTCTTGCAGGGCGTCGCCGTAGATGTCTCTGTTGATCGGCACAGTTTGGTCGCCAATCGAAAAATCCGATCCGGCGACAGCACCTTCAAGCTGGTTCATCGACGGTGTGCCGATAAATCCCGCTACGAACCGATTTGCGGGGCGGTTATAGATGGTGTCGGGGGTGTCGAACTGTTGCAGCCTGCCGTCATGCATCACCGCGATCCGGTCGGCCATGGTCATGGCCTCTAGCTGATCGTGGGTGACGTAGATCATTGTCTTGCCGATGCGGCGATGCAGCTCAATCAACTCCGCCCGCATATAGCTGCGCAGCTTGGCATCGAGATTGGACAATGGCTCGTCGAGCAGAAACACTTTGGGTTCACGGACCAAGGCGCGGCCGAGCGCTACGCGTTGTTGTTGGCCGCCGGAAAGCTGCCTTGGCTTGCGGTTCAGCAGCGGCTCAAGCTGCAATAGCGCCGCGGCTCTGTTGACCGCATCGTCGCGCTCCGGCCGCTTTATGCCACGCTTCTTCAGTGGGTAGGCGATGTTCTGGGCCACGGTCATATGCGGGTAAAGCGCGTAGGACTGAAACACCATGGCGATGTCCCGCTTACCGGGCGCTACATCATTGACCACGCGGCCGTCGATGGAGATCTCGCCTGCTGTCGGGAACTCGAGCCCGGCGAGCATCCTGAGTGTCGTCGATTTGCCGCAGCCAGAGGGGCCGAGCAGCGCGACGAACTCCCCCGCGTCGATCGAGATGTTCAGCCGCTCCAGCGCTACGAAGGAACCAAACTCCTTGCGGATATCTTTGAGGATGACTTCGGCCATGGGTCCTGCGCAGTCCCGTCCTAGCCCTTAACCGCGCCCGCGCCGAACCCGCGGGTGAGATAGCTTTGCAGGAAGGCGAACACGATGATCAGCGGTACGCTCATCATGACTGACGCGGCCATCAGCAACGACCATTCGATATTGAAGGCCGAGATCAACATCGTCATGACGCCGGTCGTCAA
>JBCCER010000038.1:0-29671 GCA_039030175.1 Pseudomonadota bacterium
AAACAGGCTACGGTGCTGCCGGTTCGGCCTCTTGCTGCTGTACGCGGAAGCTTTCGCCGCAACCGCAGCGGTCGATCTCGTTCGGGTTATTGAAAACAAAACGCGCGCCAAGATCTTCCTCGACATAGTCCATCTCGGTACCGATCAGGAACATGGAAGCCGACGGTTCGATCAGGATGGAGACACCCTTGGCATCGACCTTGTCTTCGAAACGCTTCTGCTCCTCGGCATATTCCATGAAGTAGGAGAGACCAGAACAGCCACGGGACCGCACGCCGACGCGCAAGCCTATGATCGGCTTGTCGGAATTCTCCATCAGATGGCGCAGCCGCGCGGCCGCCCGATCGGTGATGGTGATCGGCGGCAGCGCCCGTCTTGTTGGGCCGGCTAACGTCTCAGCGCCCATATCCTTCTTCTCCCGCATGGGTCGTCCCATGCCTCATATGGTGGCACCCGGCCACTCGAAGTACTCTCAATCTCCGCGCGGCACCGCTTCGTGGTGCCTAATCACTTCCTTGATCACGAAGTTCAAAAACTTCTCCGCAAAATCCGGATCCAGTTGAGCCTCTGCCGCCAAACTGCGCAAGCGCGCAATCTGTCGTTGCTCGCGGGCAGGGTCCGCCGGCGGCAAATCATGCTGCGCCTTTAAGACACCGACTTTTTGAGTGCAGCGGAACCGCTCGGCCAGCATGTGAATCAACGCTGCATCGATATTGTCGATGGAGCCGCGCAGGTCTTTAAGGATCTCGATCGGATCGACGCCGTCACCTGCCGTGGTTCCAGCCGGCTTGCCCCCGTTTGTCGCAACCTGTTGGCTAGTCTCGGAAATCGCCTTGTCCTCTCTCAATCCGCATCGTCGTTACTTTAGCACATCTTCCGATCGGAAACCGTCGATCAGTCCGTAAGTCTAGAAATCCAGGATCAGCCTTGCATCCTCGCTGGCCATATCGAGTGTCCATGTTGGCTCCCACGTCAGTTCGACCTCTACCGACGTGACACCCGGAACCAGGTCGGCTCCCTTCTCGACCATTAGCGGCAGTGTGCCAGCAACCGGACAGTTTGGGGCCGTTAACGTCATCAAAATGTGGACCGCGCCGCCCTCTCGCACATCGATGCGATAGATCAGGCCTAGATCGTAGATATTCACCGGGATCTCCGGATCAAATATCTGGCTGAGGTTATCGACAAGTTTTTGTTGCAGCACTGCCGGATCGACGTCCGAGACCTCGCCGGAGAGCCGCTTGTCGTGGAACCATTCCGGTTCGACGACTTCGAGCTCGGGCATGAAGGCTGACAAGCCATAGCCCGGCGGCGGGGCCCTCATCGCGCTATCGTCACCGATCGTCATCAACTCAATCCACTTCTCACCGACCACAGACCCATCACGCGAAGATCCGTTTAACCTGTTCCAGAGCCTCAGCCAACCGGTCAGCCTCGGCGCGGCTGTTGTAGAGAGCAAAGCTCGCGCGCGCTGTCGCAGGCAGGTCAAATCGCTCCATCAGCGGCTGGGCGCAATGGTGACCGGCGCGAACCGCCACCCCATACCGATCGACCAGCGTGCCGATGTCATGGGGATGGATATCGTCGAGCGTGAACGAGATGATCGACGCCTTGCGTTCCGCCTGGCCGATTACAGTGACGCCCTCAACTGCCTCAAGTCTCTCAGTGGCGTAGGCGAGCAGATCGGCCTCGTGGGCCATGATCCGGTCAAATCCGATACTGTTCAAATAGTCGATGGCCGCCGCCATGCCGATCGCTTGCGTGATCGGCGGCGTGCCCGCCTCAAACTTGGTCGGCAGATCGGCGAAGCTGGTGCCTGAGAAGCTCACGGTGCGGATCATTTCGCCGCCAGCCTGATAGGGGGGCATTTCGTCCAGCAGGGCCTCACGCCCATAAAGTACGCCGGCGCCCGATGGGCCATAGAGCTTGTGCGATGAGAACACCAGGAAATCGCAGCCAATGGACTGCACATCCACCGTGCCATGCACAACGGCCTGCGTGCCATCGACAAGCGTCGCAATCCCTCGCTCACGGGCGGCGGCAACGATTGCTTCGATCGGGGTGATCGTTCCAACGGCGTTGGAGGTGGCTGTTATCGCCACCAGCTTTGTGCGATCGGTCAGAAGATCGAGATAATCGTCGAACAGGAAGTTGGCGTCCTCGTCGACCGGAGCAACCTTCAGCACCAGTCCCTTGGCTTGGGCCAACAACTGCCACGGCACGATGTTGGAATGGTGCTCAAGATTCGAGATGACGATCTCATCGCCTTCCGTCAGCGCCATCGCGCCAAAGCTCGACGCGACCAGATTGATTCCCTCGGTCGCGCCCTTCGTAAACACGATCTCCTTTGTTGAGGCGGCTTTGATGTGCTCACGGATCGTCTCGCGCGCCGCCTCATACAGCTCAGTCGAGCGCATGCTGAGATTGTGCAGCCCGCGATGGACATTGGCATAGTCCTCGCGATAGTGCCGGTCGACGGTTTCGATAACCGCGCGCGGCTTTTGCGCCGATGCGGCACTGTCGAGATAGACCAGCGGCTTGTCGTAGACAGTCCGGGAGAGAATCGGAAAGTCCTGCCGGATCGTCGTCAGGTCGTAGTCGTTGACCGCGCTGACATGCAGCATGGCAGCTTCTTCGCCGGGGGCCGTGGCAGCGCGGCTCATCACGGTCATGCGGCTTCCTTTCTAGCGAATTCCGCCACCATCCAATCGTCGACCGCCCGTTCGAAATCGGCACGTACCGTTTCGTCGCTGATCTCCAAGAGTGCTTCAGCAAGAAAAGCCTGCACCAGCAACTGCCGAGCGGCTTGTTCCGGAATGCCGCGAGAGCGCAGATAAAATAGGGCATTGCCATCGATCTCGCCTGCCGTGGCGCCGTGACTGCACTTGACGTCGTCGGCGTAGATCTCCAGCTCCGGCTTAGTGTCGATCTCCGCCCCGCCCGAAAGCAGCAGCGATTTGTTGAGCTGATGGCCGTCTGTCTTCTGGGCAACGCTGTCCACGCGGATTTTGCCCTGGAACACGCCGCGCGCTCGATCGTCCAGGACGCCCTTGAACACCTGCCGGCTTTGGCAGTGTGGCGCGTCATGTTTGATCAGGATCGTGTTGTCGCGGTGCTGCTTATCGCGGCCGAGATAGACGCCGCCCAGATGCGTCTCACCGCCAGGGCCCGACAAGGCAACGACGCTTTCGGTGCGGGTCATCTGTCCGCCCAACGCGACCACAAAGCTCTCGAACCTGCTATCGCGCCCCAGATCGGCGTAAACGCGCTGAACGTCGAATCCTTGCTCGGGACCATTTGCCATGCGGTAGTGGCGCAAGCTGGCCCGGTCACGAACCTCGACTTCGGTAACGCCGTTAACAAAACTGGCCTCATGCGGTTCGCCGAGATGCGTCTCGATAACGGTTGCCTTGGCGTTGGGTCCCAATCGGATTAGGTGGCGCGGATGGACTGCGATCGCATGGTCGCAGGCCGAGATTGCGTGGACCACATGCAACGGGTTGGCGAGTTCAACGCCTTCGGCAATATCGAGAACGTATCCATCGGCCATCCACGCCGCGTTCAACGCGATCAAGGCATCATCAGTCTCACCAACGATTGCGCCCAAGCGGCCCGACAAGGCATACCGATCTGGCGCATTCAGGACATCGGCAAGGTTGTTCAGTGTCACGCCGTCTGGAAGGCCACCTGTGCTCGAGAGGTCTTCTTGCAACCGACCGTTCAAGAAAACCAAGCAAGAGGCGTCAGCCGCGAGTCGGAGAGTGTCGATCTGTTCTACCAATCGCGGCGGCACCGCTACCGGCTGCGCCGGACTGAAAGCATGTCGCATCAAGAAGCGGCGTAGATCGGTGAACTTCCACGCTTCCAAGCGACGACCGGGCAAACCAACGGTCCGGAACGCCTCCAGGTCCTGGCGTCGAGCATCGATCAGGTCGCCGGGAAGCGATTCCATCGCGGTATCGAAGCCGTCTGTGAAGACGTCGAAGGCTCCATCTTCCGCCATTATGCGGCCTCTTGGATGAGGTCTTGGTAGCCCTTGGCCTCTAGTTCGGCCGCCAATTCCTTGCCGCCAGACCGTACAATGCGGCCCTCAGCCAAGATGTGCACATGGTCCGGGACGATGTAGGTGAGAAGGCGCTGATAGTGGGTAATGATCAACGCCGAGCGGTCCGGAGCGCGCAGCGCATTTACGCCGTCCGCCACGACCTTCAAGGCATCGATGTCTAGACCGCTGTCGGTTTCGTCTAGGACCGCCAAGGCCGGCTCCAGCAACGCCATTTGCAAAATCTCGTTGCGCTTTTTCTCGCCGCCCGAAAAGCCGACATTCACCGGACGCTTCAGCATCTCGTCGCGGATGCCGAGCGCCTTGGTCTTGGACCGGACCAGCTTTAGGAAGGCCATGCCGTCCAGTTCCGGCTCACCATGGGCCTTGCGGTGAGCATTGACCGATGTACGCAGGAAGGTGTTGGTGCCGACGCCGGGTATCTCCAACGGGTATTGGAACGCCAGGAACAGGCCAGCATGGCTGCGTTCCTCCGGCTCCATCTCCAAGATATCTTCGCCGCGAAACCGGATTGCCCCGCCGGTGACGTCGTACCCTTCGCGACCGGCGATCACGTAGCTCAGCGTCGATTTACCGGACCCGTTGGGCCCCATGATTGCGTGGACTTGCCCTCTATCGATTGTCAGGGAAAGACCCTTCAGGATCTCCCTACCATCCACAACGACATGCAGGTCGTCGATCTCCAACAGCGGTGCGGTCATGAACTTCCCTTAGTCAAAACGGGTCAATTGCCGGCGGCCGTATGGCGTCGAACCAGCAGAACAAAGACAAAAGTGGCCACCGCCATGACGGCCAAGATGGCAATCAACGGCATGGCGAACTCCATGGGATCAGCGATGCCAGGTCGCGGCATGGCGACAATTGCGATACCGAGCGCGGCAAGGTACGCGATCACAAGTGCCCAGCCCTTGCTGTTCACCGGGCGAATACCCTTTCCGCCAGCGCGCGGCTCGAACCACACGCCTGTTTGTCGCCGAACCGCCATCAACCGACGCTGCCCTCAAGACTGATCGCAACGAGCTTTTGGGCCTCGACCGCAAACTCCATTGGCAGCACCTGCAACACCTCCTTGCAGAAGCCATTGACGATAAGGCCTAAGGCCTCTTCTTCGCCAATGCCGCGCTGGCGGCAATAGAACAGCTGGTCCTCGCTGACCTTCGAGGTTGTCGCCTCGTGCTCGACCTGTGCGGTCGGGTTCTTCATCTCGATATAGGGCACCGTGTGGGCGCCACAGCGATTGCCGATGAGCAAACTGTCACACTGGGTGTAGTTGCGCGCGTTGTCGGCCTTCCCCTGCATGCGCACTAGACCGCGATACGTGTTGTCGGACTGCCCCGCGGAAATGCCCTTTGAGATGATCCGGCTCGACGTGTTACGCCCGAGATGGACCATCTTGGTGCCTGTGTCGGCCTGCTGGTGATTGTTGGTGATGGCGACAGAGTAGAACTCTCCCACCGAATGATCGCCTTGCAAGATGCAACTCGGGTACTTCCATGTGATCGCAGAGCCGGTCTCGACCTGGGTCCAACTCACCTTCGACCGGTGGCCCCGACAGGCAGCCCGCTTGGTGACGAAGTTGTAGATGCCGCCCTTGCCCTCAGCGTCGCCTGGATACCAATTCTGGACCGTTGAGTATTTGATCTCGGCGTCGTCAAGCGCTACCAGTTCTACAACAGCGGCGTGCAATTGGTGCTCATCGCGCTGCGGCGCGGTACAGCCCTCCAGATAAGAGACGTAGCTGCCCTTGTCGGCGATGATCAGCGTACGTTCGAATTGGCCCGTGTTCTGCGCATTGATGCGAAAATAGGTCGACAGCTCCATTGGGCAGCGCACACCCGGCGGCACATAAACGAACGAGCCGTCGGTGAACACGGCGGAATTCAAGGCGGCAAAATAGTTGTCGCCGACCGGCACGACGGAACTCAGATACTTGCGCACCAAATTGGGATGGTTGCGTATCGCTTCCGAGATCGGGCAGAAAATGACGCCAGCCTCTGCCAGCTTCTCCTTGAAGGTCGTCGCGACCGAGACGCTGTCGAATACCGCGTCGACGGCCACGACCCCGGCTAGGATCTTCTGCTCGTCGAGCGGAATTCCAAGCTTGTTGTATGTCGCCAGCAGTTCGGGATCGACCTCGTCCAGACTGTTGAGCTGGGGCTTTTTCTTCGGCGCGGCGTAGTAGTATGCGTCCTGATAGTCGATCGGCGGATATTTGACCTTGGCCCAATTCGGCTCGCGCATGGCCTGCCAGACACGGTACGCGTCCAGACGCCATTGCAGCATCCATTCCTGCTCTTCCTTCTTGGCCGAAATGAAGCGTATGATGTCTTCCGACAGCCCCTTCGGCGCGGTTTCCTGCTCGATATCAGTAACAAAGCCGTACTTGTAACGGTCCGTCGTCACCTGCTCGACCTGCCGGATCGTCTCCGTAACCGCTGCCATTTCGTTCTCCAAACCTTCGCGACTATATCTGACTATTTAGGTCGGTTAATCAGATCAAGCAAGAAACTAGCCGCTTTTTTTCAATGTTTTGCGTTAGTTTTTAACCCACTCTTTTATAGGGTTAATCAAAGCATCATATTGTTGGTGCTGCTGGGAAGCTGGACCGTCAAGCCGTTCAGCTCATCAGACATGATAATCTGGCATCCAAGCCGCGAAGTTCGGGTCAGGCCGAAAGCCAGATCAAGCATGTCCTCCTCGTCCTCCTCAATCGATTTTAGCCTGCCGAACCACGACTTATCGACGATCACATGGCAGGTTGAGCAAGCCAGCGACCCCTCACATGCGCCTTCAAGATCGATGTCGTGCAGGTGTGCTATTTCCATCACCGACAATCCGTTCGGTGCGTCTACTTCCCGTTTTGTCCCGTTGGGTTCGATAAAGACCATCATAGGCATGGAAATGTCTGTTCCTCGTCCGTCTTCTTGGGCCGCCGCGACGGCCGGTTCTAAGCTATTTGCTGGCAAAGACCACCCAAATAGGGCCTGCATGGGGACATCTTCAAGCTACCGCGCGTTCTCGCTCGTTTCGCCGAGCACTAATCTGCCGCCATGCAGCAACGAATCGGTCGATCTCATCGGCTTTGGTGGCTGGCCCCAAACTGACCCGTATGGCGCACCGGGCAGTATCCTTAGGCACACCCATCGCAGCCAAGACATGGCTTGTCGCCACCTTGCCGGACGAACACGCCGACCCCGCGCTGACAGCAATACCGGCGAGATCGAACGCCATCAGCTGGGTCTCCGCATCCACGCCCGGCATGGCCACGCAGACCGTGTTCGCCACGCGCTCCGCCGATACTCCAAGTATCTGCACTCTACTCGGCAAATCGCGAAGCTTAGCCTCTAACCGATCTCGCTGTTCTGCGACAATTGACCACTTGCCGATATTGGCGGCTTTCGCTGCAGCGCCAAAGCCAGCGATGGCCGTGACATTTTCTGTACCAGCGCGGCGTCGCCGTTCTTGACCGCCGCCGGTGATTAGGGGCGTGATTGGAAGACCATCTCGAGAGATCAGGGCCCCCACCCCTTTCGGTCCCCCAATCTTGTGGCCTGACACGGTCACCAGATCGACCCCAAGCTGGTCAGGAGATAGGGGTATGCGGCCGAGCGCCTGAACGGCATCGCAGTGAATAAGCGCGCCAGATGCGCGGGCAAGATGCGCGGCGTCGGCAACCGGCTGAATGACTCCAGTTTCGTTGTTGACCATCTGCAAGGAAACGATTGCTTTCGCCTCCACGCTCGCTAGACGGTGCTCAATGTCAGACAAGTCAGCTACACCGTCGCTAGTCACCGCAAAGGTTTCAACACCTGGTGTGGACAGCACGCTGTCATGCTCGATTGCACTGGCAAGAACAGTGCTTCTGCCCGTGCCGCTCAACGCCAGGATGTTGGCCTCGGTTGCACCAGACGTGAAGATGACACTCCCGGACCCAACCCCAAGAGCGTCGGCCAAATGCCCACGCGCTTGTTCAATTATCCGCCGCGCCTCGCGCCCGTCGCGATGGACAGAGGAGGGGTTGCCGACTGCGTCCATGGTCTCAATGACCGCTTCACGAGCCTCCGGCAGCAGGGGTGCGGAGGCATTATAGTCGAGATATACTCGATCGGTCACAGTCTTCACTAACTATGAGGAGCCGGCCTATTCGGCCGCGACGCTACCGGTGGCAGCCGATGCCGGTCGAAAATGGGGTTGCGGCAGGGCAGCGCGATCAAAAATTCTACTCGTGCCCAAGACCCGCCTTTCAATGACGTCCTCTAGGCTAACCGAACTCAGATAGAGATGGATCTGATTGCCAAGCTCTTCCCACAAATCATGGGTCAGGCAACGGCTCTTATCAATGCGGCAACCCTCCGCCGACCCGCTGGGGCACCTTGTTGCGCGTAACGGCTCGTCGACCGCGATAATTACGTCGGAGATGCGCATCTCGCCAGTGGCACGGGTCAGGAGATAGCCACCGCCAGGGCCGCGCACGCTCCTGACCAAACCGGACCGCCGCAGTTTGGCGAACAGTTGCTCTAGATATGACAGCGAGATTTCCTGGCGCGTTGAGATATCGCTCAGAGCCACAGGTCGACCATTGGCATGGCGCGCCATATCGACCATAGCCATCACTGCATAGCGACCCTTGGTACTCAGCTTCATAGGCTAATTTCCTTATCCCCCTACTTCGGAGCCTAGCAACGTCCCTCGCGGGAGGGCGCGTCGCTCGCGCGACAGTCGACAGAGGCGTCCGGCGCATGCTCGCGATGGTGGGCCAGTTCATCTTCCAATTGGACAATTCGCTGACGCAATGTCGCCAACTCCTCATTGAGACCGTGAACCGCTCGGGCAACCGGGTCCGGCAAATCGTCCGTTGGCGTACCGTAGGCGAGGAATTCGGGATTGGCGGCTTTCGGCATACCCGCCGGCCGCGCCGGTACGCCGACGACCGTTACCGCCTCCGGCACGTTCTTCAGGACAACGGCGTTCGACCCGACCCTGGCGTTCTTGCCGATCACATGCGGCCCGAGAATTTTTGCGCCTGCGCCAACGATCACGCCGTCAAGCAATGTCGGATGGCGTTTGCCGGCTTCGGACGATGTACCGCCCAACGTCACGCCCTGATAAAGCGTTACATCCTCTCCGATTTCGGTCGTCTCTCCGACGACGACGCCTGTTCCATGGTCGATGAAAAACCGACGACCAATCTTTGCGGCGGGGTGAATTTCGATATTGGTAAACATGCGGCTGATGTAAGAAAGCCACAGCCCGAGCCCCCGCATCCTCCAGTTCCACAGGCGATGCGACAGCCTATAAAACATCACTGCATGAAGGCCCGGACAGGTAAAGAACACGGTGATCCGCGAGCGCGCAGCGGGGTCGCGAGCCATAATGGTGTCGATGTCTTCGCGAAGGCGCTTGAACATATGGGCTATCCCTATGATATACCACGCGACCTGCGCGGTCCGGTCGTGTCCACAACGCCAAGCCGATGTCGGAGTCACGCGATGTGATCCGATGCGGTTCAAGCGGTTATCGGAATATAATTATCCGGGTTGTGCGATCAAGTATTCTGGTTGGATGGGCGGAATCCCAAGGAAAATTGCCCAGCCGCCGGAACGTGTTTTAGGCCATGCCTGGAGCGCCTCTCTTGAGAGGCTGTCCGTGGTTAGGCAATCCGGAGGAAATGCTCGCCCATGCCCGAAGTTATCTTCAACGGCCCCGACGGTCGGCTCGAAGGCCGCTATCAGCATGGGAAAAAGCCGGGAGCGCCTGTCGCTTTGCTGCTTCATCCTCACCCACAGCATGGTGGGACGATGAACAACAAGATCGTCTATGTGCTGTTCCAGGCCTTTGCCCGTCGCGGTTATTCGACCATGCGGTTTAACTTCCGCGGCGTGGGTCGCAGCCAAGGCGCGTTCGACAGAGGTGAGGGCGAGCTGTCCGATGCTGCATCGGCGCTTGACTGGCTGCAGACCTACAATCCCAACGCTGCCGGCTGCTGGGTCGGTGGATTCAGCTTTGGCGCTTGGATCGGCATGCAGCTGTTGATGCGCCGGCCGGAAATCGACGGTTTCCTGTCGATCGCCCCGCCCGCCAACATGTTCGATTTTAGCTTCCTGGCCCCCTGCCCCTCTTCCGGTTTGATCGTCAATGGCGCGAAGGACGACATCGTACCGCCTGACGCCGTGGAAAAGCTGGTCGCTAAACTGTCGCTGCAGCGCGACATCGTGATCGACCATCAGGTAATCCCAAACGCCAACCACTTCTTCCACGGCAAAATCGATACGCTGGTCGAAACCATCGACACTTATCTGGACGCAGCCCTGGCACCAAAACAAGCCGTCGCCGAGTAACGTCACCCAAGATGCGGTGTTAACCCGTCAGCGCAGGTTCAGATGACCCGTTTCAAATCCGAACTGTTGAACGTTCTTCAGGAGCGTTCGTTCGTCCACCAGATCACGGACCCGGAAGGCCTTGACGCCAAGGCCGCAGAAGGCCGTGTGACGGGATATATCGGGTTCGATGCAACGGCGGACAGCCTGCATATCGGCAATCTGGTCGGCATCATGATGCTACACTGGATGCAGAAGCTTGGCCATCGCCCGATCGCGCTGATGGGCGGCGGTACCACAAAGATCGGAGACCCGTCGGGCAAGGACACCTCGCGCCAGTTGCTTAGCGCTGAGCAGATCGACGCCAACATTGCCGCCATCAAGAGAAACTTCTCCGGCTACCTTAATTTCGGCGATGGCCCCAACGACGCGTTGATGGTGAACAACGCCGACTGGCTTGACGGTCTTGGCTACATCCCGTTCCTGCGCGACGTTGGCATGCATTTCACCATCAACCGCATGCTGACCTTCGAATCGGTCAAGATCCGACTTGATCGCGAACAGCCGCTGACCTTCCTGGAGTTCAACTACATGATCCTCCAGGCCTATGACTTCCTCGAGTTGAACCGGCGCTATAGCTGCGATCTACAACTTGGCGGGTCCGATCAATGGGGCAACATCGTCAACGGCATTGAATTGGGCCGGCGCATAGATGGTGCGTCGCTCTATGGCTTTACCTCGCCCCTCATCACTACATCATCGGGCGCAAAGATGGGCAAGTCGGCGGATGGCGCCGTTTGGCTCAGTGCTGAAAAGCTCAGCCCATACGACTACTGGCAGTTCTGGCGCAATACCGAGGATGCCGACGTTGGCCGGTTCCTGGGCCTTTACACCGAATTGCCGATGGACGAAGTCCGCCGCTTGGAGGCTCTGGATGGCGCAGAGATCAACGAGGCAAAGAAGATCCTAGCGACCGAGGCCACCGCCCTCTGCCATGGCAGGCAGGCCGCCAATGAGGCGGCTCAAACGGCCCAACGCACCTTTGAACACGGTGAAAGCGCGAAGGGTCTGCCAACGACCGAAGTCGCCCACGCCGAAATGGCGGCTGGCCTACCAGCCTTCCGGGTGTTCGTCCTCACGGGGCTTGCAAACTCGAACGGTGAGGCGCGCCGCCTGATTGCCGGCGGGGGCGGACGGGTCAACGACGTCAAGATCGCTGATGCCGAGGATCAGATCGGGCCGGCAATGGCGAACGACGACGGCACCATCAAATTGTCGGCGGGCAAGAAGCGTCACGCTTTGCTCAAGGTTGTCTGAAACCAGCACGCCTCAGGCAGGCGGTACACCTTCAAAAAATATTCTTCGCAAGATTCCGGGTGCGAGAACGGAAAGAGGATTGACGGATACCGACGGCGCGTCGGTGGCGCCGGAGACGCGGTAGGTGAACGCAAACACGCCACCTCCCACACCGCCATAGAGCAGATCTCCGATCAGTGGAACCCCGCTGAGCAGCGAGTTGAGGCCGTAGAGCGGTACGAACGTGCCGGAGAAATCGATTGTGTCATTGGCGAAGTCGGCTACGCCGTCGAATGTGATGCCAAGCTGACCACCCGAGGCGCGCCCATCGCGAACCGTGAGACGATTGCCCGCGAATGATAGCTGAGTTTCCAGCCGATCGAACCGGATGCTGCCGACATCAAGCGGGTCCATTTGGGCGCTGACCGGCTCGGCCGCCATGATTCGCGCCAATTCCGGCGCCTCGCGCACCCGAAAATCTTCTACGACCAGCGCACCGCTGCCGCTGCCGCCTACGATCCTGGCGTCGAGGGCCAACTGCCCCCCACTGATCCGTCCTGACTCGCCGGCCAAGGCGATCAAGGCACCTGCATTGGCACTGCGCAAGGACACTAGGTCCCCGCCCTCGATAGGCAGAAGGTTTACCGATACGGTCCCACCGCCATCATGCGTCGCCGAGATAGTAAGTTGCGAGACCGAACCGCCGGCGCTGGCCACATTGGCGACCACATCGTTCAACCCTCGGCCCTGGCCAAGGATTAGGCGGCCGACCTCAACGCTAATGTTGCGCGGCGGGTCGTCGCTCGACCCCTGCTCGAGACCCAGATCGAACAGTCCCGTATTGCCAATTAGACGCGAGATATTAAGTTGCCTTCCCGCGATATCGATCGACATCGCCCCGGACGGGTTGAACGCCGCCTGCACTGCCACATCTGTTCCGTCGTAGTCCAAACTGGGTACATCGAGAAACGAGACGGTACCGCTGTCGTCGACGGCAACCCGCCCGTCCACCGCCAATCCCTGGGCATCGACCGAGAAGGCCACATCGCCCAAAAGACGACCGTTTTGCAGCGTCGCGCTGACCTGTCCTCGGCCTGGAATGCCCGGCGGCTTGGTGAACCGAAGGGGCTCTACCTCCAAACGAGCAGCCGTTAGATCGAGACCCGCGTTGAGCCGGTACGACCCACCAGGCTGGACAGTCACGTCGACCCGAACCGGTAATGGTCCAGATAGGCCTGGAACGTCAGGAAAACCGAGCAGGTCATAACGCCCATCAGGCAGTGTGGTCGTTACCTCCGATCTGAGATTCCCATCGCCGTCCGGTTCATAGGATTGAGACACCAGGATATCCGCTGACAGGCCGTTGAGAGCACCAGTACCCGTGAGGCTAAATCCTTCGCCATCCACACGGACCTGCCCTTCCAGGCCGCTCAGTGTCAGCGTGTCGAACAACCCGTCGGCAGATCCATCGCGAATGTCGAATACTCCGCCATACGCGACCACATCCTGATCGGGTCCTCCTAGCGGAAAGGCGAACGCCAGGCGACCAGCCATATCTCCGCCGATGAGCGTCGGATTGAGGCCCGAACGGTCCGCCAACCGCAAACGCGGTGCGTTGATGACTTCCATCGCGTTGGTAACTGGTCCGGCGAGCGCCAGCGTAACATCTATCTCCGCCGGCGGCCGGTCCAAGTTCCTGATCGCGATGACCGCGGCCAATACGTCAACCCCCTGAACCGTGCCGCTGTCCAGGGTGATGATGAACTCTCGCTGATCAAAAACCGCGCTGCCGCTCGCGCCAGAGACCGAGTCCATACCGCTTAGATACTCTACGGTCATGTCCTCCAAATCCATCTCACCACTAAGCGATACGAGTTCGACCGGCTGGCCAGGTAAATTGAACAGCCTGGTATGCATGTTCAGGCTGGCCGTTCGGATGACACCTCGGCTGATCTGATTGGTGATCCAACTGCGTGCCGGCGTGATCGCCTCCGGCCAATAGGTCGACAGCAAATCGACGGGCATGTCCGTCAGTGTGATGGTGCCAACCGCATCGAGCAGGCCAATCGGCTCTATCTGAATGTTAGCCTCTGCCACGATTTGAGGCCCACCCAGATCCACGGTAAATTGAGGCAGGCTGAAGCGTCGCGACGGGAAATCTGCAATTGCCGTGAGTTGCATGCTCGCGACATTGAGTGGCTCGGGATAGTAGGTCGGCAGGTTGAGTTGGCCTGCGCCCGCCCGCATATGCATTTCGATACGTTGGGGCAAAAAGCGATCATTGAGTTCCAACACCCCATTGGCCGTAACCGGGCTTGTCAAACTCGAAAGGGGCGACAAGACGGGCGCGGCCGTCGCCCAGTCGGCCGGCACGACTTCGTCAATCGAATAGCGAACCAACGAGCCCATCGGGCTCAGCGTCTGATCGACGATGATACTGGCGCGCAACTCAGGGCTGGTAGGCGTCAGACGACCCACCAAACTGCCGATCAGCTCAATTTCACCTGGCCCCCCGGAGCGGTACGAAACGCTGCCATCGTAGGTGGCCTCTCTGCCGGCCTGAGTAACATCCAGCGAGACCTGACCGGAAATCGACGCGCTGTCTCCTTCGTCGATCAAGCGACCGTCGAAATCCAGCGCGATCTCGATTTCCCCGATATCGGCCGCGAGCGAGATCATACCCGCGATGCCGTCTGGATCACGACGAAGTTCGATATTCGTTGAAGGTGCGGTCCAGACCAGACCCATGGCGCGATCGTCGACAAAGACCAGCGCGTCTTCAATGCGCAGTGAGGTGAACCCCGAGAGCAACGGATTGTCTGACCGAAGCATCTGCAGCAGGCCGCCAAGCGCCGATGTCGATCCTTCTGCATCGGCGCGGTCCTCTCCACCGGATCGATTGGACGGTGTATTGAATTGCATACCCGCCAGTTCCAGCCCGAATGAGCCATCCGCCTCGCGTTGCACTCTGACAATCGGTTCAGTCAGAGTGAGACTGCTGGGCGAAATTTGACCGGCGAACAGTTCAGGGACGTTCACCGTAACTGCCATGGCGGGAATATCGGCAAGTTCGGCTCCAGTCGCCGCATCTGACACACGGACATTGCGTGCCAGCAACTCGATCGGAGCGCCGAATCCGTCCCAGACCAGCGACGTTCCGTCGATTTCCAGACGCACCGGCGCGTCGGTCATCGCCGTTTCCAGGTAGGGCGTCAAAAAACTGACATCAAGCGGCCCCGCCGCCAAACGAACGACCGCCACGCCGACCAGGAGGATGCAGACGCCTACCAAGCCCATCACAAAGCGCAAAAGGATGCGCAACAAGCTCACCAAGCCGCCTCTTGCTTGACCTGCCGCCAACCTTGTCGAAGTTTGGAAGCCATGACAGGCACAGAATCAGCAATCGGCCTTGACCAAGTGCCATGGCCCGAGCCGGCCGACAGCCGACTTCTTGAAATCGGTTGGGAGCGTTGGCGCGAGCAAAATGGGCGCGAAGGAGAACTGCCTGAGGGACTTTTAGCATCTCTCTTTGGCAACAGCCCGTTTTTGACCGAGTGCGCAGTTCGCGAAGCCGAAACACTGGTCGCATTGCAGGCGAACGGACCGGATCGGACATTCAAAGAGATCATCGATACGCTGCGACGTGCGCAGGCGGATGGGACCGACGAAGCCGGTCTGATGCGGGATTTGCGCATCGCCAAGCGGCAGGTCGCTTTGTTGGTCGCTGTGGCGGATATCGGCGCACTCTGGACTCTCGACCAAGTAACCGGGGCGCTATCCAAATTTGCCGACACATCCCTGCAGCTAGCCTGTCGCCATTGCCTGCGGGTCGCGGCCGCAAGCGGCGCGATTGAATTGGACGGTCCGGCGGACCCCGAATCCGGGTCAGGCCTAATTGTATTGGGCATGGGCAAGTTGGGCGCGGCGGAGTTGAACTATTCCAGCGATGTCGACCTCATCGTGTTTTACGATCCCGAGCGGATCAGGACCGATGATTTCGACCACCTCCCCCGCACCATGATCCGACTGGTTCGCAATATGGTGCGTATTATGGAGGACCATACGCCGGACGGCTATGTTTTCCGGACCGACCTGCGCCTGCGGCCCGATCCCGGAGCGACGCCATTGGCCGTCAACTTGGCCGCCGCTGAAAACTATTACGAGAGCTTTGCCCAAAATTGGGAGCGGGCGGCTATGATCAAGGCCCGGCCGGTCGCAGGCGACATCGAGGCCGGAGAAGAATTCCTGACATTCCTGCAGCCTTTCGTCTGGCGCCGCAACCTTGACTTCGCGGCCCTGCAGGACATCCGCAACATCAAGAACTTGCTGGATCGCAAGGCCCAGGGTGCCGCCATGATCTTGGAGGGGCATGACCTCAAGATCGGCCATGGCGGCATCCGCGAGATCGAATTTTTCGTTCAGACCCAACAACTCATCTTCGGCGGACGCGATCCGCGCCTACGCGGCCGCCGAACGCTTGAAAATCTGCAGGTGCTTTCAGAAATCGGGCGAATCGAGCCGCACGTCGTCCACGATCTGACCAACGCCTATCAGCGTTTGCGCCAGATCGAGCACAGGGTGCAGATGATCCAGGATCATCAAACCCACCGGTTGCCGGAGACCGCAGACGGCATCGACCGCTTGGCTTGCTTCCTCGGCGCCCGCGATACTGCGACCTTCCGTGCCGAGATGGGCGATACGCTAGCGACCGTCGAACGGCATTTTCATCAACTGTTTGACGAAACCTCGTCCGAAGGCAGCGACCTGGTCTTCCTCGGCGTCGAGGAAATGCCAGGTACGGAACTGGCCCTTCAGGAGTTGGGTTTCGAAAAGCCCAAACAGGTGGTCGAGAGCGTACGAGGTTGGTTGCATGGCCGGTATCGCGCGTGCAGAAGCGACCGATCTCGACAACTGCTAACGGATATGCTGCCACAGCTTCTGAGCGCTATCGGCCGATCGCCTCAGCCTGACAGCGCCTTCATCCGGTTTGACAAATTTCTAGCGGGCTTACCAGCTGGTGTTCAGCTTTTCTCTATGTTTCGCGCCCACCCTGGCCTGCTGGATTTCGTCGTCGAACTATTGGGCACATCCGAGCGGACGGCAGAACATCTTGCGCGTAATCCGGCCGAACTTGACGCAGTCTTGACTCCCGGCTTCTTCGAGACTCTTCCCGACACTGCCGAACTCGCAGCCGAAATCGATCGTCTTCTGGCGCCACAGCAGTACTACGAGGACGAACTTGACACCTTGCGGCGCTGGACGCGCGACCATCGGTTTCGCGCGAGCGCCCATTTGATGCGCGGCACCACAACAGGGGATCGGCTGGGGCCCTACCTCGCGGACATAGCGGAAACCGGTCTGGCGGCGTTACAACAACGGGTGGAGGAGGAGTTCGCACGTCGTCACGGGCGATTCTCCGGCCCCGGCCTAGCGATTATCGCCTTGGGCAAGCTGGGCAGCCGGCAGATGTCTATCCGTTCCGACCTGGACTTGATCATGGTCTTCGATGCCGGCGACCAAACAGAGTCGGACGGCGACAAGCCCCTGGGCCCAACGGTCTATTTTACCCGGCTGATCCAACGGCTGGTTTCCGCCATAACGGCACAAACCGCCGAAGGCGCATTGTACGAGGTCGACATGCGACTGCGCCCGTCCGGCAATGCCGGCCCCCTCGCCACCGGGTTGGAGGCATTCGTCAATTACCATCGCGATCAGGCCTGGACCTGGGAGCAAATGGCCCTGACCCGCGCCCGCTGTATCTCCGGATTGCCCGAAATGCGCGAGCGCCTGGGATCGGTCCTGAGCGAGATCTTGACTCGGCCCCGAGAATTGGACGGCCTCTATCGCGACGTCGCCGATATGCGAATGCGCATCGATAAGGAGCACCACCACGCATCGCCATGGGTAGTTAAGTACGCGCGCGGTGGTCTGATCGACATTGAGTTCATCGCCCAATGCTTGCAGCTGCGCCACGCCGCCGAGAGGCCTGAAGTTCTGTACACAAACACAGCCTCAGCGCTCACCCATCTCGGCGTAGCCGGCCTCCTTCCGGAGGCGACGGTCGATGCCCTGGTTACGACGATACGGTTTTGCCAGCGAGCACAGGCCTTTTTGCGCCTAGTCCATCGGGAAGATCTGGACGTCGATACGGCGCCGGCGTCAATTCTGGATGGTTTGGCACGGGCCGTCTTTCCGGCCGATACGCCAGCTACGTTCGTAGCGGCGGATCGGAGGCTGCGCAGCCACCTGCAGGGAGCGGCGGCCGTTTACGAGGAACTGATCGAACAACCGGCAAGGCAAGCTGGCTGGGACGGTTGATCGCCTCACTCTTGTCGCCTAGGCCAGGACCCCTAAATTGAATGCTGTATGCCGGATTTCATCTGACGCATCCACAGCATCCATCCGACCAGACCAACGTGACCAAAGGAAGAACCATGACGCTCGAAGTTGGCCAGCCCGCTCCCGATTTTTCGTTGCCGACTGCCGGCGGGGGAACCGTCGGCCTGTCGTCGCTACGCGGCAAGAAGGTCATCGTCTATTTCTATCCAAAGGCCGACACGCCCGGCTGCACGAAGGAAAGTTGCGGGTTCAACGACAATCTACCGAATTTTGGCGGCGCGAATGCCGAAATCATTGGCGTCTCGAAGGACCCCGTGGCGAAGCTGGATAAGTTTGCGGACAAATACGGCCTTACCTTCACCCTGGCGTCGGACGCCGAAGGCGACACGGTCGAGCGCTATGGTTCATGGGTCGAAAAGAACATGTACGGCCGAAAGTACATGGGCATTGATCGGTCAACCTTCTTGATCGACGAAAAGGGCGATCTGGCCGCGATCTGGCGCAAGGTAAAAGTACCGGGCCATGTCGAGGCCGTTCTGGAGGCCGCTCAGGGCTGACTTGCATTCTGCGTTGCGGGCTAACCCTCAGAACCAGCTGTTGCTCGTAGACCGATAATTGGCGGGCCCGGAGCCAAATAGCACACAGAACATTGACAATGATCGAAAGCGGGCAAGGTTGATTGAAGCAGCAGGTTGAAACGGGGTGGCTGGCGGATGGATCGACTGACGTCGCTGGAGGTGTTCAACAAGGTCGTTGAAACTGAGAGCTTTTCACAGGCCGCTCGCCAGCTCGGCCTGTCTCGCGCAATGGCGTCCAAACATGTCCAAGCGCTGGAGAACCGCCTTGGCGTCCGACTTCTGAACCGAACCACCCGGCGCCTCAGCCTTACTGAGGCCGGATCGGATTTCTACACACGAACGGCCCAGATCGTTGCAGATCTTGAGGATGCGGAGGCCAAGGCAGCCGACCTTAATCTCACCCCGCGCGGCGTCCTGAAAGTCAACGCCCCCCTTTCGTTCGCACTGTCCCAGCTGAGTCCGATCTTACCAGCGTTCCTTGCCGATCACCGCGAGGTGCGGATCGACCTCACCCTAAACGATCGTATCGTCGATTTGGTCGACGAGGGCTACGATCTCGCCATTCGTGTTGGACTTCTGGCGGATTCAAGCCTTATTGCCCGCAAGCTAGCGACATGCCGAATGGTCCTGTGCGCGTCGCCCGGGTACCTCAAAAAGCATGGCGCACTGAAATCGCCGGACGACCTGACGGACCACAACTGTCTGGGATACAGCTACTCCGCGCGGCCCAGTCAGTGGGAGTTTCACGGGCTGAAGAGCAACGTGACGGTGTCGATCAAAGGCAACCTTGTGGCCAACAATGGCGACATCTTGCGTGACGCCGCGATTGCGGACGAAGGCATCGTGATTCAGCCCAGCTTTATTGTTGGCAATGATCTCTGCGCTGGAAGGTTGGTGCCCCTACTCACCGAGTGGAAGGTTCCGGATATCGCAGTCTACGCGCTCTATCCGGAAAACCGTCATGTCGCCGCTAAAGTGCGCAGCTTTGTCGACTTCCTGGTCAAACGCTTTGGTCCTGAACCCCCTTGGGACGACTGGCGCCACCAAGATTGCCAAAGTGGCGCCGAGCGTTAGTCGCAACGGGGCGAGGACTACTGGGCCATCCCGATCATGTGTAATCGACGACCAGGCTGGTGATCAGTACAAAAAGCAAGATGAAGCCGAGGCCGATGAGCGCGAGGCGTGATAGACGCCGTCGGATACCTGGAAAGAGAATCGCGGCAATGGCCGCGATCAATAGAATCTGAAGCAGCATCGTCGGTCTTTCAGCACTCGAACTCGATATTCACACCCAATCTCCACCACAAAAACGGCCCCGACGGTCGCCGTCGACCTCCAGCCGATGGGTTATCGGCGGAAAGACGCGCTGATTGCAATCGATCCGTGCTGACCCGGCAAACAATCCGCGAGCGCGATGGCCAGCACTCAGATCGCACAAGTGACATGGCTGCGACATTGATTTGTCATCCGCCAATGGCACTATTTCGGCAACATCCACCAATGTCGCCAGCAAGGGAAGCCAGCCATGCCTCGCCCGCTCTTTTTCAATCGCCGAAAATTCCTGAAGACGAGTGCGGCGCTGGGCGCCCTTGTCGGCGGCGGCGGTTTGATCGGCGCGCCGGCGATTGCGCAAGCCAATCGCCCCACCCTCACCCACGGTGTTCAGTCCGGCAATATCGATGCCATCTCAGGCACCGTTTGGTCGCGCGCCGATCAGCCTGCCACCATGTTGACCGACTGGGCGACGACGGACAGTTTTGCCGATGCCCATCACATTTTCGGCCCCGATGCCCTCGCCGAAACCGGCTACACGGCCAAGCAAGCCTTAGCGGATCTGCCGCCGGGGCAGGACATCTTCTATCGGATCACGTTTCAAAGCCTTGACGACCCCAGCGTGTTCAGTGAGCCAACCGTCGGTCATTTTCGGACCGCACCGGCGACACGACAGGACATTCGCTTCGTCTGGTCCGGCGACACGGCCGGCCAAGGCTGGGGCATCGATACCGACCGGGGCGGCATGCGCGGCTATCAGGCCATGCTGGACGTCGAACCCGATTTCTTTATTCATTCCGGCGATACGGTTTATTGCGACAACCCGATCGAGGCTGAGGTCACACTCGATGACGGCACGATCTGGCGCAATGTGACGACACCGGAGAAGTCCAAAGTCGCCGAGACCATGGCCGAGTTCCGAGGCAACTTCCTCTACAACATGCTCGACGACAATGTCCGGGCCTTCAACCAGGCCGTGCCGATGTTCGCCCAATGGGACGATCATGAAGTGGTGAACAACTGGTATCCCGGCGAGCAGCTGGTCAATGACGACCGCTACACGGTCAAGAGTGTCTCCTTGTTGGCCGCCCGCGCCAACCGGGCATTCCGCCAATGCGTTCCGATCCGCGAGAACCCGGCCGACCCCCGCCGGATCTATCGCAAGATCTCGCGCGGCCCATCGCTCGACATCTTCTTCCTCGACATGCGCAGCTATCGCGGCCCCAACGGCGCGAACGATCAGGAAGAACCGTCCGCCGAAACCGCCTTTCTAGGCGCGAAGCAAATCCGCTGGCTGAAGCAGGAGTTGCTGGCCAGCAACGCAACCTGGAAGGTGATCGCGTCCGACATGCCGATCGGCCTCGTCGTCTTTGACAATTGGCGCGACCGCGACACGTTCGAGAACAGCGCGAACGGCGACGGCCCAGTGCGTGGCCGCGAGTTCGACATTGCCGATCTGCTGAGCTTCATCAACCGCAACAACATCACCAACACGGTCTGGTTGACGGCCGACGTCCACTACACCGCAGCCCACTATTACGACCCGAACCAGGCGCAGTTCCAGGACTTCGCCCCGTTCTGGGAATTCGTCTCCGGCCCGATCCATGCCGGCACATTCGGGCCGAACGAGTTGGACAACACCTTCGGGCCGCAGGTCGTGTTCCAGTCCACGCCGCCGGAAGGCCAGTTCAACTTGCCGCCCAGCGCTGGCCTGCAATTCTTCGGCCAAGTCGATATCGACGGCGACACCGACGTGATGACCGTCAGCCTGAAAAACATCGCAGGCGAGACCCTGTATTCGACCGACCTCAACCCTGCTTGAGGTCCATTGCCACCCTGTTCATCCCACCGGGGTCCTTCGAAGACACCTTCCTTTTGACCTTGACCTTGACCCGTCGCTTGCGCGATGCGACTGGCCATGAGTAAGACCCTCGTAGAAGCGGCTCTAACAGTTCTCAATGCGTCTGACGCAGCTGAGAAAGCCAAAAACAGTCTCGCTGCGGCTCAAGGCTGGCGCGACGGGACGATCACGGAGGTCGGACGGGCGTCCCCTCCCGACCGTCCCGGCCGCCCGGACGAACCTTGTCTCTTGCAGCCACGTGACATGCCTAAGCGCCGCAAAGCACAGTCCCAGCCGGCTCGGATCGCGCTGCTGCATGCGCTAGCCCATATCGAGCTCAACGCCATCGATCTCGCCTGGGACATGGTCGCCCGCTACGCCGACCCGAAAGCCGCCGGAATGGACCTTCCCCGCGCGTTCTTCGATGACTGGGTCAAGGTGGGCACCGAAGAGGCAACACACTTCTCGCTGCTCTCCGCGCGCCTGGAGGCTATGGGCTCACGATACGGCGCCCTGCCCGCCCATGACGGCCTCTGGCAAGCCGCCACTGACACCGCCGACAACCTCGCCGCCCGCCTGGCCGTGGTCCCGCTAGTATTGGAGGCGCGCGGCCTCGACGTAACCCCGGCCATGATCAAGTCCCTGAACCGCGCCGGAGACCCCGAGTCCGCCGCCATCCTGCAACGCATCCACGACGACGAAATCGGCCATGTTGCCATCGGCAAGCGCTGGTTCGACTATGTATGTGAGCAGGATGGTCTGCCGACGATCGAAACCTGGCAGAGTCTGGTTCGACGCTATTTCAAAGGGTCGCTGAAACGCCCGTTCAACGTAACGAGCCGAGACTTGGCGAACTTCTCCAGCGCATTTTATGAGCCATTGGCGGACGACCCAGTTGGTCGATAGACAACAGCAGCTGGACATCAACTTCGAATGCCGTAGCTGCGGAGCAACGCGAAGCCATTGCCATCTCGGCCTCTTGCCAAGACATCCTCGATGGGTTCTTCAAGTTGTACAGCCAATCCGCTGCATGCCTGATATCGCCGTTTGCGCTATTATGAGCGCGTAGCGAGCGTCGAAGGGCTTACCGTTGCTGCTATCTCGTCCGCCAAAAAACAGGTTCCTTGCGCCGCTCATAGAGGCGTTTTGGACTTGCGAAGCCGATCACACTCATGAGTTGGAGCGGGTGCTGCCGAATGGTTGCGTTCAGCTTTTCGTCAACCTCGATACCGATAGTCTTCACCAATACAACGCGAACGGCTCAGTGCGGCAGCGTGCGTCGGGAACGGTTGTCCAGGGACCTACCCTCGCGCCGGTTGTGATTGACCGTGCAGAGCAAAAAAGCCTTTGCGGCGTTCTCTTCTCGCCAGGCGGTGCATTTCCGTTTTTCCGAACTCCGACGGCGGAGATTGGGCCTGGATTGGTCGATTTAGAGTGTCTCTCGTGGGGCAAGGCATGTTTACTCCGCGAACAATTGTTGGAAGCTGGCGAGCCGCATTTGCGCCTCGATACTCTGGAGGCTGCTTTCCTGGAGCACGCCCCCACTATGACCAATTGGGACGCAATTGTTCGGGAGGCTACGACCTTGCTGCGACAAGGGTGGCGCGTCCGGGATCTCGTGAACCATTTTGATACGACACCTCAGACATTGATTACCCGCTTTCGTGAACGCACGGGTCTGACGCCCAAATCCTACTCCCAAATTGAGCGGTTCCAGCATCTTATCCGCTCCCTGACATCAGCTTCGTCTTGGGCCGATGCGGCCATTGACGCCGGTTTTTCCGATCAGGCGCATATGGTCAGGGAATTCAAGCGCCTTAGTGAAATCACGCCGACGGAGTACAAGCCACAGAGTCCTACAGCGCTAAACCACATGACATTGCCGACTTGAATTTCCTTCAAGACGGCCCCCGGCCTGGCGATCTAAAACCCTCTCATGACTGATCCAAACGAAACCATTTCACTTGAGCCCCGGTTGGTCGTCAGCGACGCCGATGCGGCTCTTACGTTCTATAGCGACACGCTCGGGGCTGAGCGCTTGGAGCGCTTTGCCGACCAATCCGGCCGCGTCGTCCACGCGGCGATGAGGATTGGGAAGTCCGTTTTCACAATGACGCAGGAAGAACCAGCGTGGGGCCTGAACTCGCCTAACAACTCCACCGGAGCTTCGGTACTGCTGCATCTCACCGTGCCCGATCCAGATACGACGGCCGAGAAGGTCGTCGCCTTAGGCGGCAAGATGGTGATCTCGATTGACGATCGCCCCTACGGAAAAAGGGAGGGCCGCGTCCTGGACCCTTTCGGCCATGCCTGGATACTGAGCAGGACGATTGAAGATCTGTCGGAAGAAGAGATTCAGGAACGTTTGGCGAGATAGCTCAGCATAGCAACCAAGGCTTCAACTCTCGTACCAGTCACCTGGCGTCCGCAGGACCTGAGAAGGTCGGCTCTCTAGCCGCCAGCCGCCGTCGTCTCCTCATCGCCACCCAGCTTCGCTGCCAACGCGGCCTCCAGGAACATGTCGATATCGCCGTCCAGCACGGCCCCGCTGTTGCCCGTCTCTACAGACGTCCGCAGGTCCTTCACCATCTGATAAGGCTGCAATACGTAGGAGCGGATTTGGTGGCCCCAGGCGATGTCGCTTTTGGCGTCGGCGTCGGCTTGAGCTTCTTCCTCGCGCTTTTTGAGCTCAGCTTCGTAGAGGCGGGCCTTCAGCATCTCCATGGCCTGAGCCCGGTTGCGGTGCTGAGACCGATCGTTTTGGCACTGCGCGACAATGCCCGTGGGGATGTGGGTGATACGCACGGCGCTGTCGGTGCGGTTGACGTGCTGGCCGCCGGCGCCCGAGGCACGATAGGTGTCGATGCGCAGATCCTTGTCCTCGACGACGATGTCGATCGAATCGTCGATCACCGGCGAGACGGAGACGGAGGCAAAGCTAGTGTGGCGGCGGGCCTGGCTATCGAAGGGGCTGATGCGCACCAGACGGTGGACGCCGGACTCGCTCTTCAGCCAGCCATAAGCGTTGTGGCCCTTGATCTGGATGGTAGCAGACTTCGTGCCAGCCTCTTCGCCGGGGTTCTCCTCCATCCACTCGGTCTTGTAGCCGCGGGCGTCGCACCAGCGCAGATACATGCGCAACAGCATCTCGCACCAATCTTGGGCCTCGGTGCCCCCTGCCCCGGAATTGACTTCCAGATAGCAGTCATTGCCGTCGGCTTCGCCCGACAGCAGGCTCTCTAGCTGCTTCTTGGCGGCTCGGTCGCGGATCTTGGCGAGACTGGCTTCCGCCTCGGAGACAACGTCCTTGTCATCCTCCGCTTCGCCGAGTTCGATTAACTCGACGGTGTCGCTGAACTCTTGGGACAGGCCGTCGAAGTCACTCAGCGCGTTGTCTAGATGGGTGCGTTCTCGAAGAAGTTTCTGGGCCTTGTCGGCATCGTTCCAAAGATCGGGGTCTTCCGCCAGCGCGTTCAGTTCGGCAAGGCGTTTTTGGGCCTTGTCGTAGTCAAAGAGACCTCCTCAGCAGCGCAAGCGACTGCTCGATCTCATCGGCGATACTTTGAATCTCGGCGCGCATATCGCGGGCTCCATCGAATCTCGGCAAGAAAACTAAGGAAACCGCGATTTAGGGCGTTTGTCCGGCGCTGTAAAGATCGGCGGACCGATGGCTGCTAGTAGAGCCCGCCCGTCCCCTGGGTCGCTGCCCCGAGATTTTCTCCAAAACCACCTAGCGGCAACGTGTTGTCATTCGCGGTCGGCGCGGTTCCGGTCCTGAAGGGCTGCAGAAGGCCGCCGCCCGTCGCGACAAGGCCCGTGTCCGCGTCCACGGCAACAAGTTCAACGCCGGTCGGCGGCGGCGAGAACGCGCCCGGATCCGAACCGGAAAGCGCCTCGCGCATGAAGGCGCCGAAGATGGGCGCCGCGACGGAACCGCCGGTCTCTCGCGGACCCAGCGTGCGGGGATTGTCAAAGCCTACAAAGACACCGACCGCCAAGTTTGGTGCGAACCCGACGAACCAGGCGTCATAGGCATCGTTGGTCGTGCCCGTCTTGCCGGCCAGCGGCAGACCCAGCGACGCCAATCGGGCCGCCGTGCCCCGTTGAATGACGCCTTGCAACATCGAGGTTAGCTGATAGGTGCTCACCGGGTCGTTGATCAACTCGCGCCCGTCGGTCAATGCGGGCGGCGCTATCCCCTCAGCCCAGGTCGGCTGGCGGCAAGCGTCACAGATCAACGTGTCGTGGCGATAGACCGTGTTGCCGTAGCGGTCCTGAATGCGGTCGATCAAAGTCGGATCGATACGCCGTCCGCCGTTTGCCAGCATCGCGTAGGCGTTCGTCAGGGCCAACGGCGAGACTTCACCGGCACCGAGCGCCATGGAATAGAGCAACGGCATATCGTCATAGATGCCGTATGTCCGCGCGATTTCTCGCACCGGGTCTAATCCGATTTCCTGGAGGATGCGGACCGTCATCAGATTGCGCGAACGTTCGACGCCAACCCGCATCGGTACGGGCCCCAGCTGGGTGCCATCGTAGTTCGAGGGCCGATAGTCCGGCTGCCCGGCCTGCTGAATGGCGAGCGGAATGTCCAGCACGATGGTTGAAGGCGTGTAGCCCAGATTGAGCGCCGCGAGATAGACAAATGGCTTGAAGGCCGAGCCAGGCTGGCGTGCGGCCTGGGTCGCCCGGTTGAACTCGCTCATCGAAAAATCATAGCCGCCGACCATGGCCAGCACGCGCCCCGTCTCCGGGTCGATGGCCACCAAGGCGCCTTGGACATCCGGGATTTGTCGCAGCCCATAAAGGCCGGCTAAGTCGGGCGCATTCTCGTCACCTTCCAGCGTCGCGTCGAAACCTGCAGGAACGTCGGCGATGCGCTCGACCAAAACCACATCGCCGAGCGCCAGGGCATCGTCGACGCTGTTAGGGGCCGAACCGACTCGCTGCCCTGGCAGCCACGGGATGGCCCACTCAAGACCGTTTGTTGTGATCAACCCCCTGCTGCGATCGGAGAATCCGAGGATCGCTGAGTCGGCGCCCTCCTCCACCTCCAGCACCACACCCAATTGCCATCCGTCAAGTGCACCGGCGGGCATGTCCATGAGCGCCAATTGACCGGGCCAGTCGTCGAACTCTTCCATTACCTCGATCGGCCCGCGATAACCGTGGCGAAGATCGTAGGTTTCCAACCCCTCGCGCAGCACACGCTCGGCAATCTCTTGCAAGCGTGGATCCATCGTCGTGTAGACGGTGAGCCCACCTTCATAGAGCTGGTCGCTGCCATAAAGCCGCTGCAGCTCTCGCCGGACCTCCTCGGAGAAATAGCCCGCCTCGGCGAATTCGGCGCGGCGGCTGTCGATGACGACGATGGGCTCAGCATCAGCGGCCTCAGCCTCCTCGGCCGTTATGGCACCGTCTTCGAACATACGGCCGATCACGTAACTGCGCCGTTCGAGCGCGGCGTCCATATTGTTTCTCGGATCGTAGTTGCTCGGCGCCTTTGGCAGGGCCGCCAAATAGGCCGCCTCCGCCAGAGTCAGTTCCGAGAGAGGCTTGTTGAAATAGATAAGGGCCGCCGCCGCAATGCCGTATGCACCGCGCCCGAGATAAATCTCATTAAAGAATAGCTCGAGAATCTCTTCCTTGCTCAGCACCCGTTCGATGCGCAGTGCGAGAAGCTGCTCCCGCAGCTTCCTGATTAACGAGACTTCGTTCGTGAGCAGGAAGTTCCGGGCGACAAGCTGCGTGATAGTCGACGCACCGATCAGACGCCGCCCTTCGATCGCATAGCGTACATTGGTCACGATCGCGCGGGCAATTCCCAGCGGATCAATGCCGGCATGGCTGTAGAAGTGTTGATCCTCAGCCGACACGAACGCCTGAATGACGTGGGGTGGAATCGCCTCAATCGGCACGAACACCCGATTTTCGGTGGCGTACTCCGCCATGACATGCCCATCGCCGGCATGCAGGCGCGTCACGACCGCTGGTTCGTAGTCCTGAAGCTGCGTGAAATCCGGAAGGTCTTGGTTCAGGTAATAGACCAGCCCCAATCCAGCCACGGCACCAACAACGCCGAGGGAAGAGAAGATAGCCAGCAGCCAGCCAAGTATGCGCACGATTTGCGAATCCACCGCAGTTCGACACGAGACCACAGCCGCCTTCTACACCCATGGGCCGGCGGTTGAGAATGGTCCAGATGATCAAATCCCGTGGGTAACGGCCAAGAATGGCGGGAACGTGGCCCTCGAACGTTTAGAAATGGCGAAAAACACGCCGCCGGGACGTTCCGAACCGTGGAATGAGCAACCGACCGCGCCGATTTTTCGGTTGTAACCGCGAATCACACTCCCGGTATCACGTGTGAAGCTTTGCCCAATTTTTGGATTTTTGATCAAAATCAACAAGTTCAACCGAATCAGCCCTCTAAGCCAACTGGATAAGACGGCATCTGAAATCACGGCAATCGGCACAGCGTGTGGAGAATCCCCCGGACAATCGATTTCATGCATTGTGGAACCCGCCAGTTATGAGTAATGTGCCCGCGCGACAAACCGTATGGCGAGTTCGCGCGCATCGCTTTCGATGTGGGCTGCTTGGCATTGCGGCGCGAGTCGACGGGTGGGCCGAGTGCCTATCAATCTTTCGGGGATGTTAACTCCGCGGTCTGCCGTGAGAAGGCATGAGGCCGCCACGTACATAACGCGTGACACGTCGACAATGGCGCCTGCAATTGCTGTACGGACATGATGGTGAAGCCGGCATGGGCCCTACTTTTTGGGTTCGGCTAAGTGATTGTTATCTGCGTGAAACTGGCTGCTGAAGAGCGCCGTTTCATGCTTCTCGCGACAATTGCCGATGGCTTCTTCAATACTAGTGCGGCGGGCCGCCGACACGTAAGTCGCGCGAGCCGAATGGCCCTGCCGCGGAGACATGAACTAAAATGGCCCGCAGAATGCTTGTCGACGCCACCCATCCGGAGGAAACCCGGGTGGTCGTGGTCAACGGCAATCGGCTTGAAGAGTTCGATTTCGAAACAGCAAGCAAGAAACAACTCAAGGGCAACATCTATCTTGCCCGCGTAACCAGGGTCGAACCGTCGCTACAGGCGGCTTTCGTAGAGTATGGCGGCAACCGCCACGGCTTCCTGGCCTTTTCCGAAATTCATCCTGACTATTACCGAATCCCGATCGCCGATCGGGAGGCGCTGATTGAGCAGGACAGCCAAAAAGCTTCCGACGAAGCCGACGAGACCGATGAAAACGGCAGCGAGCAGGAAACTAGCGAGCCGGTCGAGTCGGTCGGCGGTGGCGATGATGTCGACGAGGTTGTCGAGCGGCGGCGGAACAGACCGCTGCGTAGTTACAAAATCCAAGAGGTCATCAAGCGCCGGCAGGTGATGCTGGTCCAGGTGACCAAGGAAGAACGCGGCAACAAGGGCGCGGCCCTCACCACCTATCTGTCGCTGGCCGGCCGGTACTGTGTCCTGATGCCAAACACGCCGCGAGGCGGCGGCATCAGCCGGAAGATCGTCAACCCGGCCGAACGCAAGAAGATGAAGTCGATCCTAGAGGATCTGTTCGTGCCGCCCGGCATGGCAGTGATCCTGAGGACTGCTGGCGTCAAACGGACCAAGGCGGAGGTCAAGCGCGACCTCGATTATCTGCTGCGTTTATGGGAGTCGATCCGTGAACTGACCTTGCAGTCCAATGCGCCGACGATCATCCACGAGGAAGCAAACCTGATCAAAAGAGCGATCAGGGATCTATATTCCCGCGACCTAGACGAGGTGCTGGTCGAAGGCGACGACGGCTACAAGACCGCCAAGAATTTCATGAAGATGCTGATGCCCAGCCATGCCAAGCGGGTCCAGGTCTATAAGGATGAGTTGATACCGTTGTTCCATCGCTATCAGGTGGAATCGCAAATCGAGTCCCTGCATGAAACCGTGGTTCAGCTG
>JBCCER010000039.1:0-29417 GCA_039030175.1 Pseudomonadota bacterium
CAGGAAACGGCCAATGCCGTGATCTTCTTCACGCTCAAGCATCACCATATGGCCGCGCTCAAGCGGATCATGGCCTGGCAGGGGGCCGATGCGGGCTACTGCCGCAAACCGTTCGACAATTATTTCAGCCGTGATGATGAAGAGGCGCTTAAGGACGCCTATCGCGGACTGCGCGACCGCGAAAAGATAACCGGCGTTGACTTCCTGAACGGTCTTTAGCGACGCAAATTATTGCGAACGGTATCGATTAGTTCGCGCGCCGTACCGTGAAACAGGGCGTCTCGCTGCGCCTTTGTCAGGCCAACGCGGCGCGCGCCGCGCTTCATGGCCCGTAGCTGTTCGTATCGAATAAAGGTCATGCGCCCGTCGCAGTGGGACGTTCTCAGGTCATGATTGTCCGGGGTCAGACAGGCCCAGGCGAGGCCAAAGCTGATGTATTTACCGCGCATGGGCCCGATCATGTCGTCGCTGCCATACATAACCCGATCGGCACCGATGCCGGTGTAAAGCGCGTCGAACGCATCGGCCTCGCAAACCGTGGACGTGTCGTACCAAACGTTAGGCAACCCGCGCAGCCGATCGGCCGCCGCTTCGATCGCCCAGGCCGAATAGCTGCGCGCACAATGGGCCAGCACCCAATTGGCGTTGGGGTACTTCTCGCTCAACCGAAGGATCTCAGTGATGTTGTCCGGATCGGCCACAGCCCGCCGTTTTGACAGATGCATCATGATCAAGAGGCCCAACCTGTCGGCCAGTGCAATTTGATGCTCCGGCAAAAAGTCCGTGATCCCGGCGTCCGCGGGAACGGACCCTCGCGCATAAACAAGGTATGGCTTCAATCCGATAAGGCCGGTCCGCCGAAGGGCCGCCTCGATCTGGTCCGCGCCCATTTCCGGATGTACCAGCATCAGTCCAGCTGAATCTGGGGCCGACGCTGACTGCGACGCGACATACTCGTTGGCGGCGTCGAAATCGCAGGGCACAGGGTAAGGAAAGGGAAACGCCAGCCGTTCCACCTTTCTGCCGGGCATGAGGGCCGCATCGATCTCGTCGGCCAACTGCCAGGTTACTTCAGGAAAGTAGTGTCCAATTGTCGGTGCATAAGGACCGTCGTCCTTGTCCGGGTCCGTGTTGAACGCCCAGCGGTGAATGTGTGTGTGCACATCGAACACGCGGTCGGGAACAAAACCATCGAGCTCTTCTGCCCAGATCCGATGGTCCAGATCATTCGGCTGCCAGTCCGCATCCATACCGGTATCTGGAACCGAAAGCGACACAACACCCTCACATTGACATATCGTGTTATCAGTATAACCATATATTGCGAGTGTGCCGCAAACCTCTGACACGCGTCGGCGTCGGGTGGTGCTCATGGGAAAGGGACAGCGACTCTGGGAGCGGGCGAAGCAGCGCATCGCCGGCGGCAACATGCTGTTGTCCAAGCGTCCAGAAATGTTCCTGCCAGGACGATGGCCTGCCTACTTCTCCCGCGCCAAGGGCTGTCGCGTCTGGGATCTGGACGGCCGCGAACTAATCGATATGTCGATCATGGGCGTTGGAACCAACATCCTGGGGTACGGCCATGAAGCCGTGGATGCTGCAGTGCGTCGGGTCATCGATGACGGCAATATGTCCACTCTCAACGCACCCGAAGAGGTGGATCTCGCCGAAAGGCTGACTGACCTGCATCCATGGGCGGAGAAGGCCCGCTTTGCCCGAACCGGGGGCGAGGCCAATGCCGTTGCGATCCGTATTGCCCGAGCCGCCAGCGGCCGCGATGGGGTGGCCATCTGCGGATATCACGGCTGGCACGATTGGTATCTGGCGGCAAATCTGTCGGATGCGGAAGGGCTGGACGGCCATTTGCTGCCAGGCCTGGATCCTGCAGGAGTGCCGAGCAATCTCGGCGGTACAATCTTTCCTTTTGCTTACAACGATCTGGATACGCTGACACGGCTCGTCGGCGATCATGAGATCGGTGTCATCAAGATGGAGGTGGCGCGCAGCGAGGCGCCGGAGCCCGGATTCCTTGAGGGCGTCCGTCGGCTTGCCGATCGACACGGCATCGTGCTGATTTTTGACGAATGCACATCCGGATTTCGGCAGAGTTTTGGGGGCCTGCACAAGCTCTACGGTGTCGAGCCGGACATGGCCGTGTTCGGCAAGGCCCTGGGCAATGGCTATGCGATAACTGCTGTCATCGGGCGCGCCGCCGTCATGGAAGCGGCCCAATCGACATTCATCAGCTCAACCTTCTGGACCGAGCGAATTGGATCGGCGGCAGCCCTAGCCACCCTTTCGGCAATGGAACGCAAGACCTCGTGGAAAACCATAACCGCGGCCGGACGCGATATCACCGCGCGATGGCGGGATCTGGCCCAAAAATACGGCTTGAAGATCGACACCACTGGCTTGCCGGCTCTTACCGGTTTTACCTTCGAAGGTGCTAATGCCCTTGGGTACAAAACTCTGATCAGCCAAGAGATGCTCAAGGCGGGCTACCTCGCAGCAAACAGCGTTTACGTTTGTACCGCCCATTCCCCCGATATTGTCGACGGATACTTCGATGCCCTTGACCCTGTGTTCGCACTGATCGCGAAATGCGAGGATGGCCACGATCTGTCATCCCTTCTCGAGGGCCCGGTTTGCCATTCTGGCTTCAGCCGTCTCAATTGACCGAACTGCGATAGGAAAAACCCATGTCCTCCGCCGCGACCGACATCAATTTGCATAGCATCAAGGGCGAGTTTGATCGCGATGGCTATGTTGCCATCCGGCCGTTGTTCGATCCTGACAAAATGGCCGAGATCAACCGAGAGTTGGAACGCTACATCGCCGACATCGTGCCGACGATGCCCGATCGCGAGGTCTACTACGAAGATCGCAGCGACCGCACGACCCTCAAGCAGATGCAGAAGCTGTCCGTCTATGACGACTATTTTCGCGATCTGATCGAGTCCGATGTCATCCGCGACGTGGCCACGACCGTGCTTGGGGAGGAGGCGGTGGTCGAGAACCTCCAATACTTCAATAAGCCTGCCGGAATTGGCCAGCCCACACCGCCGCATCAGGACGGCTACTATTTTCACCTGACACCGTGCAAGGCTGTGACGGGTTGGCTCGCGCTCGAACCGGTCGACCACGACAATGGTTGCATCCACTATGTGCGCGGTTCGCACAAGGCGTCGGAGTTCAGGCCTCACGGGCGCTCGAACGTGCTCGGATTTTCCCAGGGCATAACGGATTTCGGGACCGACGAAGACAAGGCCAATACCGAGGCCTTTCCGGGCGACACGGGAACCTTTTTGATGCATGACGCCCACACGATTCACTGGGCGGGCGCGAACCAGTCGGCAACACGCTCACGACGGGCGCTCGGCTTCGTCTATTTCGGAAAAAGCGCCCGGATCGACGAGACATCGAAGGCCGCTTATCAGGCAAAGCTGGACGCCGATCTCAAGGCCGCCAACAAGATTTGAGGCGACGGCTTCCGTGACACAAGAGGATCGCTCCGTTCGAACTTCGCGCCCAGAGGGGATATGGGGCGCCGTCTTGCTGCCGGTAGGCGAGGACGGCGAGATCGACTTCGCCGCCCTGGCCGACGAAATCGACTTTCTCTGCGAAAGCCGCTTGGCCGGCATCTACACCAACGGCACAGCCGGCGAATTCTTTAACCAGACCGAAGGTGAATTCGACCAGGTCTCCGAAATGGTCGCCGACCGGGCGCGCCGGCTGGGCAAACCATTTCAGATCGGGGTGAGCAACAGCAATCCAAGGCTGGCTCGTGAGCGGTTGAGGCGGGTTCGTGCACTTAACCCGAACGCCGTACAGATCACTCTGCCGGACTGGTGGCCGCCAAGCGCCGCCGAGCAAGCACGCTTCGTCACCGGCATGCAGGCCGAGGCAGCAGAAACGGCGCTGGTTCTATACAACCCGCCCCACGCAAAGGTTCAACTCGACCTGTCCGACATCGCCGTTCTCAGGGACGAAGCGCCCAGTCTTTTCGGGATTAAGGTCAAAGGGGGTGGCAAAAGCTGGTATGCCGAACGTCGCGCACTGCTGCCCGATTTTTCGGTTTTTGTAGCGGGCCACACCGTCGCGTTCGGCCGACCGCTTGGGGCCAACGGGTCATACTCGAACGTCGCCTGCCTGTCGCCGGATGGTGCCGTACGCTACTGGGAACTGATCGAGACCGACCTTGCGGCCGCAAAGGATCTCGAAGCCCGTTTTGCAAAGCTGGTGGACGACCATCTCATGCCGTTGGCCAACAGCCAGGGCCTATCGAATGCCGCGCTCGACAAGCTCATGGCGGCGGCTGGCGGCTGGGGGCCAATTGGTCCGCGACTGTTATGGCCTCACAGCGGTGCTGATCGTGCGACCGTCAATTCCATCGGCTCAGCAGCACGACGCCTGCTTCCCGAGCTGTTCTAGCACGCGCCGCGCCAAGGCGTTCGCAAGGCGGCGTCCCGGCAAGCTGACAGGAACAGCCTCTCGGAAATCGGCGCTTTTCTAATCTGATCGGTGTCGTAGCTCGATTTTCCAGATTGGCTTCGGACCAGCCTTGGACCTCTTAGCCAAAAAAGAATGCGCGACAGCTTATTCATGTGCTATCTTCACTCATTCGCATGAGTAGTGAGATTAGCCGAATGACCATAGAAGCGCGATCGCACCGGCCGCTTAACGACGAAAAGCCGCTCTATGCGCAGATCGCAGAACAATTCGAAGCAGAGATTCGAAATGGGCTGTTGAAGCCAGGCGATCGCCTTGAATCGCAGGCCGAACTCATGCGCCGTTTCGGGGTGAGCCAGGCGACGGTTCGCCAGGCGCTGCTTAACCTTAGCAATCAAGGGCTGGTGATTGCGCGCCAGGGCAAGGGCGTTTTCGTCGCCGAGCCGAGGGTATCGATCGAACTCAGCCAGACGGATGTCGCCATATCGGGCAAGGCGACGGATCTTGAGTATGAGCTGATCGCCAGTGACTTGCTGGCCGCGCCGGATCGTATGGCGGCCTTCCTGGCCGTCGACCCGGGCTCGCATATTCTACGTTGCCGACGAAAGCTGCGGTCAGGCGGCCGGCACATTGGGATCGAGACGGCCAACCTCCCGCTCGACGTGTTGCAAAGCGTTCCTCATGACGTTTTGAGCACCCAGGATCTGCGGCAATTTTTCAACCGCTCTGACAATTGGCGTGCCGACCAAAGCACGTTTTGGCTTTCCGCCGGGCTCGTCTCCGCCTTCGACGCCGAACTGCTCGGTATCGAAGCCGACCGCATCGTGCTGCAGCGCGAGGAAGTTACCATTGACGCCGGGGCTGGCCCGATCTTGATGACGCGCTCGGTGTTCTTGGCGGACCTTGTAAGCCTATCCGGCAATGCCACGCTTGGGCGGCTTTCGGCATGAAGTACGCCTTCGACTTTCTGGAGGTTGACTTGCGGCCTCAGAAGCCGCGCCAGCACGGTCTCACCATTGTGCGCGACAGGATGCGCGGCCTAGGCGAACAGCAGGAGTTTCTCGAGACATACGCTCGGTTTGTCGATTTCGTGAAAATCTCCAACTTGGCGCCGCGGCTTTATCCGGAGGATTTTCTGCGCCAAAAGCTCGATCTGTACGCCGGACACAAGGTGCCGGTGTTCTTTGGCGGCATCCTGTTCGAAAATGCCGTGGCGCAAGGCAAGGCGGACCGGCTCGTCGCCTATCTCAAAAAGCTCGGCGCGCCCGCCATTGAGATTTCAAACAACATCATCGCGCTGTCGGTGGGCGACATGGCGGCTCACATCAAGACATTCGCGGGGGGCGGCCTCACCGTTTTTGCGGAATGGGGAAAGAAGTATCCCGACGCTCCGATGGAGCCGACCGTTGCGGCCAGCGAGATCGCGCAATGGATCGACGCCGGCGCCAGCTATGTCATTTTGGAGCGTGCCGAAATCGACCTGCTCCTCGGCAGCGAGGACTCGACAGACGGTCTTCAACGCATTCGCGAGCTGTCCGAACTGGTGGGATATGACCGTTTGATTTTGGAGGCGGAAAGTCAGGATCAGATCGTTGCTCTGTTAAGGGGGCTCGGCCGGGATGTGAATCTCGGCCCGAACATCGATTTCGAATTGATCAAATGGCTGGAACCCAGCCGATTGGGCATCAGCCGCGAGATGGGACACAGAACAATAGAACGAGCTGCTGGGCGCGTAGGTGTCCGCAGCCGCTTGCCGGAGGCTTTCTGAAAACTGAAGAGGCGCAAATCCACGCGCACATGACCAAGGGAGGAGAAATTGACTTTTGAGATGACTCGCAGAAGCTTGGGTATCGTTCTTGCCGGCGCGGCGCTAACGGTCAGCGTGACCGCCCAGGCCCAGGACTATCCGGAACGCCCCATCACCATGATCATCATGAGTTCTGAAGGCGGCGGCATGGACCGGGCTTCTCGCCTCGTCGGTGACGCAATGGCCGAGCGTTTGGGACAGCCCATGCGCTATGTCAATCGGCCTGGCGCGTCCGGCGAAATTGCGCTTCGAAGCTTTATGGCCACCGAGGATGACGGATACACGATCTTCTCGGGTAACATTCCGACGTTGATCTTGGGCTATGGCTCCGAAGAACAAGACTATGTATTCGAAGACGAGGTCGCTTGGTTGGGTGCCTATCTCAACGATCCGGCGATCCTGGCGACCGCCGCGGGCTCGGCTTACCAATCGGCCGGCGATCTGATCGCTGACGCCACCAGCCGTCCTATCCGGGTCGGGGTTGCCAACTGGTCGTCGGTCCAGACCTTGGCGCTGCTGCAGCTTGCAGCGGAGACCGGGGCGGAGTTCGAAATCATTCCGTTCTCGGGCTTTCGTAATGCCGCGACCGCCATGCTAGGTGAGGATATCGAGGCCGCCGTCGGCAACTTTTCAGCGATCGAACGCCTCGGAGAGGAGGCGAGAGGCCTTGGCATCTTTGCGCCGGGGTCGCCCAACGGCGCCTACGAACCGCTGGCGGACAATCTCGATGTGCCGATTTTCGCGGCGGCCTCCAACCGGGCGCTAGCGGTCCATGAGAGCCTCAAATCCAGCCATCCCGACCGCTATGAGGCGCTGTCGTCGGCGTATGCGGATGTCGTATCCGATCCGGCTTTTGCGGAAAGTTTCTCGACCATCGGGGCTTCGCCGACCCAGCTCATCGCGTGGGGAGAGGAAGAGGCCGAGGCCGCTGCGGCGGATATTCTGGCCGTGCTGGAAGAGTATCGCGAACTCTTCGATCAGGGTGGCTGACCCGTTACTGCGACAGCCTGCAGGTCTGGCCGGTTAGCCGGACCTGCGGGCCAATTTCTGAGGGGTGTCGTGCAGCACCAAATCAAAACAGCCGCTCGCCGCTTCGGCGTTACGCCGATCATCGCGCTTGGCTATGGCCTCTACTACGTGTCGGACACTTGGAACAGCCGATTCGAAACACAGGGCTATGGGGCACTGTGCGCGGCAATTCTCGGCGTGCTGGCTGTTTTCCTGGCCGTTCGGGCGTTGCGACAGGGCATGACGGCAGTAGCCATAGCCGAATGGGTTGCCGTTCGTCCAAAGGTGCTACGCGATCATCGCTGGGCGATCGCCATGACTCTGTCGCTTGCCGCCTATGTCTGGGCACAGCAGGCGGTTGGATTTCTACCGGCGACCGGTGCCATGTTTTTATGGCTCCTTTTCTTCCTTAAAGCCGGTTCCGTGCCCAAGGTTGTGGCATTGGCGGCGATGTTGACGGCACTTGCCTGGGTGATCTTGCTGAAGCTTCTGAACGTTCCGCTGCCGTCCGGCCCGTTCGGATCATAGCCTGACGTGATCTCGGTTTTCTCAGACGTTCTACCCATCTTGCTGACGGGCCTCCCGCTCATCGCGGTCGGCGTGGCGGTCGGTGTCGTGGCGGGAGCGCTGCCCGGGTTCGGGGCGTCGAATACGCTGATCGTTTTGTTTCCGCTCACACTCCATATGGAGGTGAATTCGGCGTTGATCTTGATGACGGCGCTTTTTGTCGGCGTTCGATTTGGCGGGGCGATGCCCGCGATCCTGATCAATGTGCCGGGAACCGCATCGGGTGCCGTGACGGCCTTGGAAGGCTTCCCGATGTCCAAGCTCGGGCTTGCTGGCACGGCGCTCGGCGTGGCGTTGATTGCATCGGCCATCGGTAGTTTCGCTTCCGGTGCGATTGCCATCGTCGCGGCCCCGGTGATCGCGCGTGTCGCGCTCGAATTCGGCGCGCCGGAAATTTTCGCGCTCGCAATCTTCTCAATAGTCATGGTCGGCCAGATAGCCGGTGAGGATCGCATCAAGGGCTGGTTTGCCGGGGCTGCCGGCTTGCTGATCGGCAGCGTCGGCGTCGATCCGATGTGGGGCACCGAACGCGGTACGTTCGGCTTCATCGAACTGTTCGACGGTATCCCGGTCATCGCGGCGCTCGTCGGCCTCTTCGCGATGGCCGAAGTCTTGGAGATGGCGCAATCCATTCGCGCTAAGACCCGCCATGCCGCCCGCGTCGTTAAGGAAACCATCGCAGAGCGGGCACGGGGCATACTCGATGGGGCGCGCTACGGTTTGCACAAGCCCGTCGATCTAGCCCGATCGACGGCCATCGGCTCCTTCGTCGGCGCGCTACCCGGCGCCGGTGCCAACATCGCAAGCTTTCTCAGTTATCAGCAGGCCGTCACCTTCTCCCCGACGGCGGAAGATCAAGCCAAATTCGGCAAGGGCAATCCGCGGGGTATCATCGCCAGTGAGAGCGCCGACAATGCCTGCGCCAGCGGCGCGCTGGTACCGATGATGTCGCTGGGCATTCCGGGGTCGGCTTCGACCGCCGTGTTGCTGTTGGTCATGACGGCGCATGGCTTGAATGTCGGTCCGCGCCTTTTTGCCGAACACACCGTGACGGCGTATGCGATGCTCGGGGCAATCCCGATTGCAGCGATCCTGCTATTGGTCATCGGTTTCGGCGCTTCGTTTGTGGCGGCCCGCTTGGCGCAGATCCCGGCCCCGATTATTGCAGCCGCCATTGCAGTCTTCGCGCTGGCCGGTGCTTATGCGGCGCGCTATCTGATGTTCGATGTCTTTCTGGCGATCGCATTCGGCGTGCTGGGCTACATCATGCGGCGCGAGGGCTATCCGCCGCAGGCGATGCTGATCGGCATCATCCTGGCCCCCGTGGTCGAAGCGAATTTCTTTATCGGGCTTAGGCAGGGTTTCGGCTCACCGGAGATTTTCGTGACCCGCCCCATCGCCATCGGCATCTGGATCGTGATGATCGCCTCGGTGGTCTACATCGCCCACAAAAAGAAGCGCGCGACCTCGCGTCGAGCCGAGGATGAGAGATGACCGCGCGCAACCAACTCATCTTGATGAGTGACGAGCATGCGCGCAGCGTTACCGGGTGCTATGGCAACCCGATCGTTCAAACGCCCCATCTCGACGCCTTGGCGTCGCGCGGGACACGTTTCGCCAACGCCTATACTCCATCGCCTATCTGCGTGCCGGCGCGCGCCGCGATCGCGACCGGTCTGCCCATTCATCTGACGGGTCATTGGGATAACGCGCATCCCTACGAGGGTACGCCCAAGAGCTGGGCCCATATCCTGCGAGACGCCGGCCGCGACGTCGTTTCCATCGGTAAGCTGCATTATCGCGACGCGCAGATGGATACGGGTTTCACCGAGCAGATCTTGCCGATGCATGTCGAGGACGGGCGTGGCGACATTGCCGGTTCCATTCGCGCGCCTTTACCCGTCCGCCATCAAAGCCGACGGCTCGCGGACAATCTGGGACCGGGAGAGAGCAGCTACACGCGTTATGACCGTGCGGTTCGCGATGCGGCCTCCAACTGGCTCCAGCAGGCGGGTGCGACCGGAAAAGAAGGCTGGACGTTGCTCGTCTCGTTCGTCGCGCCGCACTTTCCGCTGGTAGCGCCGCAAGCGTTTTACGACCTCTACGGCGACGTCGATCTCGCCCCCAATCGGCCGGCGCCGGACGAGACTGCCGATCACCCCTGGTTGAAGGCGCTGCGCGGCTCGTACGTCTACGACAACTTCACTGACGCCAAGCGGCGGGAAGCGCTGCGCAACTATTACGGTCTGGTCAGCTTCCTGGACGACAATATCGGCGAAGTGCTGGGCGCGCTGGATACTTCCGGCGCGGCCTCGTCGACGGACATCATCTATCTGTCGGATCACGGCGACAATTTGGGCGAACGGGGCATGTGGGGCAAATCCACATTCTTTGAGGAAAGCGCCGGGGTTCCTCTAATCTATGCCCCCATCAAGCGCGGAGAGATGCATGAGATTTGCCAGACGCCGGTCTCGCTGACAGATCTCTATCCAACGGCGTTGGGCGTGCTGGCGAAGAGCGAAGGCGGATTTGGCAGATCGGGCCGCCAATTGGCGGATCTGGCCCTGTCAGCAAGCGATCCCGATCGGCCAATTCTGGCGCAGTACCATGCTGCCGGTTCGCCAAGTGGCGCCTTCATGGTTCGGCGTGGCCGCTTTAAATACTGTTACTATGTCGGATACGAACCGCAGTTGTTCGATTTGGAGGCTGATCCGAACGAACGACAGGATTTGGCGGCGTCCGGCAAGCACGATGCGAAGCTGTTCGATCTCCATACCGATCTCTGCCGTCTCCTCGGTCAGCGGCCGGAGTCCGTCGATGCGCGCGCGAAAGTCGATCAAGGGAACCTGATCAGTCGGTATGGTGGCCCAGCCAAGGTGCTTTCCGGCCCTACATTGACCGCAACCAGCACGCCTATCGATGGAGCTTCATGAAGCCGGGGCCCGATTGCTCTGAAAATCGGTCCAGCGTGTCGATGATCGCCTGTCGGAAGGGGGCGAGGAGCCGGCTTTTGGTTTTGTCCATGCGCGGCGCAAAGGTCCCCAAGCGCCACCAGGTTTCGGGCGCCAATGGAACCAGCCGCATTCTGGGATCGGCGAGGAACGGCCGCCCGGCGACATAGTCGATGATGGTGCTGCCGATACCGTCGCCCGCTAGTTGACAGGCCAGCAGCGTCGAGCTTGTTTCCGTCACGAAGTGGGGGATGGTGTCGGCCGCTCTGAAGATGTCGTCGACCTGGCCACGCGCCATCAGGCCGGCGTGATAGCCGATTGTCGGCGTATCGCTGAGCATCGGCGCTGGGATCTCGTCGAGTCCCGCCAACGGGTGATCATTCCGAAGCAAGACGGCCGCGCGAACCTCGGCCAAAGTCTTTGTCTGAAGCGCTCGATGGGTGATTGGCAACAGTCCCATGCCAATGTCGAAGGGACGGCTTGAGGCCCATCTTTGGATGTCGTGTCGCCGCAGGACCGAACTGAAGACCTGGATGCCGGGCGCCATCCTCGCAAATCTTGCCTGAACGGCCGACAGTAGCCCCAGTGACAGACGCGGCATGCAGATTACGGACAAGGACTGTCGTTCGCCGGTTTTGATCGCATCGACTGTCGCCGGCAGCTCGTTCAAACCTTGCAGAATCGGCTCGATTTCCGCGTGGAAACGCAAACCCGCCGCCGTGGGCCGAAGCTGGCGGTTGGTCCGGTCGAACAGAGCCATGCCGATATCGCGCTCAAGCTCCAGAAGCTGTCTGCTGGCAGCAGAGACGCTGGTATTCAGCATCTGTGCGGCGCTGCTCAACGTTCCCGAAAGCAAGATCGCGTCAAAAACTCGGAGCGATCGGATGCTAAGGCCCGCCAAATCTGTTTCCCAATAAATGCAAGAGTCATCCACAAGTTTGCGATTTTTTGCCGACAATTCAAGTCGTAGCTTTGGGGACGACAGGGGGTCGCCTTATGCTGAATATCACCAAGGACGCCCGCGCCCGCCGCGCTGAGTTTCGCGATGCGATGGCTGGCGGCCGGCTTCAGCGATTTGCCGGCGCGTTTTCGCCCTTCGTGGCCCGTCTGTGCGAGCAGATTGGGTTCGACGGCATCTATGTGCCCGGCGCCTCTTTGGCCAACGACTTGGCGCTGCCGGACATCGCTTTGACGACCTTGACCGAGGTCAGCACCCGCGCCGCCCAGATCGTTCGCGCGACCAATTTACCGACGGTCTTGGACGCCGATACCGGTTTTGGACCGCCGCAGAGCGTCTATCGAACCGCATTTGAGATGGAGGCGGCGGGCCTTTCCTGCATCCATATCGAAGATCAAGTGGAGCCAAAACGCTGCGGCCATCTGGACAACAAGGTTATTTGCTCGCGCGAGGTGATGGCTGCCCGTATCCGCGCCGCGCAGGACGGCAAGCGAGATCCGAACTTTATGGTGATGGCCCGCACCGATGCCCGCGCCGTCGAGGGCCTCGATCGTGCGGTGGATCGGGCACGCGCTTACGTCGATGCCGGGGCGGACGCGATATTCGCCGAGGCGATGCACGACGAAAGCGAGATCGCGGCGATGCGGGCGGCCGTCGACGTTCCTCTGCTGGTCAACATGACCGCATTTGGTCAGTCCAAGCTATTGCACAGGGACGTGCTGCAGGACCTCGGCGTCAACATCGTCATCTATCCCAATACGGCGTTTCGCTTGGCGATGAAGGCTGTCGAGGATGGCATGAAGCAGCTCTTTGAGGACGGCATTCAAACCGGCTTTATCGACCGGCTTCAGAAACGTTCAAGGCTTTACGAGATTCTTGACTACCCGGCCTACAACCGGTTCGACGACAGTACCTTCAACTTCGACGTCCCGGATGGAAATCGCCGGACAGACGGCCAAGCTTAGGGGCGGTCGATGCGGCTATCGGATCTTGATCAGGCGATGCTGGCGGGCGAAATGGGCGGCATAAGAGCTAACGCCATGCGGCACATGGTCGAAGTTGGCGGCTTCTTCGATGCCGAACATCTGGTCGATATCGGCCAGGCCCACATCATGGCCGATACCGAGGCGCTGGGAGAAGTCGGCATCGCCTACCTAGAGGGCCTTGCAGAAGCATCATGGGAAGAGCGCCGGGTCCTCGTCCCGACCATCACTGACCCGCGCGGGGCCGACTTCAAGGCCTATGACCGCATTCGCCAGGACCGGGCGATCCTCCGGTTGGAAGAACGCGCCCGGGACGCCTTGCAGTCCCTCGGCGTGATGATGACCGACACCTGCATCAACTATCAGACCCTGATGCCGCCGGTGAAGGGTGAACATCTGGCATTTGGCGATACTGGCGTGTGTATCTACTCCAACTCGGTCTTCGGGGCGCGGACGAATTTCGAGGGCGGCCCGTCTGCCTTGGCCGCCGCACTCACCGGACGAACACCGGCCTATGGTTTCCATCTCGACAAACATCGTCATGCCACCCACCGTTTCGCTATCGGTGCTGACCTTGCCGACCTTGTCGATTGGGGGGCGTTAGGCGCGCTCATCGGCGAGCGGATGGGGTCCTATCTCGATGTGCCTTACCTTGAGGGGATCGAGACGGCCGATTCCGATCAGCTCAAGCATCTAGGTGCGGCGATGGCGTCTTACGGCTCCACCGCACTGTTTCATATCGCAGGGCTGACGCCCGAGGCTGGTGGGGCGCTCGACAGCAGTTCCGACCTGCCTGTGACCCGACTGGATCGCTCCGATATTGAGGCCTACAAGGCGCGGTTTGCCATGCAAGACGATGGCCTCGATGTCGTAGTCTTCGCTGCGCCCCAGCTGTCGCTGATGGAATTGCATCGGCTCGGCCAAATGCTGGAAGGGCGAAGAGTAGCGGATGGCGTGACCCTCATTGCGGCCACGAACCCCGAAATGAAGTCGGCTGCCGATCGCATGGGCGTGACCGATCGGATCGAAGGGGCCGGCGCGATCCTGCTTGAAGGTGTGTGCTTCTATCAGATGCATGCGCGCGAGTTGGCGGCGGCCAATGGCTGGCAGCGGCTGATGACCAATTCGGCCAAGCTTGCCAACATCATCGCCGGTTACGGTTATGTGCCGTCTGTTGCGTCGATGGATCGCTGCGTGGCCTCGGCCGTTGCGGGGAAGTCGGTGTAATGTCCGCAATCATTCAAGGCCATCCGGGCATCGGGCGTGGCGTCTTCGAAGGTGAGGCGCTGTGTGCGTCAGATGGCTTTTCGGCGCGCTACGATCTCGACCTGGAAAGGGGCGTGTTTGCAAGGCCTGGCCATCAACTGCACGGCGAGAGTTTTGCCGATCGGATCATCGTGCTGGATATCGCCAAGGGCGGCGTCGCGTCGGCTTGGATGCTGAACGTGCTGATGCAAGGCCGCTACAGGCCCAAGGCACTGCTGTTGAACAAGGCCAACCCGATCATGGCCCAAGGGGCATCCTTCGCGCAGATGCCGCTGATCGACCGTTTTTCGGTCGACATTACCAAAGCGCTGAAAACCGGAGACCGGCTGCGACTTCATCCAGTCGAGGGCCGCGTTGAGGTTCTCCAATCAGAAGAAAGGGAGGAGTTAGTATGAGACTCGTTTCAATTTCCGTACTCGCTGCTGTCGCATTTGCCAGCTCGGTCCAAGCCCAGACTTTCCCGGATGGGGAAATAGAAATCATCGTGAATTATGGGTCCGGCGGTGCGGTCGATCGCACGGCGCGATCCGTCCAGCGCTTCCTGCCCGACGCGCTCGGCCAAAATGTAGTGGTCGAAAATATCGGCGGCGCGGGCGGACGTTTGGGGATCGAAGCCTATCTCGAACGGCCGGCCGACGGCTATCATGTGCTGACCAGCTTCGCCCCGGCAACTACCTATGTCGCCACCACCAACCCCGATCTGTTCGGCCTTGATGACTTGGCGGTCATCAATGTCCAGTGGATCGATCCCGCCATCCTGGTCGCCCGAAACGACAGAGGCTGGGGGTCGCTGGACGACGCAATCGCAGCGATCGAAGCCGAACCTGGCCGGTACACGTTCGGCTCGTCCGGGGCGACATCGGTTGGGCACGTCTTGGCCATGAATCTCTTTGACGAACTCGGCCTGGATGTGCGGGTGGTGCCCTACGAGGGCGGGGGTGCGACTAGGGCGGCCTTCCTTGCCGGTGAGGTCGACATGACGGCTGCCGGCGTGCAGGGCGCCCTGCGAGTGCAGGAGGAAGCAACGCCAATCGCACTTTTCTGGGACAGCCCCGTCGACGTCTGGCCCGAGGCGGTACCGGTGAACTCGGCTCTCGGCGATGATGCGTCGGTCGAAATCGGCGGCGCCTACCGCTTCCACGCCGTGCATGCGTCCGTTGCCGAGGAGTATCCGGAACGATTTGAGGCTCTTGTCGAGGCCTTCCGACAGACGACGCTGGAAAACGACGAGTTCATCGCCTTTGCCGACGAGACCAATGTCGGGCGTGACTGGCGAGGGCCGGAAGCCTCGACCGAGCTGCTTGAGCAGGTTGAATCCAGCTTCTCGGTAATGTTCCAGTAACGCGTCACTCAAACCCGCCCGGCCTTCGGCCTGATACCGAGGGCCGGGCAAGACAGGCCGCTGATCCATGACCAGCCCAATCAAGCTAAAGGCGGCTCTTGTCCCCGTTTTGATGGTCGTCGTCGGGTTGGTCTGGGCGGTGCTCTACTACCGGTCTGTCGCGACCGATCCGCGCCAGGACGAAGCTGCCCTGTCGCTGATCGGTCCGCTGATTTGGGTGCTGGTGCCGCTGGGAGTTTTGACGGCGGCGCAGGCGGTGTTCGCCGCTTTGGGCGGTAGCGCGGATGAAACCCATGGGCTGGATAACCGCAAGAGGCTGATCTATCTGGCCGCGCTGGCCTGTCTGTTGGCAGCCCTTCCTTGGCTTGGTCTGCTGGGGGCCGGCCTGCCGTTCTTCGCCTTGTTGGCTTATTTGCTGGGCTTTCGCCGCATCCTGTGGCTGATCTTATTGACCGCCGGCCTCGGCGTTCTGATTTGGGGCGGATTTGCCGGGCTTCTTGACATCTCGCTACCTCTCTATCCTGGCCAGCGCCCGTGATCGACGGCGCGCAGATGGCGGAGGGTCTCGGCCTTCTGCTGAATTGGCACATGCCGCTAGTGATCCTGGCTGGCATGACTCTGGGTCTGATCATCGGCGTGATACCGGGTATGACAGCGGCACTGGGCCTTGCCATTGTGCTGCCGCTGACCTTCTCCATGGACGCGCTGACGGCGTTGATTCTGATGACCTCGGTCTACACAGGCAGCCTGACCGGGGGCGGTGTCTTGGCGATTTTGATCAACACGCCGGGTACGCCTGGCGCAGTCGCCACCACATTCGACGGCTATCCCATGGCCAAGGCTGGACAGGCGAACGAAGCACTTGGTTTGCAGATCGCCGCCTCGGCCTTTGGCGGCGCGGCGAGTTATCTGGTTCTGCTGCTCTTTATCGAGCCGATGACCGACTTCGCGCTTGAGTTCCAGTCGGCAGAAATGCTGGCGCTGGTCATCTTCGTCCTTGTGGCCGTCGGTGTGTTGCGGGGCCGCCATCTGCTGCGTTCGCTGTTCGCCGGCGCCGTCGGCTTGATGTTGTCCACCATCGGTACCGTCCTGACGACAGGGGAGCCGCGCGGAACCTTGGGGTTTGCGGAGCTGGAAGACGGCCTGCCGATCGTCCTATGCGTCATCGGTCTGTTCGCGGTACCGGAACTCATTCAGATCTTGCCGCGCAAGACCATCTCCGAGGCCGAGGCGCGCATTCAGCATTCGCTGGCAGCGCTCTGGGGCGGCTTCAAGGGCGCGTTTCGGCGCTGGCCCACGCTGTTACGAGGCTCCGGCATCGGCATCGCAGTCGGCATTCTGCCGGCTGCAGGCGCAACGCTGGCCTCGATCCTAAGCTATACGCTGGCAACCAGATTGGCGCGTGCGGGCGATCGCTTCGGCAAGGGCGAGCCCAAAGGCGTCGTTGCGGCCGAAAGCGCCAACAATGCGTCCGAAGGCGGCGCGATGGCGATCTTGTTGGCGCTCGGCATCCCGGGTAGCGCCTCGACAGCCGTCATTCTCGGCGGTTTCATGCTGCACGGCCTGGTTCCGGGAACAGGTCTGTTTCGCGACAATGGTCCACTCGTTTACGGCCTCATCATCGGCAACATCTTCCAGATGGTGTTGCTGATCGGCGCGGCGTTGGCCGTTGCCTATGCGGTCGCGCGGATCGTGACGGTGCCGACGACCATCCTGGTGCCGTTTCTGACCATCCTGCTGTCGGTTGGCGCCTTTAGCTTCCGCGGTCAGCTTTTCGATGTCTTCGTCGTTTTTGCCTTCGGGATCATCGGTTGGTTTTGCCGCCGCTACGATTTCACGCCCCTGTCGCTGATGATCGGTCTGTTTCTCGGCAGCCAGCTCGACCAGGAAATGCTGCGGGTTTCGATCCTGTACAGCTACGAGCCTTGGACGATCTTGGAGCGGCCGATCGCAACCACCTTCTTTGCACTGACACTAGTCCTGATCGTGGTGCGGATTGTCCTTTGGGTTCGCCGAGCGACCACGCAGTCCGGCGAGGGTCGGGCATGATTGGGCTGGATTTCACTGTACGGCAGCTCAAAGCCTGGCCCTTGAGGGCCCCTATCAAAACGCCGCGCCGCAACGCATTCGGTGTCCAGACCGCACGTCACGCCTTGTTTGTCGAATTGACCCTCGCGGACGGGACGACCGGTTGGGGAGAGGCCTTTTGCAATTGGCCGCATTTCGCGGCACTGCATCGTGCCCGCATCGTCGAGGATGTGCTTGCCCCTCTGGTGAGCGATCGCGGGTTTTTCTCGCCTGAGCATCTCTGGCACCAACTTGCCGCTAAAACGGCCTCCCTGTCGATCCAATGCGCGGAACCGGGTCCGTTTCACAGTGCGATTGCGGCGGTCGAGATCGCTGCGTGGAATGCGGTCGCACAGGGGCAGGGTCGATCGCTTGCAGATATTCTCGGCGGCGGACTGTCGGAGCCGATCGCGTATGCAAGCGGTCTCACGGGCGGCACTTTGGAGACAACGGTCCCTCGCTTGATCGAGGCCGGTTGGACCGCTTTCAAGCTCAAGGTTGGGTTTGGGCGCGATCAGGATGAGGCCGCTGTCGGTCATCTTCGGCAGCTTGTGGGGCCGGGCGCCACAATCATGGTCGATGCGAATATGGCGTGGGATTTGCCGCAAGCCGGCGAGGCTGTCGGATGGCTGGCCGACTACGATGTGAGGTGGATCGAGGAGCCGATTTCTGCCGAACAGCCGGGCGACGCGTGGCGACGATTGGCGGACAGCTCTTCCGTTCCGCTGGCGGCGGGCGAGAATCACCGGGGAATAGAGGCATTCGAGGCGCTGATCGGGGCAGGCATCGGCATTATTCAGCCGGATCCCGTCAAGTGGGGTGGGCTGAGCAACTTGCTTAGAATTGCTAGAATGTGCAGTGGTTGCAACGTGACCTTTGCCCCGCATTTCTTGGGCGGCGGCGTGGGGCTGGAAGCGACCTTTGCCCTCGCCAAGGCATCCGGGGCGGGATTTGTCGAGATCGACGTGACGGAGAACCCTCTGCGCGACGCGATTTGGGAGCCAGAACACGACGGCGGAGCGTTTCCGTGCTTTGGCAGCCAAGGAGCACCGGATCCGGCACGACTGGCCGGCTTTATTGACGATCAGTGGCACTCGCGCATTTAGGTTTGGTACCGTTGGTACCGTTGGTACCGTTGGTGCCGTTGGTGCCGTTGGTGCCGAATTCCCCGGGGTGGCAGCGAACTGGGCGGCTAAATCGGTATCTCTCGGTGTAACGGCTTTTGCGTGTAGTCGAAAACCCGATGGCCGCGCTGCGATCCAGATTTCCTTGGATTAACCTGGAGGCTAGTGAATCCGGTGCGTTCCGGCGCCGATTTCTCGTTTCACGATTCGGCGGATCTGGTTCTCTGCATCGCGAAGGGCCTTTGCGGCCGGTTTCCCCTTGAAAACCGCCTCGTGGATCTCGTTTCCAAGCGCGCTCTCGATGATGCCGAACTCGGGAATAGGAGGCCGCGCCCACGTGACAAGCTCGTTTCTGCGGGCCATGCGATCGACCATGCTGACGATTGGGGATGAGGCCATGGCCTCAGGGTCTGCGCACACCGAGAATCTCGGCGCAACGGGGAAACCATTCTTCACATGGGCCTTCATGGCCTCCGGTGAAACAAGCCAGGCGATGGCCTTGATGATCTGGCGTTGGCGCTCCGGCGCGACGCCAGACGGAATGGTGAGCAGAAACCCTCCGATTGGCGCTGCGATGGTGTTGAGGCGACGGGAGGGTGGCGACAGGTAGGCGACCCGCCTGGTCACCCGCGAACTCAGCTCATGTTCGAACCGGGCGGCCCGCATGGTCCAGCAATAGACGAGGGCAGCCTCACCATCCATGAAGACCTGAATTCGTCGGTCCCAATCCATCGTCTCGATGTCGGGCGGTGAGACTTCGGCGAGGCGCATCATGTAGTCGATAGCTTCCAGCGCGGCGTCGCTGTCAATTTGCAGCTTCAGGCGCTGGAAGGCGTCGATCGAATGGATCTCCTGGTTGCTCAAGGGGATGTCGACAACCGACCGCTGGCAGGCGGCGAGAAAGAACATGAAAGAGTTAGCGATCGGCATTCCGCGTTGGCCGTTCCACGCAACGCCGTAGAGCCCCTGGTGGGGCCGATGTAGTGCCCTTGCCGCCTCGATCGTCTGATCGAATGTTTTGGGCGCGGCCAGACCCTGCTCCTCCAACAGGTCCTTTCGCGCGGCGAGGATCTCGATCGTGCAATAGAGTGGAATGCCGTACTGGACCCCCTTCCAATTGCCCGTGCCCCAGACAGAGGGATGGAAATCCAGCGGGTTGATCGCGGCGTCTGCGATCAAATCGTCCAACGGCGCAAGGTCGCCCCTTTCGGCGAACTCGCCCAACCACGGCATATTGATTGCGACGACATCGTAGTCCGGTTTCGCCCGGGAATATGTCGAGTGTGCGTGGGCGTACAGGTCGGGCAGCCGCCTCATATCGAAGCTGCTCTTGCGGGCGAAATCGTTACGGAAATCGGCCCACATGTTGCGCATTGACGCGAAATAATTGTCGTCGTTGAGCAGGAAGCGGATATCGCTCATGCCAACGCCCGAAATGTCCTCGCCCCCAACGGGAGAGATGATCTGCGCCGCGAAATAGCTGCCGCCGAAGTAATACTCGCTCGCTTCCGTCCCCTTCCTGAGGCCGAAAGTCTGCGCCATGTGTTGTTTGACGTGGGTGGCGTAGCCCATGAAGGCGCGCATCAGGGCGTTGTTCGGCTCGAGAAAATGGGTTTTCAGGCCGTTTCCGCGCGGAATCAGCTCGATCAACCCTTCGTCGATCATCTTGCTGACCATGCGATTGCCCGTGCTGTAAGGCACGCCGGACAAGGTGATCAGACCAGACTTGTCGATCGATTGGCGCCGCAGATGCGCATCGACCAGTTCCAAGACGATATTCCAGTAAACGTCGGGCTTTGCGCAGGGCAATCCGTCGTCGAATGGCGCACGCAATTTGCGCAGGAAGTCAATGATCCGGGAGAGCTCGTGGCCGCTCAGGTCGGCCGCTTGGTGCGAAGACGATTCCTCTAACGGTTGCACGGAGCTTCCTATTGATGTGACAGATCCGAGTGCCATTTCACCAAAGCGAAGAAATCCTGTTCTTTCAAGCCAGCATTTGCGGCGGCCCGATATAATTCCAGGATCAGCCCGGTTGTGAACAGGGGCACCTGGTTCGACCGCGCGGCATCGCTGATGAGCGTAAAATCCTTAATCATCTGGCCGATGGTAAAGGCCGGCGAATAGTCGCCTTCAACGATCGTGTCGACCTTGTACTTGAACAGCGGCGATGCCACGGCGCTTTGGCCAATCACCTCCATCATGCTGGCATGGCTTAGGCCGCCACTCGCGCCCAGCGCCAGGGCCTCCGACAACAGTGCCGACGAAGCGCCAACCAGCGTGTTGAGAACCAGCTTCATGAACCTGGCCTCGTCACCGTCGCCCAGAAAAAAGCGCTGCGCGGACATGATCTCGAGATAGGGCAGTGCGGCATCCCAGGCGGCTTTGTCGCCGGATGCCAGGACGGTCAAGGTCGCCTGTTCGGCTAGCGTCGTGCTGCCCGAAAGGGGAGCGCGAAGGTAACTCACGCCACGTTGCGAAAGCGCCTCTGCTACACGGCTGGAGGCCTCTGGCGACACCGTACTCATCTCAACAAATGAAGACCCTGGTACCATTTCGGTCGCGAGCCCCGGATGAGTGCCGTCTCCAAGAACCACGCCCAACAGGACAGCATCGTTCGGCAATGTTGCGAAGACGATGTCAGAAGCGCTTTGCTCTTCGAGCGCTTTAGTTGGGGATGCGCCAGCCGATACAAGAGGGCTTAGCCGCCCTTCGTCGGTCTCTGTTACGGATACGGCGAGATTCCGGGCAAGCAGGTTCCGGATCATTGGCGCACCCATCTTGCCGGCACCGACCCAGCCAAGTCTGGCTTGCTGCTGCGTGACGTTTTCGGTGCTGCGAACGTTCGTGTTCATGGTTCTCGCTTGCCTCTCGAAAGACGGCCCCGTCGACAAGCCTAGATTTCCCGATCGGAAGTTTCTCAGTGAATTTTTCCGGATCGGAGAAATTAGCGGAATTCCGCCTTGAGAATCCTTGCTAGCAATTTGGGCACGCCATAGCGGACCGAAAGATCGGTTCGGTCGCTGCGGCGGCTGGAGAAGGCCAGCGATGGCCGATCCGCCGATGAACCAAATCGGCCATTCAAAACCAGGCCGAAGACGCCGCGAATCCGGCGCATAGGGAGGAACAGATGAGGGCGGTCCGGTTCCATGCAGCCAAGGACATACGCGTTGAGGAGGTCGCCGAACCTGCCTCGACCTTGGCGCCGGACGATGTGCTGATCGCCCCGACCGTTACCGGAATCTGCGGGACCGACCTTCACGAATACATCGCCGGGCCGATCGTAACGCCCGAAAAGCCGCATGAGTATACCGGCGCAAGCAATCCGCAGATCCTGGGCCATGAGTTCTCAGCGAAAGTCGTGGCGACAGGCGACGCCGTCTCGCACGTGACGGTAGGGGACCGGATCTCTGTCCAGCCGCTTCTGTCGCCGCGCAATGACTATTACGGCAAGCGCGGCCTCTATCACCTGTCGCCTCGAATGGGTTGCGTTGGGCTCAGTTGGGCGTGGGGTGGAATGGCCGAAAAGGCCATCATCAAAGAGTACAACGCCCAACCGGTTCCCGACGGCGTCACAGATGACCAGGCTGCGATGATCGAGCCGGCCGCCGTCGCGCTCTATGGGGTCGACCGAGGCGCGGTAACGGCCGGATCGACAGTGTTGGTTTCCGGCGCTGGCCCGATTGGCGCGCTGACGGTGCTTGCGGCCCACGCCGCGGGCGCCTCCACGATCATCGTTTCCGAGCCCAACCCCAATCGCCGGCGCATCGTCGCCGAGATCGCGCCCTACGCAACGGTTATCGACCCCGGCACCGAAGACCTCCCGACCTTGGTCGCCGACCTGACCGAGGAAGGTGTCGGGGTCGACGTGGCGCTCGAATGCGTTGGCTTAGAGGCCTCGCTGAACGCCTGTGTCAAAGCCGTGCGCCGGCAAGGCTGCGTGGTGCAGGTCGGCTTGCACATGAAACCGGCGCAGATCGACGCGATGCTTTGGGCGCTGAAAGACATCACAGTTGAGGCGACCTGGTGTTACCCGACCCAGATCTGGCCGCGCATCGCCCGCATGATCGAGACCGGGAGCTTCCCGGTGGAAAAAGTCATCACCGCGCGCATCGGCGCCGACGACGTGGTCGAAAAGGGCTTCGAGGCACTTCTCGACCCGGCCGGTGATCATCTCAAAATCTTGGTGACGGCATGAGCAGCAACAACACTGCGCTAATCGTCGGGGCAACCGGCCTATCGGGCAGCTATGCCGGGCGGCATCTCAAAGACGAGGGCTGGACGGTTGTCACGATATCGCGCAGCAACGTCGATCTCCCCTGGTCGGATCGGCACATTGCCGTCGATTTAGCCGATGCGGATACCACAGCCGAGGCGCTGCAGGCGGCGCAAGATGTGACTCATGTCTTCTACTGCACTTGGTCGCGGCAGGAGACGGAAGAGGAGAATGTCCGCGTCAATGCGGCGATGATCCGCAATCTGTTTGATGGAATCGGTTCAGCACCAGTCCAGCACGCAGCGCTCGTCACCGGGCTAAAGCACTATCTCGGCTCTTTCGACGATTACGCCAAGGTCACGCCCTACACCCCGTTCCTCGAAAACAGCCCGCGGCTAGCCGGTCCCAACTTTTACTACGATCAGGAAAACGTCCTTTTCGAGAAGGCTGCCGAGCGCGGCTTCACGTGGTCTGTTCACCGGCCTCACACGATGATCGGGTTCGTCGTCGACAACGCGATGAACATGGCGGTGACGCTGGCGATATACGCCTCGATCTGCAAGCACACCGGACGGCCCTTCGTCTATCCGGGCTCGCCCGAGCAGTACAGCGCCGTCACGGACGTGACCGATGCAAGGCTGTTGGCAAAGCAGCTTCACTGGGCGGCGAGCACGCCCGGCGCACAGAACATGCCCTTTAATACGGTCAACGGCGACTTCTTTCGCTGGACCTGGCTTTGGGGCCAGATCGCGGAATATTTCGGGTTGGAGGCTGCTGAGTACCCGGGCCACCCCACGCCCCTTGAGCAACATCTGGCCGATGCGGCTGAGATTTGGCCTCGGATCGTCGCCGGGCACGATCTTCAGGATATCCACGTCGATCGCCTGGCTTCCTGGTGGCACAGCGATGCGGACCTTGGCCGCACGCTGGAATGCTTCACCGACATGACCAACAGCCGCACGCGCGGCTTCACCGCCTACCAGCGCACGCCCGACAGTTTCTTCGACGTGTTCGACGAACTTCGCGCGCGCCGGATCATCCCAGCCTGACCCCGGGGCAGAGAGGAACCGTCAGATGCACTACGTCATTCACTGCCTCGATTTCGAGGGTGCCGTCGAAAAACGGCTGGAACACTACGAAGCGCACAGGGCCTATCTGGCGTCCGCTCCGGTCAAGACGGTCATCTCCGGCCCGCTGCTGGCCGATGACGAGGAAACCATGATCGGCAGCTGCTTCGTTATAGAGGCGAACGACATCTCAGAGGTCGAGGAATTCAACCGCAACGATCCGTTCGCCAAGGCCGGCCTTTGGGAAACGGTTTCGATCCGAGCATTCAACAAGAGGGTCGATAACCGCTGATGGCCGTTCCGCTGCGCATAGCCATGGTGGGCCTTGGTTGGTGGGGCAAGAAGATGCTGGCCGTGTTGGAGTCGGCATCGGACGACATCGCGGTTACCCGCGCGGTCGAACCAAACTTGGCGAATGTGCAGGATTTGTGCGCTCAAAAGAACTTGCCGGTGTCGGCTGATCTCAATGACGCGCTGACTGATCCGCAGGTCGAGGCCGTCGTCCTGGCAACGCCACATGGGCTGCACACATCCCAAATCGCCGCGGCCGCCAAGGCCGGCAAACATATCTTCTGCGAAAAACCGCTGGCCCTTACCGCGGCTGAGGCCGAACGTTCCGTCGCCCTTTGCTGCGACGCGGGTCTGGTGCTCGGCATGGGGCATGAACGCCGCTGGGAGCCGCCGGTTGCTGCGATGCTGGCGAAGGCTGATGCCGGCGTTTTCGGCCGTATCCACCAGATCGAAGCGAATTTCAGCCACGACAAGTTTGTCGGCCTTGACCGAGACAATTGGCGTCTAAAGGCCGATCAAGCGCCGGCCGGCGGGATGACCGCAACGGGGATCCATCTGCTGGACCTGTCCGTTCGCCTGATGGGGCCGGCAGATAGCGTGCTCTGCCACTGCGAGTCCCTGTCCTCGGACATTCAACAAGGTGACACGGTTGCCGCTTACATAAAGTTCATTGCTGGCGGAACGGCTTATGTCTCGGCCTCGCTGGCCAATCCCTTCATGTCGCGTTTCACCGTGTTCGGATCCAAAGGCTGGATGGACATCCGCGATAAAGCGCATGTCGAGGCGCCGGAAGGGTGGATGGTGACGTCAGCCATTGGCGACGGACCGATCACCGTTGAAGAGGTCGGTCCGGCTGAGCCGGTTAAGGACAATCTCGTTGCCTTCGCCCGTGCCGTCCGTGGCGGGGAGCCCTATCCGATCACCGCCGAACATCTTGTCCAGAACATTGCGCTGCTGGAGGCAGTGTTCCGTTCCGCAAGAAGCGGGCGGATTGAAGCCGTCTCCGCGCCGGCAGCAGTACCCGTGGAGGTCCTGGCATGAAATCCCTGATATTCGACGAACCCAACAAGCCGGTCGTCGCCCAGGTTCAATCGCCTCGGATGACGGAAAACGAGGTGCTGATCCAGTCGCGCAAGGTCGGTATCTGCCATTCGGATTACGAGCTACTGGCTGGGCAATACATCATCCCGATCAGCTACCCCGTAACGCCGGGCCATGAATGGGTCGGTGAGGTCGTTGAGGTCGGCAAAAATGTCACCGCCCTTGAACCTGGCGACCGTGTCGTCGGCGAATGTGTGATCAACACGCCCGAACGCATTCACCATTTCGGCTTTTCCATGGACGGGGCCGACCGCGAGTTCTTCACGGCGCGGCCCGAATGGCTGCACAAGCTTCCCGATGCCGTGGATGACGCCAAGGGTGCGCTGCTCGAGCCCTTCACCTGCGGCTACTACGCGGTCCATCGCCATGGCGGGGTGGACGCTTCCCAGACGGTAATCGTCTCCGGCGGCGGTACGATAGGCCTCGTCGCTGCGTCGGCGGCCATCGGAATGGGCGCGCGGGTGATCGTTATCGACCCGGTCCCGCTGCGGCGGAACATTGCCCGACAGATCGGCGCCGACGGCACAGTTGATCCAAATGATGGCGATCCCGTCGAAGCGGTCGAAGAAATGACCAAGGGCGGCGCAGATCTCGTAGTCGAGTGCGCGGGACACGCTTCGTCATTGGCGAACGTATTTGACTATGCGCGGCCTGAAGGCTGCGTATCGATGGTTGGCCTCAATATCGGCCAGAAATTCCCCGTCGAGCTCGGCAAGATTCAGATCAAGGATCTTTCGGTTCGCGGCTGCATCGGCTCGCCAGGCGTCTGGCCGGCCGCGATCCGGTTTCTTGAACGCACAGGGATCGACCTGTCGCCGATCCAAACCCACCACTTCGACCTCGAAGACGCGCTCGAGGCGCTGGAAATCGGCAAAAAGCCCGATGCCGCCGTGAAGGTGACGCTGGATATCTCCTGACCCAACCCAATGACCAGCCGACCGGATCAAGAACGCGAGACACCCAAGATGGCGCAAACCGAAATCCAGATAGAGAACAACCCGCAGAGCGGTCTCTTCCAGATTCCGGTCGCCAAGGGTTTCGTGACGATCGTTGGATCGACGATCGCGCTGATCGTTCTGTGCCTGATTTTCGCCCCGTCGGCCGTGTCGTCCGGCGCGCTCGCCGGAAGCCTGCCCTTCGCCGCCGTGCTCGCCATCGTAGGCCTTGGGCAGATGCTCGTGGTTCAGCAAGGCGGGTTCGATCTTTCCGTTCCGGGCGGCGTCTCGCTTGCGGTGGTGATCGCTACTCACATGCCGTCGGGCGACGATTCCGCCTTGCTCGGTGCCGTGGCGTTTGCGGTCGCGTGCGCCATTGCGGCCGGGGTCGTGAACGGTTTGCTCGTTGGTGTTTACCGGCTGAACGCGATCATCGCGACGATCGGAATGAACGCACTGTTGTTTGGCGGCGTCTTCGCGATTTCGGGCGGCGTCCCACGCACCACGACTGAGCTGCTTGCCGAGATTGCCGGCGGCCGGACCTTCGGCTTCAGCCACGCCGTCTATTTCGCGCTGATCATTCTCGTACTCGTTTCATTTGCGATGAAGAAGACGGTGTTTGGCCGCCGGTTTGAGGCCATCGGCGCGAACCCGCTCGCGGCGCAAGCCGTGGGGCTCCGCGTTCGGCTCTACCAGATGACGGCATACGTTTTGGCTCAGGTTCTTTACTGCACGGCGGGCATCCTGATCGCTGGCATCACCCGCGAACCGACAGCGTTTCAGGGCAACAGCCTCTTGTTGCCGTCCGTCGCCGTGGTGGTTCTTGCCGGCGTCTCCCTGTTGGGCGGGCGCGGCTTTCCAATCTCGCTGGTTATTGCGGCCTTCTTCCTCAACCAGCTCAGCCAGTTCGCGCTCGCGATCGGCGTTCCCTTCTCGGCCCAGACCATTGTGCAGGCCTTGGCCCTCGTCTTCGGCATCGGGATCTACTCGATCAATTGGACGCACGTAGCAACCAAACTTTTCCAACGCGCATCAAAGGAGGAATGAAATGACCCTTACGTATCTCAAAGGCTCGGCAGCAGTGGCACTGGCCGGAATGGCCCTGACCATGACGACGGTTCCGGCATCGGCGCAGGACACGCCGTCCTGGTGCGGCCCGAACGAAGCCACGCTGGCACTGCTCGACGGTTTCGGCGGGAATAGTTGGCGGATCGTAACGGCCGAAGCCGGCCGCCAAGAAGCTGAAGCTTGCTCGAGCATCACCGAATACATTTATGCCGATGGGCAGGGCGACACCCAAAAGGCCATTTCCGATATCAACTCCATGGCCGCTCGCGGTATCGATGGGATGGTCGTCTTTGGCGACGCCGGCCCTGCCGTATTGCCGGCGCTGACCAATGCCTATCGATCCGGCATGGTCGTCGTACCCTACCGCGTGATCGTCGGCGGCGAGCCGGAGCGGAACTATACCCGCTACGTGGCCGCGTCCTTTATCGCCAACGGCGTCCTGTGGGCCGAATGGATCGTCGAGCAATTCCCGGACGGCGCAAACATCCTTTATTTGAGCGGCCCTGCCGGCAACAGCCAGGGAACCGAGCAGCTTGAAGGCATGATGCAGGTCCTCGACGATCGGTACACCTTCCTCAATCCCGACCCGTTCGCTGTTACCAACTGGGACCCTGCTCTGACGCAGCAGGTGCTCTCGGCTGCGATCGCGCAGCATGAGGATATCGACGTCATCGTCTCTGATTTCGGCCCGTCTCTCGTCGGCGCGCTTCCGGTGTTTGAGAATTTCGACCGCTCGATCCCGGCTCTCGCCACGTCCGATGGAAACTCCTTGGGCTGCTTCTGGCAGGCAAACCACGAGAACAACCCGGATTTCGACCTGATGACCGTTGAAACCGGCACGGACAATGTGCGCCTGGCCGTGCAATGGGCCATTGCCGAAGTGACTGGCGGGACACTGCCGGATACGGACGTGTTCGAGTCGGGTGTTTTCGAAAACTCCGTGACCGGCTCTCCGAATTCGGTCCAGTGCGAGCCTGACCTGCCGGGCGCCATTTACCTGTCGTCGGCCGTGCCCGCCCAGGTGCAGGCAGACGCCGTAGGTAACTAAGGCGAAATCGTTCCGGGCGGTTCGGCCGCCCGGAACGACCCATGACAACGATTGGCCCCGCGACTATCCAAGACAGAGATCTTGCCGTGACCCAACAAAACGCAGCCGAGCACAGTTACGCTGCCCCCAATCCGGGCGCGGCCGATCCCATGATCCGGCTAACCGGCATCTCAAAGTCCTTTGCTGCCGTCCACGCGTTGACGGACGTCAGCGTCGACATCTTTGCCGGCGAGGTGCATGCCATTCTCGGCGAGAACGGCGCCGGCAAGTCGACCTTGATGAACATTATCTCAGGCGTGCTACAGCCTGATCGTGGACGCATCCTGTTTGACGACAAGAACGTCATGCCTCTCTCGCCGGATAGCGCGGCTGAACTCGGCGTGGCGATTTCGTATCAGCATCCCGCGATTCTCGGCGACCTGACAGTCCTGGAAAATCTGCGGGTGGCTTTGCCGCCAGGTGTTTTTTCCGGCGGAGATCCGCAAAAGATCGCGCGCGCCTTGTTGGACGAAGTTGGCCTGCACGTGCCCTTGCAAACCCGGGCCGACAGTTTGCCAGTGGCCCAGAAGCACCTTTTGGAACTGGCAAAAGCGCTGGCTTTAGAACCGCGCGTTCTGATCCTGGACGAACCGACGGCTTCCCTGGATCAGGACGCAACGGACATGCTGTTCGAGCAGGTCCGCCGTTTGGTCGCCCGGAGAACGGCGGTGCTCTACATCACCCACCGGCTGGCTGAGCTGCGCCAGATTGCCGACCGCGTCACCGTCCTGCGAGACGGCCGCATGGCTGGACGCGCAATGGTCAACGAGATCAGCAACGAAGACCTGCTGAACATGATCGTCGGCCGCACGCTCGAATCCGCGTTCCCGCCAAAGCTCGATGTGCGTTCTCCAGAGATCAACTTCTCGGTCAAAGGCCTCACCGGTCGCAAGTTCGCCGATGTGTCTTTCGAGGTCGGTCGCGGTCAGATCATTGGTGTCGCAGGGGTCGAGGGCAACGGTCAGTCCGACCTGATGCGCGCGCTTGCTGGCCTGCAACCCATGACCGGCGAGATCCTTTTGAATGGACAATCTCTCGCCTCTTCCAAGCTGAGCAAGCATGCAGCCTATATGCCCTCGGACCGGCATACCGAAGGCGTCGCTAAGGACCTGACCGTCCGGGAGAACGCGACG
>JBCCER010000040.1:0-29390 GCA_039030175.1 Pseudomonadota bacterium
CATTTGCCCACTCGGCAGTCCCACGGCCTCTTCCGACGCCTGCAAGAACGCACGTGGCAGCGTTTGCCAAAGTGCGTCGAACACAGGCGTCTGCCCCTGTATGACGGCGTTGTCGGCGGATTCCTCGCGGAACCCCCAGCCATCCAGGACGCACAAGACGACGGGGCGTGGACCGATCGAACTGTCTGTCTGGGAGTGACGCATGGGTTGATCCTCAATCGGCCAATTGCTGCTATTGGGGCCGCTAGGGGCGGTGATAGGGGTGGCCGCTTAAGATCATCTGGGCCCGGTATAGCTGTTCGGCGAGCATGGCGCGCACCATCATATGGGGCCAGGTCAGGCGACCCAAGCGAAGAACGAGATCGGCGCGTTCACGAATGCGAGCATCGAACCCATCGGCTCCACCGATCAGGAAAGCGATATCGCGGCTGCCGGTATCGCGCCACTTACCAAGACGAACGGCCAATTGAACGCTGGTAAGGTCGTCGCCACGCTCATCAAGGGCGACGATTCTGGCGCTTTCGGGCACCTTTCCCAGCAGCAGCTCGCCTTCGGCAGCCTTCAGCGCCTGCCCTTTTAGCCCCTTCTTCACATCGACGGTTTCGAGCTTTAGCGGCCAAGGGCTGCGCTCGCGATAGCGATCAACCAAGGTCTCGACAGCCGAATCGCGTTCACGCCCGACGGCGAACACCCACAATCGCATCGCGGTTTGTCTTCTTCGTTTGGTGTCGTTACGAGGGAGCCACGGTACTGGGCGGCGAGTCGACCCCCCACATCTTCTCGATATTGTAAAAGGCGCGGATCTCAGGACGGAACAGGTGAATGATCAGGTCTCCAGCATCGATCAGGACCCAATCGGCCTGCGTCTTGCCTTCGGTCGCGACAGGCTTGATGCCTGCCTGCTTGAGTTTTTCGACCAAGTGCTCGGCCAGCGAGCCGACTTGTCTGGTCGATCTGCCCGAGGCAATGACCATGGCGTCCGCGATGCTGGTCTTTCCGACTAAATCGATCACGGTCACATCTTCAGCTTTGTTGTCTTCAAGGGTGGTAAGAGCGATGTCGAGGGCGGCTCTTACGGCTTGGGTCGAGGTCGGCGGAAGGTCAGCCGATCGAACGGATACAGGGCGCGAAGCTATGGCCTTACTCATCCTTTCATTGTCGGAGCGTACTGGTATTCCACCCCGTTACGTATCTCAGTTGCAGAAGCGCCGTGGCGGCGTATGGCAAGGAAGACCCAAGCAGGGGGCGCTCCGGATGCCAGACAGGGCGCGCGCGACGCCGGCAAGCGATGCCGAGCGTACCGCTGGGCGGCCTGGCCCGACAAAGCCCCTAAAGAATAGGTTGGACGGTCAAACACCGCAATGGGCACCCTGTTAAAGATCTGTGTCCAACGGTGCCAGGTCGGAATCTGCAGCAGATTGTCTGCACCCATCAGCCAGACGAACCGCGTTGCCGAAAACCGGGCGCACAGTTTTTCCAGCGTTGCGGCGGTGTGGCGGGTCCCTAGACGGCGCTCGATGTCGGTGACCAGGATCCGTGGATGGCGTGCCGTCTGTTCGGCCAAATGAACCCGCTCTTCCAACGGCGCCATTCCTTCGGCGGCCTTTAGCGGGTTTTGCGGCGAGACCAGCCACCAAACGCAATCGAGCCGCAGACGCTGGAGTGCCGCGCGGCTGATGTGGACATGACCGTCATGGGCGGGGTTGAACGAACCCCCTAGGAGCCCGACGCGCAGCCCCGACCAGAGGTCGCCGTCGTAAAGGCCTGGTGAAGGAAACAGGGTGCCGTCGGTCAGGGTCGAACCTGGCCCGTGCCGCGAACGACATATTTGTAGGTCGTCAGCTTATCGGCCCCGACTGGTCCTCTGGCATGCAGCCGCCCGGTTGAGATACCGATTTCCGCGCCCATTCCGAATTCGCCGCCGTCGGCAAACTGCGTCGATGCGTTGTGCAGCACGATGGCACTGTCGACGGTTGTCAGGAACCGATCGGCGGCATCCTGATCCTCAGTCACAATACAGTCTGTATGGTGCGACCCGTGACGCTCGATATGATCCAAGGCCTGCTCCACGCCGTCGACTTGACGGATGGCGAGGATGGCATCGAGATACTCCGTATCCCAGTCCTCCTCGACAGCGGATCGGACACGAGAGTCCAGCGCTTGGGTATCGGCTTCGCCCCTGACTTCGCAGCCGGCCTCGATCAGGGCGTCCAGCAGCCCCGGAAGGACGGATGGCGCCGCCGCGCGGTCAACAAGTACTGTCTCCGCCGCACCACAGATCCCGGTCCGGCGCATCTTGGCGTTCAGTGCAATCGATGTCGCCTTTTCAGGATCAGCGCCACTATGCACATAGACATGACAGATGCCGTCTAGATGGGCCAGGACAGGCACACGACTTTCCTCCTGGACCCTGGTGATCAGCGACTTGCCACCGCGAGGCACGATGATGTCGACCAATCCCTGAGCGCGGAGCAGAGCCCCAACGGCCTCTCTATCGCGGGTTGGCACCAGTTGAATGGCCGCCTCGGGCAGTCCGGCCTCCTTAAGCCCGGTGGCAAGCGAGTCGGCAATGGCGCGCGATGAATGAAAGCTCTCCGAGCCGCCGCGCAAAATGGCGGCATTGCCCGATTTCAGACAAAGCGCGCCCGCATCGGCCGTGACGTTGGGGCGGCTCTCATAGATGATGCCGATGACACCGAGCGGTACGCGAATGCGAGCTATATCCAGCCCGTTGGGTCGGCGCCAGCGGGCAATCTCCTCACCGGTCGGATCGGGCAAGGCAGCGATCGCCTCAAGCCCGGCGGCCATGGCTTCGACCCTCCCTGGGTCCAGCGTGAGCCTGTCGATAAATGCGCCAGATGTGCCGTTTTGCTGCGCCAGCGCTACATCTTTGGCATTGGCGGCCAGGATTGAGCCCTCGTCATCCCGCAAGGCCTGCGCCATGGCTCGTAGAGCCTGATCCTTCACCTCGGACGGGGCCAGCGCCAACTCCCGTGCCGCATGGCGAGCTTTGGCCCCCATTTCGGCAATCAGACCCGCCGCGTCGTCTATAGTTTCGTGTGAATCTACCGCAACCGTCACAACATCATTCCCAAAGGTATAAGAAGGGGCGGGGACTATAGGTCAATCGATCGCTGGACTCTAGTCTCCGATCGCCGGGAACCCGCTCTACGATTGACGTTTGCGCCGCCAAGCGTCGCGAATCTGCGTGAAGTCGTTCGGTTGGGTTGCCATTCGAATCCGGCCGTCATCGAATCTGATCCAGGGTTGGGCGCTGTCTGTCCACAACTCTCCGGCCGGGTCCAGCCAACTCGTGTCATCCAAGGTGCCGGGTTTGATGTTAAGCGTGTCACCGACGCGCTCAGGCTGGTGATAGATCCGGCTGCCGCAATCGGGACAGAAGGCGCATTCAACCGTACGACCGCTGGCGCTTGAACGTCGCCAAGTCTTCGGCTTGCCGGACGTCATCCGGAAACCGCTGTGCGGTACGGTCAGCGACATGCCGAAGGCGCTGCCTGACTGAGTTTGGCATTCCGAGCAGTGGCAGAGATAGAGCACGATCGGTTCTTCAGTGATCTCGTATCGGAGGGCGCCGCATTGACAGCCTCCTGTGTAACGCTGGGTCATGGCCTCAGATCTCTCTTCACTGGAATCACACAGCGAACGGCTGCGAAGCCGGCTTACCGCATGGCCAAATCGTCGCGATGGATCATCTCGTCTCGGCCTCGCCATCCGAGTACCCTTTCGATTGCTTCGCTTCGTTGACCGGCGATCCGTTCTGCGTCGTCTGCCGAATACGCACACAGGCCTTGGCCGACAATTTTTCCATCGGTCGTTCGAACGGTCACAGGGTCTCCGCGCTCGAACTTGCCGCTTACGCCAACCACGCCGGCGGGCAGTAGGCTTTTTCCCTTCGCCAAGGCTGCGGCAGCGCCATCATCGATTGTCACGGTGCCGACGGGGTGCAGGGCGCCGCCGATCCAGGTCTTGCGCGCTGTTCTGGGCTCGGCGGTCGGGACGAACCAGGTCGCTCGTTCGCCTCCTTTCAATCGATCGATCGGGTTTAGGTCTGTACCTCGCGCGATAACCATGCGACAGCCAGCATCCATGGCCAGTCTGGCGGCAGCCAACTTCGTGATCATGCCGCCGGAGGTATAGCCGGGTCTGGCCGTGCCGGCCATCGCTTCGATGTCTGCCGTCATGGTCGTGACTTCGCTGAGATGCCGCGCTGACGGGTCCATCTTGGGGTCGGCGGTATAAAGCCCGTCGATGTCCGATAGCAGAACCAGGGTATCGGCACTGATCATCTGAGCCACGCGGGCGGCCAGGCGATCATTGTCGCCGTAACGTATCTCTGCCGTTGCAACGGTGTCGTTTTCGTTAATCACCGGGATGGCGCGCAGGCGCAGCAGCTGGTTCAGCGTGGCACGGGCGTTGAGATGACGACGTCGATCCTCCGTGTCGCCTGGACTGAGCAGGATTTGAGCGACGGTGACTTCGTGTCGCGCCAGCGTTTCCTCATAGGCATGCGCCAAGCGGATTTGGCCCGTAGCGGCAGCGGCTTGCTTTTCCTCCAGCTTTAGGGCGCGGCTCTTTACCTGGCGTTGGCCCAACCCGAGATGCTCGCGACCGACGGCGATTGCGCCCGAAGACACGATCAGCACGTCCAGACCGCGTCGATGGAGTGCGGCCAGATCATCAGCCAGCGCATCGAGCCAGGCTCGACGAATTTTCCCGCTGGCCTCGTCCACCAGCAGGGCCGAGCCGATCTTTATTACAAGCCGGCGCGCGGTCGCGATGCGGGTGGTCATGCCTCCGCTTCCGCCTCCGATGCTTCATCGATGGCGATAAACAAGGCGCCAATCACTTTGTCGACGCCATCGTCGGCGATGGCGGACAATGGGATGACCGTGCTGTTGCTGACTGCTTCCAGCTCTGAAGCAATATCCGGAATAAGATCCTCGGGAATCGCATCGATTTTGGTCAGGCCAACGATTTCGCGTTTGTCGACGAGGCCAGCGCCATACGCGCCGAGTTCCTTGCGTACCGTTCGATAATCCTCGGCTGGATCATCGCCCGTGCCATCGATCAGGTGGAGCAGGACGCGCGTGCGTTCGACATGGCCCAAGAATCTGTCGCCAAGCCCGTGGCCCTCATGGGCACCTTCGATCAAACCTGGAATGTCCGCGATAACGCACTCACGATCGCCTAGCCTCAGCACGCCGAGGTTGGGATGCAGAGTGGTGAAGGGGTAGTCGCCGATTTTCGGCGTCGCCCGCGTCGTGCAGGCCAGAAAGGTGGACTTGCCTGCATTTGGCAATCCGACCAGGCCGGCATCTGCGATCAGCTTAAGCCGCAGCCAAACCCAGCCTTCCTGACCCGGCCATCCTGGGTCGGAGCGACGCGGGGCGCGATTGGTGGATGTCTTGAAATGGGTGTTGCCAAAGCCGCCATCGCCGCCGACAAGAAGCTTGATCCGCTGACCGACATCGGTCAGATCGGCCAGCAAACTCTGTCTTTCTTCGTCGAGGATTTGCGTTCCGACCGGGACTCTTAGGACCGCATCCTTGCCCTTGGCGCCTGTACGATCCTTGCCCATGCCGTGCTGGCCGCGCTCGGCTTTGAAGTGCTGATGATAGCGAAAGTCGATAAGCGTGTTCAGCCCCTCGACAGCCTCGACCCAGACATCGCCGCCGCGGCCGCCATCGCCGCCGTTCGGACCACCAAACTCGACATATTTCTCGCGCCGGAACGAGCTGCAGCCATTGCCGCCGTCGCCGCTCTTGATGAAGACTTTGGCTTGGTCGAGAAACTTCATCGTCGCACTGCGCTTGTCTCAAGCGCGTCCCTATTGACCGGCCAGAACGACAAAGGGCGCCCGCTGGGGCGCCCCGTCATAATCTACCGGTGCAGCCCTTTATTCGGCGGCGTCCGCCGGGGCTGAGATCGAAACCGTTGTCCGGCCGGCGGCCTTCTTGAACGCCACCTGGCCCTCGACCAGTGCGAACAGGGTATGGTCCTTGCCCATGCCGACATTGTCGCCGGGATGGAACTTGGTGCCCCGCTGGCGCACGATGATGTTGCCAGGAATGACGTGCTCGCCACCGAACTTCTTCACGCCCAGGCGACGACCGATGGAGTCGCGACCGTTACGGGATGAACCGCCTGCCTTCTTATGTGCCATGACACTCGTCCTTATGCTTCACGCGCGCTGTTGAGCTTCGCCCTTTAGGCGCCAGCCGCTATTCCGGTGATCTTCAACTGCGTCAGATCCTGCCGGTGACCCTTCTTACGCCGATAATTTTTCCGGCGCTTCTTCTTAAAGACGATGATCTTGGGCCCACGCTTTTGTTCCACCACTTCGGCGGTGACGGAGGCACCATCCAAGATCGGTGTGCCGAACTTCACATCAGCCCCTTCGCCCACCGCCAACACGTCGGCGATCGTGACCTTGTCGCCGGCCTCACCGTCCAAGCGGCCCACGGTGATAACATCGTCCTTGGCGACTCGGTATTGCCGGCCGCCGGTGCGGATAACTGCAAACATCATCTCGATCCGGTCTATCTCAATCTTCTCGCTCGCCGAAACTCGCCCCATCGAACCGAAGTTCCGTTGGCTTGAAATGCTGTTGGTTACCGGCGGCCGAAACCAAAAATGGACCGGCCGTGGCGGACGATCCATAAGATCCAAAGCGGGCGCACTATAAGGATCGCGCCGGGCCTGTCAACGCCGCTTTCGCTGTTATTGTGCGCCGATCTGACCAAGCGCGATATCGGTATGACCTCGCGGTGATGCAAGGGTTTTCCGGGGTGCGGACATGCTGTGCGATCATCATGCAATTCGGGGCTCTCAAAACGGTCTGGGACGCGTCCGCAATATCGCTGTCAATCTCGCCAAGGCGGACTTGCGGCCGGCCAAGTGTTTCGCTAAGTTCCGCGCCGCTTCGGCCCCGACCCGCACCCGAAGCCCGAGCTCCAATTGCAGCGAGTTCGGCAAGACGGAGAGGTGCCGGAGCGGTCGAACGGGGCGGTCTCGAAAACCGTTGTGCGCGCAAGCGTACCGAGGGTTCGAATCCCTCTCTCTCCGCCACGCCTTAACTCATTGTTTTTACAGTGATATTCACTGATCCGATGAGTCCAAATTCACACCGAATTTCCGCTGGTTAGCGCCACTGTATGTGTCGTGGTGGCATTGTCACAGGAACCGCGCCGATCGGCGGCATAGCTGTTAGCATCGGTTGATGTCTTCGATTTCATACAAACGCCACCAGTTCCCACCCGTGATTATCCAGCACGCTGTCTGGCTGTACCTTCGGTTCACATTGAGCTACCGCGATGTCGAGGACCTCATGGCCGAGCGTGGCGTCGAGGTGAGCTATGAGACGGTTCGCCGATGGGTGCTGAAATTCGGCTCCCAGATTGCGCGCCGCTTGCGACGGCATCGGGACAAGCCAAGTTCGCGCTGGCATCTCGATGAGATGGTCATTCGGATCTGCGGAAAACAGTTCTATGTGTGGCGTGCCGTAGACGACGAAGGCGAGGTGCTAGAGATCCTCGTCCAGCGTCGGCGGAACCGTTCAGCGGCCGGCAAACTGATGCGCACATTGCTGAAGAAGCAAGGCTTCGTGCCATCGGTTATCACAACCGACAAGCTGCGCTCCTATGGAGCCGCTTTTACGACTTGGGTCTTTCAGCGCGCCACGAACAGGGACTCCGGAAGAACAACCGTGCCGAAGTCTCTCATCAGCCGATCCGCAGACGCGAACGAAAGATGCAGCGGTTCAAGTCGCACGGGTCAGCCCAGCTGCTCTTATCTCTGCATTCTGCGGTCTACAACACATTCAACACCCAGCGCCATCTGATCTCGCGCCAAACGCTGCGTATCCACCGAGCTGAAGCCACGAACCACTGGCGGTCAGCGGCCGTGGGCGCATGACGTGTGGCCGGCTTCCGGGATGTGCTGTTCGCCAGCGGGTTCCCGTGACAATGCCCCTGTTACCCCGCTCCGTTGCCGTGACAATGCCATGCAGCTAGCTGGGTGATAACCACTGCGCGGTCCTTCTCGTCCAGAAATTCTATTCAATCCAACTGGTTAACCGATTTCGCCAATGTCACTCGGTCAGTCGTCGCATGATCAAACTCGCTCGCTTGACTTTAATGTGCATAAGATATATGAGATGATGACCAACATGGAGGAAGCCCAATGGTACTGAGTAAGAGTCGTTTGCTGAGCGGGATGGTATTGACCGCTTCAGTCGCTGCTGCTGTCGGTTTTGGGGGACAACATCTCGCCTACGCCCAGCAACAGTCACCGAGCCTTGATGCTGCGGTTGCCGATGGTTCGCTGCCGCCGGTCGAGCAGCGGTTGCCTTCCAATCCGCTGGTGATCGAGCCGGTCGAAGGCATCGGACAATATGGTGGAACCTGGCGTTCGGCACTGCGGGGTGGCGCTGACACTGGCTGGATCGCGCGGACGGTCGCCTATGACGGACTTCTGCGCTACGACCGCGATTGGGCCAACATCGTCCCCAATCTCGTGGCGGACTGGAGCGTCAACGAGGACGCTACGCGCTACGATTTTACCCTGCGGGACGGTTTGCATTGGTCGAACGGCGAGCCGTTTAGCACGGCCGACATCGCCTTTGCGGTCGAATTGCTGACCAACGAGGATTACGCGGCGGGGTCAGCGGCCCGCTTCCTTCGCGACGATTCCAACCCGGTCGAGCTGGAAGTCGTTAGCGATACCGAATTCGCCTTTATCTTCGAAAACCCCGCCGGCTTGTTCCCGGAAGAACTTGCCAGCGTCGACGGCTACACGATCGCGTCTCTGCCGGCCGCCTATTGCTCGCAGTTTCACCCTGACTACAATCCGGACGCGGATGCGCTGGCCCAAGAGGAAGGGTTTGAGAACTGGTCGTTCCTGATGTTGGAGCGGTGCGCCTTTCAGTTTGAAGTCGCGCGCTACTCGAACCCCGATTTGCCGGTGATGACGGCATGGATGGTCGACTCGCCACTGACCGGCGATGCCGCACGTCTAACCTTCGTGCGCAATCCCTATTATTGGAAGGTCGATCCCGAAGGGAACCAACTGCCTTACATAGACGCACTCAGCATGCGGGTGTCGGAAAGCGCAGAGGAGATCATGCTGGCCGCCCTTAACGGCGAGATCGACTTTCAGGATCGGCACATTGCCACCGTTGCCAACCGGCCGATATTCTTCGACGGTCAGGAAGGCGGTGACTATCGGATGGGCCAGACTGTCCCCTCGGCCTCGGTATCGATGTTGTTCCTTTTCAACATGAACCACGAAGACCCGGTCCTAAGGGATCTGTTCCGCAACCGGGACTTCCGCATCGGCTTTTCTCATGCGCTGGACCGGCAGGAAATCATCGACGTGGTCTTTACCGGCCAAGGTCAACCCTTCCAGCCGTCGCCTCGTCCGGAGTCGCCCTACTACGACGAGGAAATGTCCACCCAGTTTACCCAGTTCGATCAGGATCTGGCGGCGCAGTATCTCGACGCTGCCGGTCTCAGCGAAACGAACGGAAGCGGTATTCGACTTATGGAGGACGGGCGTCCGCTGGCATTCGAAGTCGAGGCGATCGCCGCGTTCAGGCCGGAATGGATCGATATGCTGGAACTGGCGCAGCTTCAGTTGCGTGAAGTGGGCATTGACATGCAGATTAGCACGATCGACAGGTCCTTGTTCTTCGACAAGAACGACACCGCCGATTTTGACGTTCATGTCTGGCAGGGCGATGGTGGCCTCGATGTCGTCGGTGCGCCGCGCTACTACTTCCCGGCCAATCAGAATTCCTGGTGGGCGATGGGCTGGCAGTCCTGGTACCGCGATATTGACAACGACATCGCGGAAGAGCCGCCTGAATGGGCTCGTGAGCAAATGTCGCTCTACGATCAGCTAAAGACAGAGCCCGACCCGGCCGTGCGGGAGGATTTGATGAACCAGATCCTCGATATCACGCAAGAGGAGTTCCCGGTTGTCGGGGTTAATCTCGAGCCGCCGGGCTACTACATCGCCAGGAACAATCTGCACAACGTCGCCCCCAGCATGATGCATGCGTGGCGGTTCCCGACGCCGGCTCCCTACGATCCGTTCCAGTGGTATTTCGAATAACCGCTGGCAGGTAACGAGGGAGCGCTTTCCTCCCCGGCGTAATCCTCCGCAGCAGTTACTGCTGCGGAGGGTCGGGAGGCGAGCGCGGTTGAGGAGCCGCAGCAATGGCAAGATTTTTTGCCGGCCGTTTGGTGTCGATGGTCTTCACCATTTGGGCGGTTTCGTTTATCGCCTTTGCCATCATTCAGTTGCCTCCGGGCGACTACCTGACGACCTATATCGCTAGGCTTGGCGCCACGGGCGAGACCGTGGACCCGGCGGTGGTCGATGCTCTCAGGCAGCAATACGGACTGGGCGACCCGTTCCTGGTCCAATATTGGAAGTGGCTGACCGGCATTATCTCCTCGGGCGATTTCGGACAGAGCTTCGAATGGAACCGTCCGGTGACGGAGCTGATCTGGGGGCGTCTAGGGAACTCCGTCCTGCTGGAAGGGATTGCCGTCATCTTCATGTGGCTGGTGGCCCTGCCAATCGGCGTCTATTCCGCAGTTCGCAAATATTCGCTTGGGGACTATCTGACGACGATATTTGGCTTTCTCGGTCTTGCCATCCCGAATTTCCTGTTTGCCCTCATCTTGATGTATTTGAGCTTCTCCTGGTTTGGGGAGACGCTGGGCGGTCTGTTCTCGCCCGAGTTTGAAGACCAGCGATGGAGTCTTGCCCGGGTTTGGGACTTCTTCAAACACGCCTGGGCGCCGGTAATCGTTTTGGCTACGGCGGGCACGGCGCAGTTGATCCGCATTCTGCGCGCGAATTTACTCGATGAGTTAAAAAAACCCTATGTCACGACGGCCCGATCGAAGGGCCTGGCCGAGTGGAAAGTGATCCTGAAATATCCGGTCCGTGTCGCCCTTAACCCCCTGGTGTCGACGATCGGGTGGCTGCTGCCGACGTTGATATCGTCCTCGGTGGTCGTTTCGGTCGTGATGAGCTTGCCGACCGCCGGGCCAATGCTTTTGCGATCATTGACCAGCCAGGACATGTATCTGGCCGGAGCTCTCATCATGCTCCTGGGCGTCCTCACCGTTATCGGCACGCTGATCTCAGATCTGATCCTCGCCTGGATCGATCCCAGGATCCGGCATGGAGCGTCGCGATGAGCGTTGAACAGATCCCAATCGAAGCCAGCCGCACGAAAAAGAAAAAGCGGGTGCGCGAATCTCAGGCGGCGCTTGTTTGGCGTCGTTTCAAGCAACATCGATTGGCGCTCATCAGCCTATGGATCGTCGGCGCGTTCTATTTTCTCGCCGTGTTCGCCGAGTTCATCGCGCCCTACGACCCTTCCCACTACAGCGCGCGTTACACCTACGCGCCGCCGCAAGGACTCCATTTTTTCTGGCGGGATGAGGAGGGTGGGTTGGAGTTCGGCCCTTACGTCCATGGCTATGAAACGCAGATCGATCCCGAGGCGATGCGTCGGGTCTTCGTGATCGACGAAACCGTCCGCTACCCGGTGTCATTCTTCGTTGAATCCGAGCCCTACCATCTGTTCGGCCTTATACCGATGACTGTCAGGCTGTTTGGCGTCACCGACAGAGATGCGCCGATGTATTTGCTGGGGGCGGACAGGCTCGGCCGCGACCTGCTCAGTCGGTTGATCTACGGCACCCGAATATCGCTTTCGATCGGACTTGTCGGCGTTGCGCTTAGTCTTATTCTCGGCGTGGTCATAGGCGGATTCTCAGGATATTACGGTGGCTGGTTCGACAATGTCGTCCAGCGCGTGATCGAATTTATTCGATCTATGCCGACCATTCCGTTGTGGCTGGGCCTGGCGGCCGCCTTGCCAAGGGACTGGTCGCCGTTAACCATCTATTTTGCCATAACGGTGATCCTGTCGCTGGTGGGATGGACGGAACTCGCGCGGGTTACCCGCGGCCGTTTCCTGGCACTACGAACCGAGGATTTCGTCACCGCAGCTAGACTGGACGGCGCCAGCGACTGGCGCATCGTCATCAAGCACATGGCGCCATCCTTCATGAGCCATATCATCGCAACGGCCACGTTGGCGGTACCGACAATGATCCTGGCCGAAACGGCCCTGTCGTTTCTGGGGCTGGGTCTGCAGCCACCGATCGTCAGTTGGGGTACGTTGCTTCAGGACGCGCAGAACATCCGTGCTCTGGCCAGCGCGCCTTGGCTGTTGTCCCCCGGTGTTGCCGTCATCGTGGCGATCTTGGCATTGAATTTCCTCGGCGATGGATTGCGAGACGCGGCGGACCCTCATGGCAGATAAACCTCTCTTGACCATGGAGGACGTTCAAATCGTCTTCTCATCGCCCGACGAGGCGGATATCGAGGGCGTTCGCCGGGTAGATCTCAATTTGCGACCCGGCAAGACGCTCTGTCTTGTTGGCGAAAGCGGATGCGGGAAATCCGTGACGTCGCGTTCGATCTTACGCCTTCTTGACCAGAATGCGCGCATCGATCGGGGGCGGATACTTTTCACCCCCAAGGGGGGCGAGACCGTGGACATAGCCGCGCTGAAACCCAACAGCCCCGCGATGAGGGCGATCCGGGGCGCGAACATCTCCATGATCTTTCAGGAGCCGATGAGTTCCCTGTCTCCGGTCCATACGATCGGCGATCAGATCGATGAGATGATCGTGCTCCATGAACGTGTTAAGCCCAAAGAGGCGCGCGAGCGAACCATCGCGCTGCTTGACCAGGTCGGCGTGCCCGGTGCGCGCGAGCGGGCAGATGCCTATCCGTTTCATCTGTCCGGAGGGCTGCGTCAGCGCGCTATGATCGCGATGGCTCTCTCCTGTAAACCCGATCTGCTGATCGCCGATGAGCCGACGACGGCGTTGGACGTGACGACGCAGGCTCAGATTCTCGATCTGTTGCGCGAAATGCAGGAGACGTACGGCATGTCGATGCTGTTCATTACCCATGATCTGGGCGTGGTGGCCGAGATCGCCGATGAAGTCGCTGTTATGTATCTAGGCGACATTGTCGAGCAGGGTGATGTTTATGAGGTCTTCAAAGCCCCCAAGCATCCCTATACCCAGGCGTTGATGAGCTCGATACCGACCTTGACCCGCCGATCCGAGCGCAAAAAGTTGGCACCGATCAAAGGCAATGTGCCTTCCCCACGAGATCGTCCGACCGGCTGTGCCTTTACCAGCCGCTGCCCGTTGGCGTTTGGGCCTTGCGAGACTCAGCAGCCTGGGCGTCACGAGATTGGCGACGGCCACGTTGTGCGCTGTCACCTGCTATCGGAAACGGCCGCGCAAACGGAGGGGGTTGCATGACCACACTGCTGACCGTCGATAATGTCTCAAAGACATTTGACCTTCGTTCCGGCTGGTTTGGCCCACTGACAAAGCTAAACGCTCTGTCCAAGGTCAGTTTTTCCGTTGAGGCTGGGGAAACTTTGGCGTTGGTCGGGGAAAGCGGCTGTGGCAAGACCACGCTTGGGCGCTGCATCGTACAAGCCCATCCGGTGACCGCTGGCAGCGTCGTCTATCATTCGGCAAGCGATGGCGATGTTGAATTGACAACACTGACCAAACGTCAGCTTAAACCTTGGCGCCGAGAAGTGCGCATGATCTTCCAAGATCCGATGTCGTCGCTGAACCCAAATATGCGGGTATTCGATATCGTTGCCGAGCCATTGCGAATTCACAAAGTCGCTTCGGGGAGTGAGCTTGAAGATCGGGTTGTCGATGTTCTCGACAAGGTCGGCATCGCATCGGACGCCGTGGGGCGTTATCCGCACGCATTCTCCGGCGGTCAGCGTCAGCGTATCGGTATCGCCCGCACTTTAGCGCTTGAGCCCCGGTTGGTGATCGCCGACGAGGCAGTGTCGGCCCTTGATGTGTCCATTCAAGCGCAGGTGCTCAATCTGCTGGAAGACCTCAAGGACGAGTTCGGCCTCACCTACATTTTTGTTAGCCATGATTTGGGCGTAGTGAATTACATCGCCGATCGTGTCGCCGTGATGTATTTGGGTAATCTTGTCGAGATCGCGCCGACCGAAGACTTGTTCGAACGCCCGGGCCATCCCTATACCGAACTCCTGCTGGACGCATTGCCCATCGCCGATCCGACACGTCGCCATAGACGGCGCGCCAGTGTGCAGGGCGAGATCCCCTATCTTGGCAAGGATGTGACAGGGTGCCCCTTTCAATCGCGATGCAAATACGCAGACGCTCGCTGTCGGACGGAAAAGCCTAAACTAAGCCCTGTCCTTGGAGGGGCAAGACAGGCCGCCTGTCACTTCGCCGACACCCTCGCGCTTGAGGGTGCCTATCAGCCCGCCGCCGCATAGGATTGGTCCACCCATGATGTTTGACCCTGTCAGCGCGAACCCGCTGTCTGGAAACCCACTCAAGTCTCGCAGAGACGTCCAAAAGGCCGTGCGGGATGTTTTCGCGCCCCTCTTGCCCTATTTTCCGCTTGGCGCATCGATGATTACGCTGAACGGGGCTGCGGCGCACTACAGCCGCAACGGCGCCGGAATTGAGGCGGTTGCGCGCCCGCTGTGGGGTCTGGTGCCGCTTGCCGCCGGTGGTGGCGAATTCGAGCATTGGGACCGTTTTGAGCGGGCGTTGGCAAACGGAACCGATCCCAATCACCCCGAATATTGGGGAACCGTCAGCGGCAATGACCAGCGCATGGTGGAAATGGCGTCGATCGGATTTGCGCTGCGATCCGTTCCCGAGAAAGTTTGGGAACCGCTGACCCAGCGCGAGAAAGACAATGTCGCCGCGTATCTGACCAATGTCCGGCGGTTCGACTATGCCAACAACAACTGGAAGTTCTTCCGCGTTATCCTTGATCTCGGGCTGAAGCATGTCGGGGTGGAATACGATGAGTCGCTGACCGAACAGTATCTCGAAGAATTAGAAGGTTTCTATTTGGCGGATGGGTGGTACCGGGATGGTCCGGTGCGCCGTGCCGATCACTATATCGGCTTCGCCATGCACTTTTATGGCCTGATCTATGCCACCCTGAACCCCGACGATCCGCGCTCGTCCTTGTATCGAGAAAGGGCCGAGGCGTTTGCAAAGGACATTCGCTGGTGGTTCGACGATGAAGGCGGGGCGCTTGCGTTCGGCCGCAGCTTGACCTATCGCTTTGCCTGCGCCGGCTTTTGGGCCTCATTGGCCTTTGCGAACATCGATGTTCTGCCTTGGGGTGAGGTCAAGGGGCATTTCCTGCGCCACGTTCGCTGGTGGTCTGACCGCCCTATTTCCGACCGAGATGGCGTGCTGTCGATCGGTTACGGTTTTCCCAATCCGATGATGGCCGAATGGTACAACTCGCCCGGCTCGCCCTACTGGGCTATGAAGGCGTTTCTGCCACTTGCTTTGCCGGAAGAGCACCCATTCTGGCAGGCCGAGGAAGCGCCGGCGCCCGTCGATTTCGCGCCCATGCCGCTCAAGCATGCCGGCATGGTGATGATGCGCACGAAGGGCAATGCAATCGCGCTTTCCTCTGGCCAGCAAAACCTTCATCAGCGGTTTGGCCCGGAAAAGTACGCCAAATTCGTTTATTCCTCGCGATACGGTTTTTCCGTCGAACATTGCTCGAGAAGTTACGATCATGCCGCGATCGACGGCATGATCGGTTTTTCCGAAGATGGCCTCCATTTCCGCGTTCGGGAAACGAATGAGGACGCTCAGATTGCAGGCGACGCGCTCTATGCCCGCTGGCACCCGTGGCCCGATGTGGAGGTTGAAACCTGGCTTCTTCCAAGGCCGCCATGGCATGTTCGTGTTCACCGCATTAAGACGCCTCGACGTTTGCAAACGACCGAAGGGGGGTTTGCCATCGCCGACGATGAAAACGTCGCTGACGAACTGTCGGCAAGACAAGTCGTTGCGCGGTCGCAAACGGATATCAGCGCTATCCTCAACCTCACCTCGGGGCAAGAACGTGTTGCAAGGGCGCTGGAAGCCGCGCCGAACACCAATCTTGTCGCTTCAAAGACGATCATTCCGCAACTCCGTGGTGCAATCGCGCCCGGCGAAACGGTCTTAGTCTGTGCCGTGATGGCGGGCCCGAAAGACGCTGATATCGAGGCCGCCGTGGCGGAGCCGCCAGACGCTCCAGATCTGGGTGAGTTGGAGGACCTCTTTGCGAGGGATGGTGTCGTTGTCACCGTGTTCGATATTCAGGAATAGCGCCGGTGCAGCCAAGCCTTGCCTTTGCCTTCGCGGCCGACAAAACGCAGCTTGTATTTGACGAGCGATCGTTAGGGCGGCTTGCGAAGTCCTGTGACATTATCAGCCGGCATCCGATCGAAGATTTCGATGGCCCGAAAGTCGACTCGGTCTTGGCGAAGACCGAAATCCTGGTGACCGGCTGGGGGTGCCCAGCGATTACGCCAAACGTTCTGTCTCGTGCGCCAAATCTGCGACTGGTTGCTCATAGTGCCGGGACCGTTAAGCATTTCTTAGATCCTGAAGTTTTTCGGGCCGAAATAGCCGTCACCCATGCCGCGGATGCCAACTCGGTGCCGGTCGTCGAGTACACGTTGGCAGCCATCTTGTTTGCCAATAAGCGCGCCTTTGATTTTCGTGAGCTCTACCGGGCCGACCCCACCGGGGCGTCGAGCAATGCGCTGAAAATCACCCCCATCGGAAACTTTGGCCGGACCATCGGCGTGGTCGGTGCGTCGCGCATCGGCCGGCGTTTGATCGATCTTCTGATGCCCTTCGATTTCGACATTTTGCTTTTCGATCCCTTCGTTGAAGAAGGCGATCAGGTGCTCAATCAGGTGCAGCTTGCCAGCCTGGACGATCTGATTTCACGGTCTGAGATCGTCACCCTCCATGCGCCACTGACGCCAATGACACGGAATATGATCGGTGCCCGTCAAATGGCTCAAATGCAGGATGGCGCGACACTCATCAATACGGCGCGCGGTGGCCTGGTCGATGAAGAAGCGCTTCTTGCCGAGTTGAGCACCGGACGGATCGACGCAATCCTCGATGTCACCGACCTTGAGCCTGTTGCCCCCGATTCACCCTTCTTGACGCTGCCGAACGTCTTCCTCACGCCGCACATCGCCGGGGCGGCGGGTTTGGAGCGGCTTCGCCTGGGTAATGTCGTGGTCGAAGAAATCGAACGCTTTCTCGCCGGGGAGGCTTTGCACTACCGGGTCAGTCTGCATGACCTTGAGCGGATGGCCTAGGTGCATAGCCGCGTCTTCCGATCGCATCCCGAGACGCGTTGTCGAGCAGATCCATCAGTTCGTGACAGCAACGTCTTGCAGCCTCGGCATCACCGGACGCAATGGCGCGAAGCGTTTGCGCGTGCCAGTGAGCAGCGGCGGCAAAACTTTCGGTGTCGGAGATCACCGAATACCAAAACCGTCGAGACAGGCTGTGAATCACGGCGATCTGGCGCTGCAGAAAGCGGTTACTGGCAGCCGCTGCCTCAACCTCGTGGATGGCGCGGTTGATCTCTAGATATCGCGTTCGATCCTGCTCGCCGACTGCACGCTCTAACTCGTCCGCGAGTTCTCGCATCCTTTCGCGCTGTTCCGGGCTCGCCCGACCCGCACCCAGCGTGACCATCAACTCTTCGAGGGGTCGACGCGTCTCCAGCAGCTCAAGCTGTCGATTAATGTCGGCAGGCGTTACCATGATGCCGCGGCGTGGAAGCACGTCGACAAAACCTTCGAAACTCAATCGCTGCAGTGCTTCGCGAACCGGCGTACGGCCACAACCCGTGCGGCGCGTCAGATCGTTTTCCGAGATAAGTTCGTAAGCCGGCAATTCGCCAGTGATAATCATCTGCTGAATCGCGGCATAGGCCTGTTCAGAACGAGACATAACGGGCTTTTCCGCTTCTTTCACCCTATCTTCAAAATCGTCTTCCATGGCCACCTTTCGCGTTAGGGCGGGCAATCTAGTCCTTGACCAACCGCGGCTCAACAGGTATTTCTCTATGAGCAGTATGACATATTAGTTGTCGATCAAAAGACGATCATGAAACAAACGATGGATGCGCGGACTATTGAGCGGCTCGACGCTGACCTGGTGGTCGTTGGCGGAGGGGCCGCCGGTGTTGCCGTTGCCACAGTGGCGGCGCGAAACGGGCTTGAAGTCGTTTTGGTCGAGCGTCACGGGTTCTGCGGCGGCGGCGCGGTCGCAGGCCACTCAGGCACCGTATGTGGCCTGTACGAGGCGTCGGAGTCATTGGTCAGCCGTCCCGTCCAAGTCGTTTTTGGGTTTGCTGATGAGTTCACCAAGGTGCTTACGGACCGAGGCGGCCTTGCGGAGCCGGTCCGGTACGGCAAGACCTTTACCCGCGTGCATGATCCGATCGTCTGGCGGGAGACGGCAGACCAGTTTTTGACGGCATCCGGCGTCACGGTGCTCTTCCACGCGGTGGCCACAAGAGTCCTCGTCGATGGGAACGAACGCATCGAGGGTGTCGAGGTTTGGACCAAACAGGGGCCTGTTCAAATCCGAGCCGGCGTAACCGTGGATGCCTCGGGTGATGCCGACTTGGTCGCGATGGCAGGTCTGCCGAACTTCATCGGAGATAATGGCAGGGTTCAGAACCCGACCATGATCTTTCGGCTGATGGATGTCGATGTTGCAGAGTTTCGCGCGGCTTATGGCGACGATACGATCATGCCGGCCGAAATCTCAGAGATGATTATCGCAGCCAATGAATCGGGCGACTATCGCTTGCCTCGATCAAAAATCTGGCTGTTTCCGACCACCCGACCGGGCGAGCTTCTTTGTAACTGCACACGGGTGATCGGCGCCGATGGTCGAGAGTTGAATCCACTATTCTGGCGAGATTTCTCGGAGGCCGAAATTGAAGGCCGCCGTCAGGCCAGGGAATATGCCCGGTTCTTTCGAGATCACCTGAAAGGTTGCGAGAACGCAATCGTCAACGATTTCGCAGTTCAGGTCGGCGTGCGTCAGACCCGCCAGATCTCCGGTACATCGCGGCTGCGCAACGACGATGTTGTCTCGGGGCGAAAGTTTGGCGATGGGATCGCCCGCTCTCCCTGGCCGATCGAGCTGCATGCCGGCGAACGTCCCAAGGTCGAATGGCTGCTGAACGATGTCTATGAGGTGCCCTACGGGTGCTTCGTGCCGGAGCGGGGCGAGGGATTGCTGGCGGCGGGGCGTTGCCTTTCGGCGGAACATGAGGCGGTCGCCTCTGCGCGTGTGACGGCGCAGTGCTTTAGCTATGGGCACGCGATTGGGCACGCTGCCACCTTGGCCGTCCGAGAAGGGTTGGCGCCGCGAGAGATCGCTGGGTCCGATCTCCGCGACATTTTGAACCGTGAAGACGCACGGCTGGATTGAGGATGACCATGACGGAGCAAATCGGGGTCGAGAAGCGCGATGGCTATGCCATCGTGACCATGAATAAACCCAAGCGTCGCAACGCGCTTGGGACTGAAAGCATGGCGGGTCTGTTATCCAGCCTGACCTCGCTTTCATCCGACCCGACTTGTCGCGCGATCGTTCTTACCGGTGCTCCACCGGCATTCTGCGCGGGCAGCGACCTAAAAGAGCTGGGCGGCCTCAGCATTGAGGCGATGTGCGCTCATGAGGACGAGACAGCCCGCATCGCAAGACGGTTTGGGCATCTTCCCATACCGGTGATCGCGGCCGTCGAAGGATACGCATTAGGCGGCGGTTTCATCCTCGCGACGTCATGCGACGTGGTGGTGACCGCCAAGAGCGCTAAATGGAATTTGCCCGAGGTGCGTAATGGCTGGCTGCCGCCCTGGGGGCTGCAGACGTTGCTGGCACGGGTAGGTCCGGTAAAGGCACGGTTGATTACGTGGGGCATCACCGAGATAGACGGCGCGGAAGCTGTTCGTCTCGGCATCGCGGATGCAGTTGTCGAGGATGGCGGCGCGCTTGACCATGCCTGTGAACTTGCAGAACGTCTCGCAGCCCTGCCTGCCAACGCGGTTCGGTCTACAAAGCGTTATTTTGAGGCTGCGGCCGCGAACGACAGCGAACGCCAGGACGCGGAGGCGTCCCGCCTGTTCGCCGAGGATGCTGGGAGCGAGACCGCGCAAGCGACTCTGGCGAAATTCGCGGTGAAACCATGACGAAGATCACCACCGCCCAGGAGGCGGTTGCCTCTATCGAGGCAGGCAGCACGGTTGCCAGCGCCGGCGTTATAGGTTGGGTCACGCCCGATGCGGTGTTGAGCGCTCTTGGTCAGCGATTTCGCGAGACCGGAACACCACGGGACATGACCTTCTATTTTCCCTGTGGCACCGGCGATGCGATGGGCATCAAAGGTATGGACCATGTGGCCCAAGAAGGGCTGATGAAGCGCATCGTTTCGGGTTCTTTCATCAACCCGGTCGATCCGGCCACGGGGCAGCGGCCGGAACTGATGCGTCTGATCCGCGAAAACCGCATCGAGGCGTATTCCTGGCCAATCGGTGCGACAATGCATTGGTTGCGGGAGGTTGCCCGCAAGAGTCCTGGCTACATTACCAGGGTTGGCGTTGGCACTTATGTCGACCCTCGGCATGGCGGCGGCAAATTTACTGAGAAGGCATCGGACGACCTGGTCAAGGTCATGGAAATCGATGGGGAAGAGTTCCTTTTCTACCCAACCTGGCCGATCGATGTGGCGATTCTTCGCGCTGCATCGGCTGACGAGCAGGGCAATCTCAGTTGGGAAGACGAGCCGCTGGTGACGTCGAATATCGAACTGGCGCTAGCAGCCAAAGCTAGCGGCGGTCGCGTCGTTGCTCAGGTCCGGCGCATCGTCGACAGTGAGTCGAGAACCGCCTCGCAAATCGGACTGCCGGGTATCTTTGTCGATCAAATCGTTGTCGACCCTGACATGATGATGACCACCGACGTTGCCTACGAGCCGGCCTATTTCTCAGGGCGGCGGCTCGATGTGTCCGCCCTGAAAGCGCCGCCTTATTCGACCGATCGCATCATCGCTAACCGCGTAGCGAAAGAGGTCCGCCGGAACGAGTTGTCGATCTTTGGTTTTGGGGCAGCGACCGACGTTCCACTTGTTATGGCCGAAAACGGTCTGTTCGATGATGGCGGTATCGTCGATTTCCCAGGTACAACAGAGCACGGCGCCTATGGCGGCATCGTAATGCCCGGCTGGCAATTCTCGGCGAACATCAATCCTGACGCGATTCTCGACGGCGTGACTCAGTTTGACGCCATTGATGGTGGCCTGTGCCCCTTTACCGCGCTTTCATTTGCTGAATTCGATGCAAATGGCGTGGTCAATGTTTCGAAATTCGGCAGCGCAAATCCGGGGGCCGGCGGCTTTATCGACATTGCTCATAATGCAAGGCGTTTGATTTTCGCCGGCACCTTTACGACGGGCGGACTTAAGACGGATGTTTCAAACGGCAAGCTCGTCATCCAGCAAGAGGGGAGGGTACGAAAATTTGTCGAAAACGCCTCCTCCATCACCTATCGGATGGCCGAAGGGGTTCGCGATAGAGGGCAGGAGGCAAAGATCGTAACGGAGCGCGCGGTTTTTGAGGTGACTGCCGACGGTTTGGAACTGACCGAGATCGCGCCTGGTGTCGATCTCGAAAGCCAGATATTGGCTCAGATGGCATTTGCGCCGGTACGTATCCGCGATCCTCTGCCGCTGATGGATGCTGCCCATTTCGTTAAGCCATCACCAAACAGCGATGACCGGTTAACTGCATGAACGCCAGCGACATTTCACCCGACGTCTTGGGTTTGCTGCGGCGTGGCACTGTCCTTCCCGCCCATCCCCTCGCGCTAAAGCCAGACCGGACGCTGGACGGGGCGCGTCAGCGTGCTCTTAGCCGCTATTACGTTGATGCGGGGGCGGGCGGCGTTGCGGTCGGCGTCCACACCACCCAGTTCGCGATCCGAGAGGTGGGGCTCTACGAAACTGTTTTGCGCCTTGCTTCGGAAACCGTCGGCGATTGGGCAGACAGCGAAAGATTGTTGATTGCCGGCGTTACCGGCCCTACCGCCCAGGCGGTTCGCGAGGCCAGAACCGCGCGCGGCCTTGGCTATCACGCCGTTCTGCTTAACCTCGCCAGGCTGAAAGGCGCATCGGAAGACGAACTTTTGGCCCATTGTGCCGAGGTTGCGAGCGAGATACCGCTCGTCGGCTTCTCGCTACTGCCGGCCGTTGGCGGGTTCCATCTCTCTTACGAGTTTTGGTTTCGGTTCGCCCAGATCGACAATGTCGTTGCCATCAAAATGGCCCCGTTTGATCGCTATCAGACACTGAACATTGTCCGAGCAGTTCATGATGCCGGTGCGGCCGATCGTGTCACGCTCTATACGGGTAATGACGATCATATCGTGCTCGATCTCCTTCAACCTTTTGTCGTGAGGTCGGCGGACGGCGGCAGGGAGATCCGCGCCCGGATTCGCGGCGGCCTTCTGGGGCATTGGAGCGTCTGGGTGAAGTCGGCGGTCGATCTGCTCAATCGTATCCATGCTCTCGCCGACGGTGCGGACATTCCCGTTGATCTGCTTGCCCAAGACAGCATGGTCACCGATTGCAACCTCGCCATCTATGACGCCCTAAACAATCTCAAGGGCTGCATTCCTGGCTGTTTGGAGGTGCTGCGTCGCCAAGGCTTGCTGAACGGCACTTGGTGTCTCGACCCTTCTGAAACGATGAGCGAGGGGCAAGCCGAAGAGATCGATCGCGTCTACCGCCAATATCCCGAAATGAACGACGACGCCTTCGTGCGAGCCAATCTCGATCGATGGCTTTCATCCACGGGCAAGTCTCGGCCGTTGGTGGCTTAACGATACAACGGAGTAGAAGCGTGGGTTTACCCAATGGTAGCAGGCCACCGGATTTCCCGGCGGCGTTTCGCGATGTCGCCCATCTTGAGGATTTCCTGTCCATCCCCACCGAGGCTGTTATCGATGAATTGAACTCCCTGACAGGGGACATCATCATTCTGGGCGTCGGCGGCAAGATCGGCGTGACCATGGCCCGGATGGCGAAGCGCGCCGCGCCGGACAAGCGCGTGATCGGTGTATCGCGCTATTCCGAGGAAGGTGTTGAAGAGAGGTTGAACGATTGGGGAGTCGAGACAATTCGCTGCGATCTCCTTGACCGCGATGCCGTAAACGCGTTGCCCAAGGTCGAAAACGTCATCTACATGGCCGGGCTAAAATTCGACTATCGCGGCCGCGAGGATTTCCTGTGGGCGATGAACACGCTCGCGCCGCAGATTACGGCTGAAGCCTTTCGGGACAGCCGTATCGTCGCCTTTTCCACCATCCATGTTTATCCCTGGTCCACCCCGATGCATGGTGGCATCACGGAGGCCGCCGATCCGATGGCCCGACCGGGTGAGTACGCAAATTCAGTGGTCGGACGCGAGCGTACATTTCAATATTTCTCGCGAAAATACGATACGCCGGGCCGGTTGGTTCGCTTCGTTTACGGCATCGAACCGCGTTATGGCGTATTGCAGGAAATCGCAAGCTGGGTGAAGGAGGGCAAGGCCGTGCCGCTCGAAACCAGCCATGTGAATGTCATGTGGCAAGGCGATTCCAATGCCCAGTTTCTGAGATTGCTGGCCCATTGCGAGACACCAAGCAGCCCGATCAATATCGGCGGTCCCGAAACGGTATCGGTACGCTATCTGGCAAACCGGTTTGGTGAAATCTTTGGGCTGGAACCAAAATTCTCCGGGGTCGAGCAAGACACTTGCTTGCTGGTCAATTGCGATAAGGCCAACGGCATTCTGGGCAACCCCACCGTACCGATGGACTCGATGATAACGGCGGTCGCCGATTGGGTTTGGAACGACAAGCCGATTCACGGTAAGCCCTCGAAGTTCGAAGTGCGTTCAGGCGAATTCTGAGGCGAAATCGTGAAGACAGGTCTGTGTTCCGTCACGTTCCGAGGTCTCGATGTTCCGCAAGTTGCCCAACTGGCGTCGCAGGCGGGCCTACAGGCAATCGAGTGGGGGGGCGATATTCATGTCCCTCCTGGAGACGAAAGACGAGCCAGTTTCGCCCGCGACACATGCGACGAGCGCGGTCTGAAATGCCCCAGCTACGGCAGCTACTTCGTGCTGGGCGAAACCGACGAACGGCAGATCGCTCCAACGCTGGCCACCGCGAAGGCGTTGGGCGCTGATGTTATCCGGGTCTGGGCAGGACCAAAGGGCAAAGGGTCGACAGCCTACAATGATGACGATTTTGAGCGATTAGCCCAAGCAACCAGACGGTTTGCTCAGGCGGCCGGGGATAGTGGGCTGGTTGTCGCAACCGAGTTTCACCGTGGGCGCTTTGCCGACAACTCCGATGCCGTCCTGAAGTTGATCGATCGGGTCCGACATCCGGCGCTGCGGACGTACTGGCAGTGGGAATGTGCAATACCCGTCGGCCAAGCTAAGGCCCAGATCGCAGCGCTGCGACCGCACATCGCGCATCTTCATGTCTTCAACTGGACAGCCGACGGGACCCGCCTTCCCCTGTCGGATGCCAGGTCGGATTGGCTAGCTTTGCTGTCCGAGCTTGGGGAAGGTAAAGATGGCATGACAGCGTATTTGGAATTCATCCCGCAGGACGATCAGGACCAGCTAGACGAGGAAACCAAGACTCTCGCAGCCATTGCTATGTCCTCGAGCGATCAGTATGCCCTCAGGAACCAACAGAAGTAAATTGAGCATTGTCACGCTAACGGCGCCGATCAGTAGCATAACTGATAGCATGGGTTGATGCCCGCGCTTTCATACAAGCGCCACCAGTTTCCTCCTGTTATCATCCAGCACGCTGTGCGGCTGTATCTTCGGTTTACGCTGAGCTACCGAGATGTCGAGGACCTCATGGCCGAGCGTGGCGTCGAGGTGAGCTATGAGACGGTTCGCCGGTGGGTGCTGAAATTCGGCCCTCCCATTGCAGGTAGATTGCGGTGGTCTGGGGACAGGCCAAGTTCCCGCTGGCATCTCGACGAGATGGCCATCCAGATATCGGGAAAACAGCGGCATTGTCAGACTAAATCGGGTTGAGGCGGTCAGGTGCGGTCCCTAGCCTCGGCAGATGAAAGATCCCTTCCGCTACTTCAATAGCTCTCCCGAGGTGATCCGCCTCGCGGTAATGATGTACATCCGCTTTCCGCTGTCGCTGCGCCAGGTCGAGGATCTCCTGTTCGAGCGTGGTATCGACATTTGCCACGAGACGGTGCGGTACTGGTGGAACCGGTTCGGTCCGAACTTTGCCGCGGAGATCCGGAAGCGACGCGTTCGCCATGGATCGTACTCGCGCTGGCGCTGGCACCTGGACGAGGTATTCGTGCGCATCAATGGCGAGACCCGCTATCTCTGTCGCTCCGTCGATCAGGAAGGCGACGTGCTCGAGGTTTTCGCGACCAAACACAGAGACCGCCAAGCGGCCCTGCAGTTCATGAAGCGTATGATGAAACGCTATGGCCGCCCTCGGTCGAACGTGACGGACCGGCTTCGGTCCTACCGGGCGGCAATGAGGACCATTGGCGTCATCCGCCGACATGAATGCTGGCGCTGGAACAACAATCGGGCAGAAAACTCGCACCAGCCGTTTCGACGAAGAGAGCGGGCGATGGCCAAATTCAGGGACATCGAGACCCTGCAGAAATTCGCCGCCGTCCACGCCTCGATCCACAATCACTTCAACCAGGACCGCCATTTCAGCTGCCGCAATGTCTTCAAGAAGAACCGTGCTACCGCTATGGAAGAATGGCGGCGACTCGCCGCGTGAGAGCCTTGACCGTTTCCGAACCGACAGACCAAACTCAGTTAGTCTGACAACGCCACAGCATACGCTTCAGCCGATGGTATCAGCCAAGCCGATGATCGGCGCGGTTCGTGTGACAATGCCGCAAGTGGAGTTCCAATCTCTATTCTTCTGAGTCTTACTGTTGTTCAATAGGGCCGAATAGGGGGAGGCGCTCGCACATTATGCCGAACATTGTTCCAGATGATCGGAACGCTGACGAAAACGCCAGAACCATCCCCGATCAGTACGCGTTTTTGGAGTTCACTGTCAGCGCGTCCATTCGAGAGCTTCATGAACGGGGTGCGCCCGTTGCGATCGAACCCAAGGTCTTCGACCTTCTGTTGTTCCTCATTGAGAACCGCGAACGCGTTGTTACGCGCGATGAGATCATTGATGCGGTCTGGGACGGTCGATTTATTTCGGACGGAGCGCTTTCCACGGCGATAAGTGCCCTGCGCAGGGTTTTGGGGGACGATGGGCAAAGGCAGCGCCTGGTCAAAACCGTGCATGGTCGCGGGTTTCGGTTCGTCGGCGACATTGAAGGCGCCAGCACCGCAGCGACGTCAGCTCAACTGGATGAAATCGGCGCGCCAAATCCGAGCAACCTCAACCGTCGTCGCCGCACCCTGATCGGGCGGGAAAGCGAACGCGCAGCGCTCGCTGATTTGGTCCAGCCCGGTACGCTGGTCTCGATCGTGGGGCCGGGCGGTGCTGGGAAAACAGCGCTTGCAATTGAGGTCGCGCTGACCTGCGGGGACAATTTCCGTGGCGGCACATGGTTTTGCGACTTTGCGCCCATTCAAACCGGCCAGGTGGAATCGGCGGTGATGGGTGCGATGGATTCGAGCGCTGGCGCTGGTCGTGTAGACGCGGCGACAATTGCAGAGCGCATCGGTTCAAGCCCGACTCTTCTGATCTTCGATAACTGCGAGCATGTGATCGATGATGCAGCGCAATTGGCTGACGAACTCTCTCAGCAAGCGCCGAATATCGCGTTGCTGACGACAACCCGGGAGGCTTTGGAGCTTCGCGACGAGCAACTGTTCCGGTTGGCGGGACTTGAGGTCGATCAAGGTGATAGCGTCGCCGTCGACCTATTTCATCATTGCGCTAAACGCATCGTGGATTTGCCTCGTACCGGCAGAACCGATGAAGTCATCAGCGATATTGTCAAACGACTTGAAGGGTTACCGCTGGCCATTGAGCTTGCGGTACCGCGTCTAGCGTCCAACACGCCGGCAGAGTTGCTTAGAGCGCTTGACGACCAGCTTTCCGTTCTTGCAACGCGCAGACCTCAAGGTGAGGCGCGTCACCGGACGATGGACGACACCATTGCCTGGTCGTTCGAGCTTTTGTCCGATATCGAGCAGAAGACGCTGGTTGATCTGAGCATCTTTTCCGGCGCCTTTACCGTTCAAGCTGCTGAAGCAGTCTGCGAGAGTGCGAACACGCGCGGCGTCCTCCACGATCTGATTGGTCAGTCGATGGTGGCCTTCATACCCGGCAGCCCGGCATCGAGGTTCCGTCTGCTGGAACCAATTCGGCAGTTTGCCGAGCGCCAATTGGACGATGCTGGAAAGGCAGCGCTGAGAGAAAGACACGCGACTTGGTTTGCGGCACGGGTCAAAGATCTGTCCCAACAGATGCGCGGAAGCAATGAGATCGAGGCTTGCGAGGCACTGACAGCAGAATGGTCGGACTTCGGCCGTTCATTGGAATGGGGACGTGAGCACAGTCGCTCAGATGTCGCTGTGGCCCCACTAGCTGCGTTGGGTATCCATCTGCTTTGGCAACTGCGCATCGAAGGCTTCAATTGGCTCGAAGCGGGTGTCGAGGCGTGTGATATCCCCAAAGAGGACCAACAGAAGACAGACTTGGTGCGCTCAATGGGCGCTTGGAGCGCGGGCGACCTGGACCGTTCGGAAGCTTTGATGAAGCATTGCATCGCGGCGGGCGGTGATACATTCGAAACGGCCTACTTTGAATTCTATCAGGGATTTGCGCGTGAGGACTTTGAGAAGGTCCTCCGCTGCGGATTGGCGGCATGGAAGCAGGCCGAGAAGACAGACGATATCTCCTGGCGTATCGCCACGTCGGCCTTTCTCGTTTGCGGATATGCCATGCGCAAGGGAGACGCGCCCGAGATATCCGACCTTCTGGATGACATCGAAGCGATGCTTGCCCGCCATCCCTGGCCCTCCGGCCAGTGTTGCGCTCTGATTGCCCGCGTGGTGGCTGCATTTGGTCGCGGTGATCCCATTCGGTTTGAGGGGCATCGCAAAGACCTCGCGAAGGCCGCCGACCGGTGTCATGCGCCCTGGTTCAAAGTAACTGCCGCGGGCATGCAATCGAGCCACGTTGCGGATGGCGGCGACACATTGGCCCGTCTTGCCATGTACACCGACAATTTGCGGGCAGCTGTTACCTCCGGCGACGTTATCCAATTGCCGACGATATTGCGCTCCGCAATGATGTGTCTTACTGACGTCGAACAATTTGAAGCTGCCGCGCAGCTATCCGGCTTGATCCCAAGCATCCGGGGGCTGGGTGAGAAAGGGTCGCTTGCCCCGGACTACGAGCAGGTGGTCCAGACAGTAAAAAGCCACCTCGGTGAGACGGAGTTTCATCGCCTCGCGTCTGACGGAAAGATATGGGCGCTTTCCGATGTGATTACGCATCTCGAGGCGGCGCTCTCGGACGCGCCATCGTCGTGATTATCATCAAAATCGCGGTGTCCTCACTTTAGGAAACACCCATCGTATCAACTTCCCGTCAAGAAACATCTTTCAAAACAATACCTTAGATCAAATCTAACGATTTCCTAAGAAATCCCAAGGAAATCCCCAGGCGCACCTCAAGCTTCGCGTGCCGCTCATCTTTAAGACGTCTCCTATCGGATGTCGCCCCAATCCTGGGACGGCGACAGATACCACGAATAGGAAACTCAAGATGAACGCAACAGCCGAAATCCAAACCGTAGACAATGGCGTCAACGTCGAGGCATTGATCGGTGCGCGCGAAGCGCTCAGCGAAATGCCGGCGGCGGCCGAATTCACCTGGCGCGCGAACTGCGAATGGTTGGGTGGTGTCCATAGCCGCTCGACCGTTGAAGGCTTTTTCGGCCTTGGCGAGGAAAAGCAGCACCAAAAGGCCTTCACCTTCGAAGCTGACCATCCTGCCGAATTCGCGGCGCCAGACGCGGGCGCAACCCCTGTGGAAATGGTTCTTTCAGCGTTGGCAAGCTGCCTGACGGGCGGGGTTGCCTCAATCGCGCAGCATCGGGGAATTCAGCTCCATTCGGTCAAAGCCACGGTGGAAGGCGATATGAGCCTCTACGGCATCCTCGGCATCGACGCCGACGTTCGCAACGGCTTCAACGCCATTCGCGTGACCTTTGAAATCGACGCCGATGCTACAGGCGAAGAGATCGCGGCGCTGGTCGCGCAGTCTCAGAAACGGTCGGCAGTGTTCGACATCATCACCAACCCTGGAAACGTAAAGGTGACCGTCGCCTGACGGTCACCTTCATTCCGCGACCTGATAGGGAGCGCCCAC
>JBCCER010000041.1:0-29309 GCA_039030175.1 Pseudomonadota bacterium
GAAATTCATCGGCGATGCGGTCCTGGCGATCTTCCCGATCGACGATCCCGAGGACTGCCAGCCCGAGCCTTGCAAGAACGCGCTAGCCGCCGTCCGTGACGCCCAAAGCCGTTTGGACGAAATCAACAATGAACGCGAGGAGAAGGGCGAGCCGCCGCTCGCGATCGGCATCGCGCTCCATCGCGGCGACCTGACCTATGGGAATGTTGGGAGTGAGCGACGTCTGGACTTCACGGTCATCGGCACGGCGGTGAACCAAGCCTCACGCATCGAAGACATGTCGAAGGTGCTGAAATCGCCGATCGTGATCTCGTCGGCTTTCGCCGAGGGCATCAAGGAAGAGTTGGTCTCCCTCGGCGTTCACGAGTTGCGTGATTTTAAGGACAAGCAAGAGATCTTTACGCTGCCGTCGGCAAACGACTAACGCGCACGTCTCATAGGCTGTTTCCGCGACTTGACAGCCGGCTTGTTTGTTCGCTTTATGTTCTCATGTCGAATGCGAGCGCCTCGATCATTCACGCCGACCTCGACGCGTTCTACGCCTCGGTGGAACAGATGCTCGACCCGTCGTTGCAGGGCAAGCCGGTTGCGGTTGGCGGCGGGGTTGTCTTGGCCGCCTCGTACGAGGCCAAGGCGTTTGGGGTTTCAAGCGGTATGCCGGGGCGGCGGGCGCGCGATCTATGCCCGAACCTGACCTTCGTATCGGGCCATTTCGACGAGTATCAGCGGCTGGGCGATGCGGCCATCGGCGTGTTGGGAGACTACACGCCGATAGTAGAGCGCATTTCGATCGACGAGGCGTTTGCAGACGTTTCAGGTACGGACCGGCTGTTCGGTTCCCCGGAGGGTATTGCCAAGACCATTCGCGAACGGGTGCAGGCGGAGGTCGGGTTGCCGATTTCCGTCGGGCTGGCGCGGACAAAGCATCTGGCGAAGATCGCCTCCCAAGTGGCCAAGCCCGACGGGCTGATCGTTGTGCCGGCGGGTACCGAGCACGCGTTTCTGCATGACCTGCCGGTCGGGCTGATGTGGGGCGTGGGGCCGGTGGCTAAGGCGCGGCTGGCCGAACAGGGCGTGCACACGATCGGCCAGTTGGCAGCAACGCCCGGTCAGTCCCTGGAGAAGCTGCTCGGCTGGGCAGTGGGCGGCAAGCTGTCGTCACTTGCCCGAGACCAGGACCCGCGATCGGTTGCAACCGATCGACGGGCACGCTCCGTCGGGGCGCAATCGGCGCTGGGCCGCAAGCCGGCGACTGAGACCATTTACCGCCCGACCTTGCTGCATCTTGCCGACCGGGTCGGCTCGCGCCTTCGGGCCAAATCGCGCGCAGGACGCACCGTAACGGCGCGGGTTCGGTTCGCCGATTTGCACGCCGTGACAAGGTCGATCACCTTGCCGGCGGCGATTTCGGCCACCGGCATGCTGGCGGAAATCGCCGAGGATTTAGTGCGAACCGCCCTTGCCGATCACCCGGATGAAAAAGAGATCTCGCTGTTGGGCATTTCCATCTCGCATCTGGAAGTACGCGAGGCGCTGCAGTTGGAACTGCCGCTGCGCCTGGCGGATGAAAAGCGGCGCCCCGGCACTAAGCGGGGCGCCACGAGATGGCTGGCCGACCGGGCGATGGACCGGATCCGCGACCGGTTCGGGCGCGAGGCGATCGGCTATGGCTCGGTAGTGCTGGGCGACCGGCGCGCGGTGCCGGACGCCTTTCGGGAGTTGGCGGAGCGGGAGCTATGACACTCCGCTAGCGCCGCACGCACAAGGCCGTCCAGCAACAATGGGCCGGACGCGGGCGGCTCTCAGGCCGTCTTCGCCTGCATCTCCGCGAACATTTCGTCCATGATCGCATAGCCGCTGCCCCAGCCCTTGCCCATGCCTTCCATCATCTGGGCGAAGGTTGTGAGTTCGGCCTCGGTGGCGTCCAGCGGCATCATGGTCAGGCGCACATTGGTCTGGCTGCCGGCATCCTCGAAGGTCACGGTGGTCAGCAGCACGCGGGGCCAGCCGGCCATCATCGGGTTGGCGATGATGTTCCAATCCTCGTCGGTGGACGAATGGTGCCAGACCAGCTTTTCCCCCGGCACGACCTCTTGAAATACCATCCGACTGAGATCGGACTTTTCGCCCCATTTCATTTCATTGAGCCACATGCCGCCGGGCTTAAGGTCGTACCGGTGGATGATCGTCTCCACGCCCGGCCCGTACCAGCGCGCGAGCAGTTCCGGGTCGGTCCAGGCTCGCCAGACCATATCGCGCGGCGCGTCGAACACCCGGTCGAGTACATATTCCGGCATGTCACTCATTCTTCATTTCCTTTTCTTCGGCTTTTTTCAAACTCGTCAGGACATCGTCTAACTGATCGAAGCTCGCGCCCCAAAAGGCGCGAAACTCCTCCAACCATTCGACCGCTGGGGCCATGTTTTCCGCCTTTAGCCGTGCCGGGCGGCGTTGCTGGTCGATACCGCGCTCGATGAGCCCCGCCCGCGCCAGCACCTTCAAGTGCCGTGACACCGCCGGCTGGCTCATCTCGAACGGCGCGGCGAGCTCGTTGACCGACGCCTCGCCTTTCGCCAGCCGCACCAGGATCGCCCGGCGCGTGGGGTCGGCCAGCGCCGCGAACACGGCATCCAGGCCTTTGGAGGGCTTTTTATAACCATCTAGTTCCATAACTTATCTATTATATAAATGATAAGTCATGTCAACAGGCTGTTTCTATTTGGGGCTATGAGCTTTCGGCAAACGGCCGAGCAACCGCAGATAAATAGCCAGATAACGGGTAGACAACTTTATCACTCAATCTTAAGGGGCTCCTCAAACAGAAGAACCGCAAACTCTTAAGCAATAAGCCAAGATAAGCGCGAGGATTTTGGGGTTTCTACTCATAATCAGATAAATTTCTTTCGCATATTCGAAAGAAAGCAACCCATAAGATGTATCGACCTTCGAAATGAGAATTGGCCCTAAGATTCGCTTGAGATGCTGAAGACTCGAAGAACAGCCAGTTCCTAGAGCGCATCGTCCGCTTACATCTGCGCTCCTGCGCTAAAAGTAGCCGGCCGCCTGTCGGCATCCCATATATCGTGGCATAATTTTCATCTGAAAAATGAGATATGGCTTAAAACTATCTGTTTACGGGATAAATCGCTTTACCCGCACGGTGTTTGACGGATAGGGTCTTTTTGTCCATTCCCGTTTCAATGGGGCTAACCAGACCCCGTTCAACCGGTGAAATGGCGAGTGGCGCTTGCGGCTTCGCTGGCAAGCCAGTCGGCGAGGCGCGGCTCAAACTGCTGCCCTGCCCGTTTGGCTGTCGGCAGCCAACAAGAAGAAGGCTGCAAACCGGCCGGACGGTATGAGGAATCAGGCTTCGATGCATCGGGCAGGATGCCTTAGCCTCGATCAAACCCTCGCCCGGTCCGACCTGTCCAAGCGGTTCTCGCAAGACTGACAGAGCGTCGAAGGGGTCGCCGAGGTATGATCAAGCCAACGTCACTGCGCATTCATCTTTCGCTGGGGACCGCCATCGCTGCGGCGATGCTGCTGGGCACACACGCCCGCGACGCGAGCGCCGGCACTTGCGATCCGGACAACGACCCAGCCATCGTCTGTACCGACGCGGCCAGCCTGACCGGCGACGACACACCCGAAACCTTGTCCGGCGGCGGCGGCGCAGTCTCCGTAACGACTACCGACACGTTCGGCTTCGATTCTTCGAACAAGGCCGGAAATGCCCTCACCATTACCGGCAGTGGCGGGCTCATTTTCAACGACACCAACACCAACGGTTCGGACATCGCAGGCGCCGAAGACGGCATTAACGCCAGCAACAGTGACGGCGGTGCAGTTGCTATCACCACGAAGGGGACCGTGACGGGTGTCGCCGGCAACGGCATCGAAGCGAGCAATACGAGCGACGGGACCGATCTGACAATCTCGGCCGCCAAGGTAACGGGCGGAAACCGCGGCATCTACGCCGAAAATCTGGGGACCGGTGATCTAGTGATCACTACCACTGGGCCGATCAGTGGTGGGGCCCAGGAGGGCATCAGGGCTAACAATCTGAACGGCGGCTCGCTGTCGATCAATGCCGGCGATTTGGTTTCATCGACAGCGGATGACGGACTCCGGGCCATCAATCAGGGCGGCGGCGTCGATCTCACGATCTCGGCCGCCGGTGTGTCTGGAGACGATAGTGGCATTCTCGCACAAAACTTCGGTACCGGCGACCTCACCATCACCACGACAGGGGCGGTGACGGGCGGCAACAGTGCGGGGATCGTCGCCAACAACTACAATGGCGGCGCGATTTTCGTCGACGCCCAGGACTCCGTTTATTCTGCAGGCTCCCACGGAATCTCGGCGCAAAACGGCGGCTCGGGCACCGGCATCACAATTTCGGCTACCGCCGTGGAGGGCGCGCAGGCCGGCATCAAAGTCTCCTCCTATTCGGGAGGAAGCATTTCCATTTCAGCGACCGGCGCGGTGACGGGCGGAACCCAAGACGGTATCCTGGCCCGTAACTACAGCAACGGCGACCTGTCGATAACGACGGACGACACGGTCTATTCCCGCGATGCATCCGGGATCTTCGCGAACAACGGCGTCAACTCCCGAGATCTAACCATATCCGCCGCCGCGGTAGAGGGCGGAACATACGGCATCCGAGTGAGCAGCCAGGGTACTGGCGATCTGTCGATCACTGCCTCTGGTCAGGTGACCGGCGGTACCAGTTCGGGGATCAAGGCCTACAACTCAGTCTTTGGCGGCGACCTGACGATCGAGGCGAACGGGGTTGTGGGCGGGAAATACGGTATCTACGCCTACAACGCAGGCAAGTCGTCGATCAGCATCACGGCGACCGGGCCGGTCGTCGGCGGCACCCAGGCACTGAACGACGGCATCGACGCCTACAACGCCTCGAAATACAGCACGGGCATCACGATCGACGTCACCTCCGTGAGCGGCTCGAAGCGCGGCATCGACGCCTTTAACGGCGGCTATGGCACCGTCAGCATCGAGACATCCGGGCTGGTTGACGGCGCCGGCTCCGATGGCATCCAAGCCTCCAATTCCGTCAAAGGAGGCGATCTGATCGTTTCCGCCGCCGGCGTAAGCGGCGCCAGCGCCGGCATCCGGGTGACCAACAACGGCACCGGCGATTTGAGCGTGACCACGACCGGCGCCGTCACCGGAGGGACCGGCGAAGGCATCAACGCCAAGAACCTCAATGGCGGGTCGCTGACAATCTCGGCTGAGCAGACCGTTACTTCGACCAGCGAGGACGGCATCTATGCAGCCAACTATGCCAATGGCAAGGATCTGACCATCACGGCCACCAACGTCATGGGAGGCGAGGATGGAATAGATGCAGTTAACTTCGGTACGGGCGCGATGAAGATCGTCGCAACGGGAAGCGTCATCGGCTATGGCGACGACGGCATCGAGGCCATCAATTTCTCCGACGCTACGGACCTGACGGTCTCGGCTGCCAGCGTCACTGGCGATTCCGGTATCGAAGCCCAGAATTTAGGGGACGGGTATCTGTCAGTGACCGCGACAGGTACGGTAACTGGGAGGGATGGCAGCGGCATCTTCGCCTTCAACAAGAGCACGGTCCTGACCGTCTCCGCTGCTGCGGTGAGCGGCGGGACCCACGGGATCAGGGCGGAAAATCAGGGCACCGGCGATCTGATCATAACCGCCACGGGCATGGTGACCGGAGGCAATGGCGACGGCATTAGCGCCGTGAACACCAATGGTGGCATGCTGAGCATCACCGCGAGCGATAGCGTGGTGTCGTCGGACGGAGACGGCATCTTTGCCAACAACGAGGCCGCCCTCGGGGCAACAAGCGTAACGATTTCAGCGGCTGCCAGTTCAGGAGATGTCGACGGCATCGATGCCCGCAATTACGGCACAGGCGCGCTCTCCATCACCGCCACCGGCGCCGTGACAGGGCTGACGGGCTTCGGGATTGCCGGCATCAACTATGGCACGGACTTGACCATTTCGGCAGCCTCGGTCACCGGCGGGGTCGATGGGATCGCAGCCAGCAACTTCGGCACCGGCGCGCTTTCCATCGATGCGACGGGTGCGGTCACCGGAGGAACCTATGCAGGAATTTTCGCCAAGAATTCAGCCGCCGGCTCGCACCTTACAATCTCCGCAGCCGCGGTGACCGGCAACAAATACGGGATCTATGCCTACAATGAGGGCAGCGGCGATCTGACCGTGACGGCAACGGGGCCGGTTGTCGGCCAGGACGGCAGCGGCATTCTTGCAAAAGATTTGGGCGACGGCGATGTAGTTGTGACGACCAATGACACCGTCACCGGCAAGTACTTCGGAGTTTCTGCCAGAAACTATTCCGGCGGTTCGATCACCGTCACTGCCGCGGACACGGTGATTGCCACGGGCGGCACGGGCATCTCCACGAGCGCTTTCGGCAGTTCGACGGACACGACGATCTCGGCGGCCGGCGTTCAAGGCTCCTATATCGGCGTTCGCGGTGTCAGCTACACAACTGGTAATTTGAGTATTACGACCACCGGTGCGGTAACCGGCGGCACCGGCGCGGGCATACAGGCGATCAGCCGCATTGGCGGGGAGACAAGTGTCGTGGCGACCGGGCCGGTGACATCGGCCAGCAAGGAAGGCATCGACGCCCGCGCTTATAGTGATTCAACCGATCTTTCCGTCACCGCCGTCGACGTGCAGGGCCAGACCGACGGCATCAAGGTCGAAAACTATGGCAATGGCGACACCAGCGTCACCGCCGCTGGCGCGGTGACGGCGCTTGGCGGCAAGGGCATCACAGCTTTCGGCGCCGCGTCGACCAACGATCTGACCATCGAAGCCAACACTATCAGCAGCACGAATGATGGGATCGCGGCTGACCATCAGGGCACGGGCGACCTCGTTGTCACCGTGACCGGGGCGATAACGAGCTTGGCGCTGCCTGACGAAGAGGTCGACGGCATTGATGTCAACACGTCCTACAATGGTGCCAACGTGACAGTCACGACGATCGCTGCTGTCACGGGTCAACAGGATGGCATCGACGCCTCTAATTCCGGCACCGGCTCCCTGTCGATCTTTGCGTCCGGACCCGTCATTGGCATAGACGATCAAGGCATCGATGCGTCCAACTCGGGTAACAGCAAGAACCTAACCATCGTCGCAGCCGATGTCTCAGGTAACGATAAGGGCATTCAAGCCATCAACAATGGCTCTGGAGACTTGTCAATCACGGTGACCGGCACGGTAACGGGCGTCACTGATTCAGGAATACGCGCGATCAATGACCCGTCTGCGACCAATCTCATTATCTCGGCCGCTGCCGTTAGCGGCGGAGAATATGGGATCACGGCCGTTAATGAAGGCACCGGCGATTTGACAATCACCGCGACCGGTCCGGTGGCCGGCGGTTCAGGCTACGGCATCGTGGCTAGAAGTTACTATGGCGGCGCCATCAACATCACCGCGGAAGACTTGGTTTCGTCCGGAGGCACCGACGGTATTCGCGCCATCAACAACGAGGGCGGGTCGGACGTTACGATCTCAGCGGCTGGCGTCGAAGCCCCAGCGCGCGGCATCGACGTCAAGAATCTGGGGACCGGCGATGTGACCATCATGGCCACCGGCCGGGTCACCGGCGGTCTGCGCCAAGGGATCACTGTGCGGAACAGCAATGGCGGCGATGTCTCCATCACGACAACCGATACCGTGACGTCGACATCCTTTACCGCCATCGAAGCCCGTAACGACGCCGGCGGCGGCAGCCTGACGATCTCGGCGGCCGCCGTGAGCGGCGACACTTATGGCATCAAGGCCCTGAATTATGGTTCAGGCTCGCTGAGCATTTCGGCCTCCGGCCCGATCGTCGGCACCAATATCCATGGCATTCTGGCCAGCAACATCTCGGTCGATGGCGACGATCTGATCATTTCGGTGCACGATGTCAGCGGCGGCGCCGAGGGCATCATTGCGGGGCAAAACGGTACCGGCATTCTGTCGATCACGGCGACGGGGACCGTCACCGGCGGCACCGCCGAGCCCGGACGGGCCGGCATCGCCACCACTGCCAGCAACGCCACCAATGGCGGCATCGTCATCTCAGCCGAATCAGTGGTCGGCAGCTATACTGGCATAGCCGCGACCAATCTCGGCGCCAGCGATTTGGAGATTACGACACAGGGGCCGGTTATCGGCGGTGACGAAACCGAGGGCGTCGGTATTGCCGCAAAGAACCAGTCTGATTCCGCCGGCGTAACGACCATTTCAGCCGCCAGCGTGTTTGGCGGCACGAGGGGGATCGATGTCGACCATTCCGGCACCGGCCTGCTGTCGATCACGGCGACCGGCACCGTGACGGGCTTCGGTGATGCAGGCATCTGGGCCGATGCCCAAAGTCTGAGCGGGGACGGGATGTCGATCTCCGCCACAAAGGTTCATGGCGGCAGATACGGCATCAGCACGTCTGCCTTTGCCGGCATCATTGACATCACGACAACTGACTCGGTGCAAGGTGTCAGCGGCTCGGGCATACGCGCGGAGATGCTTCAACGCGATGTGGAGGGGCATATCACCATTTCTTCTGTCGACGTCGAAGGCGGCAGGTTCGGCATCTTCGCGCGCAGCCGCGCCGACGGCTCGATCACCGTAACGGCCTCCGGGCCTGTCTCCGGCGCCATGGATGACGGCATACGCATCGATGCAGGCACAGACACGGCCATGGACGTCACGGTCGCCGCGCAATCTGTCTTCGGCGGACGGCGCGGCATCGATGCGCGCAATAGCGGGACAGGCCATGTCATGGTGACAGCCGGCGGTACCGTAACCGGCGGGCAGGAGGAAGGCATCCGTGCCCGGCTCACCAACGAGAATGCGGGCGGCGACGTGATCGTTTCGGCCGCCGCCGTCTCCGGCGCCACGACCGGTATTGTGGCGCTGAACGAAGGCACCGGTCAGCTCAGCATCACCTCGACCGGCCCCGTTCATGGCGGCACCGGTTTCGGCATCGACGCGACGATCGACAATAAGGCCAGCACGGCGCCTCTCAGCCTCTCGGTGGCCGATGTCAGCGGCAACTACAGCGCGATTGATCTGGAAAACAATGGCCAAGGTCAGTTCGACGTGACCGTGAGCGGCGCGGTGACCAGTGCGACCGGGGCGGCGGTCAACATCTTTAACGGCGACTACTATCCGGGCGGCGCGATCACGGTGACCAAAATCGGCTCGATCGGCTCGGCCAGCGGGCTGGCGGTCTATGACGACAACAACCCGATCACGATCACATCGAGCGGCGCGCTTGAGGACGAGCTGAGGCTGATCGGCGGCAACGATAAGGTGCAATTGGTCGACGGCTCGGCCACCGGCCTCATCAATCTTGGCGGCGACGACGACACGTTGGAGATTTTCGGCGCCGGTGCAGGCGGCGGCTGGGACGATGCCGATTTCAGCGGCACGTTCGACAACAATCTGGGCCAGGTGCTGCAGATCGACGGCGATGGTGGCTTCGACACGGTCGAGCTGTTCGGCGTGACGGCGGATCACGCGGCGCTGGGCACGCCTGTCGGAATCGACGCGCTGGCCCTGAGCACGGGCACGTTGCTGCAGGCCAACAATGCCGACTTGACACCGTTCGGCATCCTGTTCGTCGACGGCACTTCGACCTTGCAGGCCAAGGGCAACAGCCCGTCGGAAACGACGGTTGGGCCCTTGATCAATGCGGGCGTTGTCGATCTGCAGGATGGCGCGGCCAATGATGTGGTCACCATCGACGGCGACTATACCGGGGCCGAAGGTTCGCAAATCTGGCTCGATCTCGACGGAGATACCGGCACGGCGGATGTGATCGTCGTTAACGGCAAGATCATCGGACATGATCCGATCGTCATCCACGGCCGAGTCCTTCCGGCCGAATCCGGACCGACGGCAATTCATATCAATGGGTTCGGCCGGGGCGGCCGGATCGGGGACGATGCTGAGGGTGGCGGCATTCGGCTGATCGACGTGGCCGACGGGGCTGAGGCTGACGATTTCTTCCTGTCCGGCCCCGTCGAAATCGGCATCTTCGACTATCAGCTGGAGTTCGAGGATGGCGAATTCTTCTTAACGTCGGACTTCTTCGACCAGATCTATGCTTACGAGAACCTGCCCGGGGCGATGCAATCTATCGGCCTCGCCTTGGCTGGCCAGCTGGTCGAACGGATCGGCGTGCGCTCGGCGGTGCCCAGCATCTTGCCCGACGCGAACGGCAACCCGGTCGAGGGCGGCGGTCCAGTGGACAGTGCCATCTGGGCGCGGGCTGTGGGTTCGTCGTTGGACAGCGAAGGCGATCTCGATAGCTTCACTGGAAGTTCCTTTGAGCAAACGCTGGGTTTCGTGCAGGCCGGTGTCGATGTCGCCGTGCTGCGAAGAGACAGTGGCCGTTTGGTCGTTGGAGCCATGGGCCATTGGGGCACCAGTTCCCTGGATGTCACTGGTCCGGATGGCTCGGCGCAAAGCAATGCCGACTTTGACTTCTATGGCGGCGGCCTCAGCGCGACCTGGTATGGCACGTCAGGGCTCTATTTCGACAATGTGCTGCAATACACGGCCTACGATGTCGACATCTCCGGCGGCGACCGGTTTGGGAGCACCAGTACGGACGGCCACGGTTTCACCGCCTCTCATGAACTGGGCTATCGCATCCCGGTCAGCGAGACCACTGCCCTCGTGCCGCAAGCCCAGATCACCTATCAGCACATCGAACTCGACGATTTCGTCGACCCGGACGGTGTGCTGGTGAGCCTGGATGACGGCGACAGCCTTGTCGGCCGGTTGGGCCTTGCGGTCGAGAACAGCGCCGCCATCGGTTCCTCCCTGGTGACCGGCTATCTGGAGGCCAATCTCCTGCACGAGTTCCTGGGCGACAATCAGGTGAACGTTTCCTCCCTGGGCGAGCAGTTTGCCCTTACCCAGGATCTGAGCGGCACCTCAGTGGAGTTAGGCTTTGGCGGCACCGTGGCCGTCAACCGGGGCGTCTCCTTATACGCCGAGGTGGACTACACCATTCCGTTCGACAATGGCTTGCAGGGCTTCCAGGCCTTGGGTGGCATTCGGGTCAACCTGAACCCGGCACCGCCGCCTCCGCCGCCGGCTCCGGCGGTGGTGGTGGAACAGCCGATATCGGCGTTTATCGTGTTCTTCGATTGGGACCGGGCGGATCTGACGCCTGAGGCCAATTTGGTGCTGGACGATGTGGTGGTGGTGGCCAACGAGGCCGGCTACGCCTCGATCCGTCTTGACGGCTACACGGACCTGTCGGGCAGCGCGCAGTACAATCTGGGCCTCTCCGAACGCAGAGCGAACTCTGTGGCCAACGGTCTGATAGCGCGCGGCATCGCGCCGGACGAGATCGTGATCCGAGCCTTCGGCGAAGAGAACCCGCTGGTTCCGACCCCGGACGGCGTCCGCGAGCCGCAAAACCGCCGCGTGGAGATCTTCCTCAGCTAAGTCCGATCATTTGGTCCAGCAGGCGCTCCTGGGCGGCATCGAGGGCCATCGCGATACCACCCATGGCAACGGCGTCACGGCCAAGGGGGGATGGTTCGATGATCAGGCCATGTTGCGCGGCCGGCAGCGCCAGCCCGTCCAATTCTTTGAGGCAGGCGGGCAGCAGGTAAGGCGCGATCAGCGCGAGGTCGCCACCTAAGACCACACGGCCAGGGTTCAGCGTGTTGATCAAAGATGCCAGGGCTTTCGCCAAGTGCAGACCCGCGTGATCGAGCAAATCTCGCACGGCCGGTTCGCTGGCAGCGGCCCTTTTCGCGATGTCGGCCATACCGCCTTCCTCAGCGCCACTCGTTGCCAACTGGCGACGGAGCGCGGGCTCGGATAGGTACGCCTCAAGACAGCCTGCCGCGCCGCAGCTACACCGCTCGCCATTCGGGACAACGTTGATATGGCCTATCTCGCCCGCTAGCCCAGCGACACCGCGATAAAGGTCCCCGCCCAGGAACAAGGCACCGCCGACGCCGGAATGGGCGGCGACGTAGAGAAAATCGTCTACTGACCGGCAGGAACCGAACCTACGCTCAGCCAGTGCGGCGGCCTTGGTGTCGTTGTGCACCCATACAGGGGCCGGAAGGTCGTCGCCCAATAGCTGGCCAATCGGCAAGTCGCTCCAGTCGAGATTGGGGGCCAGCAACAGCCGCCCGCTATCATTGATCAGCGCTGGGATACCGACACCGAAACCCAAAATCGGCCCGACATCGGACCGCCTCACCAGCTCCTCAACGCCTGCGGCAAGCCGAATTCGTGCCTCATCCAAGTCCGAAGTACCTGGCAGATTCACCTTGGCAACCACCCGCCCCGCTAGATCGGCAGCGATCAGATCGATCCTTTCAAGCTCTAGCAGGACGCCGACGACAGTTCCCGCCGACCTCTGGATCGTGAGGGCCACTTCCGGACGCCCCTGGCGTCCCGATAGCGGCGCCGGTGTGCGCTCAATCAGACCGAATGCGACCAGCTGGCCGACCACGGCCGAGACGGTAGCCTTGTCGAGGCCGGTTATCTCGCCAATGCGCCGCTGCGAGGCGCCGGAATGATCGCGCAGCGCCTGCAAGATGCTGGCCGCGTTTACCCGGCGCACCCAGTTTGAGTTGACACGGCGCTGTAGGGGTTGAGTTTGGCCGCGCAAACCGCCGTCGCCCACCGCCACCTGCTTCACCACACGCTTGACCTTCAGCCTGCTTCTGGATAGCATCCATATTTAGTTCGAGGATCGATCTAATAACAATCCGCACCAACAGGCAAGTCGATTCTCTGCGGTACGGAAGGCAGGCATCGGGGCCGTCCTAGAGATCGCGGCGGCGGGGGTAGATAGCGGGGACGACCATGTATCTAGGCATCGATTTGGGCACATCGGGGGTAAAGAGCATCCTGGTCGACGAAGACCAGACGGTGATCGCCCAGGCGAGCGCGCCGCTGACCGTTCAGCGCCCATCGCCGCTCTGGTCCGAGCAAGACCCCGACAGCTGGTGGCAGGCCACGGAAGCGACGATCGCCGCCATCCGCGCCGATCACGCCGACGCGCTGGCCAGTGTCGAAGGCATTGGCCTGTCTGGCCAAATGCATGGCGCCACCTTACTTGACGATGCCAACAAGCCGCTGCGCCCCGCGATCCTTTGGAACGACGGCCGCAGCGGGGCGGAATGTGCAGAGTTGGAACAGGCGGTCCCGGACCTGGCTGAAATTGCTGGCAATCGAGCCATGCCGGGATTTACCGCACCCAAGCTGCAATGGGTCCGCAGCCATGAACCGGACGTCTTTGCACGCACGCGTCTTGTCCTGCTGCCGAAGGACTTTTTGCGCCTGCGCATGAGCGGCGAGGCGTTCAGCGACCAGTCCGATGCCGCCGGCACCTTGTGGCTGAACGTCGCCAAACGGACCTGGTCGCCCGCCCTGCTCGCCGCAACAGGCCTTGATGAGCGCGCCATGCCGGCCCTTGCGGAAGGGTCGGAACTTGCCGGGCAATTGCGCACAGCGGTCGCCGCGAACTGGGGCGTTCCAGCCGGCGCGCCCATCGCAGGCGGTGCCGGAGACAACGCGGCGGGGGCTGCCGGTATCGGCGCGGTCGATCCGGGCCGGACCTTCGTCTCGCTGGGCACGTCCGGCGTGGTCTTCGCCGTCAGCGACGGCTTTCGACCCGACCCGCAAAGGGGTCTCCACGCCTTTTGCCACTGCTTTCCCGACCGCTGGCATCAAATGGCAGTCATCTTAAGCGCCGCAAGCTGCCTCGATTGGGCGGCTGGTGCCTTCGGCTTCGAAGATGTCGCATCCCTGGTCGATGCGTCGTCCGCCGCAGGCAACGACCCGCCTTTGTTCCTGCCCTACCTCTCGGGCGAGCGCACCCCCCACAACGAACCGATGGCAAAGGGCGTTCTGTTTGGCCTCACCCATTCTTGCGGTCAGGCTGATCTGGCCTATGCCGTGCTCGAGGGCGTCGCGTTCGCCTTGGCCGATGGGCTCGACGTCATGGCGTCAGCCGGCACCGAAATCGGCGCGCTGTCCGTCATCGGTGGTGGCGCCCGGTCAACCCAATGGGGCCGCATCATCGCATCTGCCCTTGGCAAGCCGCTGCACTACCATGCGGGCGGCGACGTGGGGCCCGCCTTCGGTGCCGCACGCCTAGGCCGCTTGGCGGCCACCGGAGAGGCGCCAACCGACATCTGCACACCGCCGCCGGTTCACGAAACCGTGGACCCGGACCCCGGCGTACGCGACGCCATGGCCCCCAGATACGACCAGTTCAGGGCCCTCTACACCGACCTTCGCCAGCGCTTTGCCGCCCAGCCAACCGCCTGACATTCAAGAGAATCACCAAAATGAGCCACGCCCCTTTCTTCGACATCGACCCTATCGCGTTCGAGGGTCCCGACAGCACCAATCCACTGGCCTACCGCTATTACCAGCCGGACCGCGAGGTTCTCGGCAAGACGATGGCCGAGCATCTGCGGTTGGCGACCTGCTATTGGCACACCTTCTGCTGGCCCGGCAGCGACATGTTCGGCTCGTCGACCTTCGACCGGCCCTGGTTTGCCCCCGAAGGGGCGCCGGAAACGATGGACCTGGCGCGCCACAAGGCGACCGTTGCGTTCGAATTCTTCGAAAAACTCGGCACGCCCTTCTATTGCTTTCACGATGTCGACGCCGTGCCGTTACCCGACGATCTGCGCCAATCGCGGCGCAATCTCGACGACATCGCTGACTTTATGGAGACCGAGATCGAGCGGACGGGCGTTAAGCTCCTCTGGGGCACAGCCAATCTGTTCTCCCACAGGCGCTATATGGCCGGCGCCGCGACAAACCCCGACCCGGCGGTATTCACCTACGCTGCCGGGCAGGTACGCAACATTTTGGAGGTAACCCACCGTCTGGGTGGCGAGAACTACGTCCTTTGGGGCGGCCGCGAGGGGTACGACACGCTGCTGAACACCGATATGGGTCGCGAGACCGACCAACTCGGGCGGTTCCTGGCGCTGGTCGCTGAGCACAAGCACAAGATCGGCTTTAAGGGAACGCTGTTGATCGAACCCAAGCCGATGGAGCCGACCAAGCATCAATACGACCATGACGCCGCGACCGTTCACGCCTTCCTGCAAAAGCACGATCTGGTGGGCGAGTACAAGCTGAATATCGAGGTCAACCACGCCACCCTGGCGGGCCACAGCTATGAGCATGACATCGCCTATGCGGTGGCGAACGATTTGATGGGCTCGTTCGACATCAACCGGGGCGACCCCCAGAACGGTTGGGATACCGACCAATTCCCCAATGACCCGGTGGAATCGACACTCGCGCTATACCGTGTCCTAACGGCTGGCGGATTGACGACCGGCGGCTTCAACTTCGATGCCAAGCTGCGCCGCCAATCGGTCGATCCGTTGGACCTGTTCCATGCCCATATCGGCGGCATCGACACACTGGCACGGGGGCTTTTGTCCGCCGCCCGCATCATCGAGGACGGCACACTCGACGGTTTCGTTGAGGATCGTTATGCGGATTGGGCTGCCGACGAAGGCAAAGCCATCCTTGCAGGCGAGCGAAGCTTGGAGTCGCTGGCCGATAAGGCACGAGACGCCCGTGCGCCCGAGCCGAAATCAGGCCGCCAGGAATATCTGGAGAACCTGGTCAACCGGTTTATCTGATCGCGCTAAGCCAGATAGGACAGCGGCAGGGCGGTCGTGTGCTTGATCTCTTCCATCACGAAGGTTGAGGTGACGTCCGACAGGCCGCCAACCGCGATCAACCGTTTATAGACCTCGTCATAGGCGGCGATGTCCGGCACCACGAGACGTAGCAGATAGTCGATATCGCCGCTCATCCGGTAGAAATCGACGACTTCAGGGATGGCATCGAGCGCGGCGGCAAACGTGTCCAACCAGTCGGCATTGTGTTGGTGAGTCTTGATCGTGACGAAAACGGTCGTGCCGACATTCAGCTGGTTGGGGTCCAGCAGCGCCACCCTGCCCTTGATAACGCCCGATCGTTCCAGCTTCTGTATCCGTCGCCAACACGGCGTCGCGCTAAGCCCAACCCGATCAGCGATATCGGCAACCGATAGGCTGGCATCGGCCTGAAGCGTAGAGAGAATTTTCTTATCTATTTGGTCCATATCGTAGACGGTTTTTCGTCATCAGCGGCTGATAGTAACCTAATTCGCACACATTTGGCTACCACTTCACACTATATTTGCGTCCACGCAATTTCCCGAGTGAGGTCCCCCAATGGTGCGCAAACTATTCAACGATCATCCAGCCTCTGTCGGCGAGAGCTACTGGCAGCATATGGGGGTCGCTTTTTCCTTTGCCGGCTCCATGATCGCCGCTGGTTTTGCTTGCTTCATACACGGGCTGTTTCCGTTTCTATTCGTCAAAACCGGCAGCCGCACGATCACCGGCCTGCATGACCGCATGGTTCTCAATCGGTCGCGCCACAGGCAGGTCGGCGCCGGCGCCGAGCAGCGGCAATCTCTAAACTGGCAAATTTGAGCGCTTGACCAACGCCCCTAAGAACCGAACAATCGGCCGGCGCCGGTAAAGTAGAACCGGCCGATCAATAGCAATTAGGGGCAGATTCATGAGAAAGTTCATAGGGTTGGCCACCTTGGCCATATGTGGTCTGACGGCCGGCAGTGCGGGCGCCGTATCGACGTCGATCAACTATATCGATCTTCTGCCGGGCACGGATCTTCAAGCCTGCCTAAGCGAGGCCGAAACGGCCATGTCGTCCATCGGGCTATCGGTCATGCCCCGCACGGCAAGCGCGGCCTGGGCGGATTCGACCCAGCGTGATCGGCTGTTTACCATCTACTGCATTCCCGATCGCCAGATTGCCGTTGTTGTCGGCTCCGATGCCGACTCCGATGCGACCGACTCCGTCGGCAATGAACTTGATTTGCTGGTCGATCGTTTCATCAATCCCGTAAACACCGGGCGCAAGTAACGTCCCACCCGGGACAGGGGCGCTATGCAGTGTCGCCCCGGTGCATTGAGGAACGATCTGGCCTATATCTGCGGCCATGACCGTACCGTTTTTGAAAATGCACGGGCTCGGCAACGATTTCGTCGTGGTCGACGGGCGGGCGGCTGCACGCCCGATCGGTCCGGAAATGGCACGCGCGCTGGCCGACCGGCGGCGCGGCGTCGGCTGCGACCAGGTGATCGTGATGGAGCCGTCGGACAAGGCCGACCTGTTCATGCGGATTTACAACCCGGATGGCAGCGAGGCTGAATCCTGCGGCAACGCCACGCGCTGTGTCGCCAGTCTTCTTTTCGAGGAGACGGGTCGGGATCGCGCAATGATTGAGACCCGCGGGGGGCTCTTGCCCTGCTGGCGGTCGGATAACGATCAGATCACAGTGGATATGGGACCGGCCCGGTTTGACTGGCGTGACATACCGCTTTCCAAGCCGGTTGAGGACACCGCCCACCTGCCCGTAGCGCTTGACGATTTGACAGACCCGGTTGGCGTTTCGATCGGCAACCCCCACTGCGTCTTTTTCGTCCCCGATGCCGAGGGCGTGGCCATCGAGCGGCTGGGACCGTTGGTTGAGGCCGATCAGATGTTTCCGGAACGCACGAACGTCGAATTCGTGCAGGTCCTGGCGCCGGATCGTTTGCGCATGCGGGTTTGGGAACGTGGCGCGGGGATTACTCTGGCCTGCGGTTCCGGCGCATGCGCCGCCGCGGTCGCCGCAACGCGCCGGCAACTTTCCGAGCCGCGCGTGGCCATAGAGCTTGATGGCGGTACTCTGCTGCTCGACGCCAGCGATACCGACCACGTCTTGATGACGGGGCCCACAGCGCTGGCCTTCCGGGGCGAGTGGCCAGGCGAAACCGAACCTTCCCCATGACTGCCGCAGTTCAACCCGCGCTGCCCGACGCCGCCCGGTCCGAGGTTGTGACATTAGGCTGCCGGCTCAATACCCATGAAAGTGCGGTTATCCGATCGCACCTTGCCGAGGCCGGCATCGACAACACCGTTGTGATCAACAGCTGCGCTGTGACGGCCGAGGCCGAGCGGCAAGTGCGGCGTGCGATCCGTCGCGTTCGGCGTCAACGACCCGACGCCCAGATCGTCGTCACCGGCTGCGCGGCGCAGATCGATCCTGATCGTTACGCCGCCATGGCGGAGGTCGACCGTGTGGTCGGCAACCATGAAAAGCTGCTGGCGGAGACCTGGCAGCCCAAGGCGACAGAACCGATCCGCGTCACCGACATCCAAACGGTCCGTGAGACCGCCGGACATCTGGTGTCTTCGTTCGAAGGCAGGGCGCGTGCGTTCCTGCAAGTGCAAAATGGCTGCGACCACCGCTGCACGTTTTGCATTATCCCTTATGGCCGCGGACCGTCACGGTCCGTTCCGATCGGCGCGATTGTCGACCAGGTCCGCCATGCGGTCGATCAGGGCTTTCACGAGGTGGTACTGACCGGTGTCGACCTGACCTCGTACGGACCGGACTTGCCGGGGCGGCCGACCTTCGGCCAGATGATCAAGCGGGTACTGGCCTGTGTGCCGGACTTACCGCGCCTGCGCCTGTCCTCGATCGATCCTGTGGAAATCGACGACACGCTGTGGGATCTCATCGCGGATGAGCCGCGCCTGATGCCCCACTTGCATCTCAGCTTGCAGGCGGGTGCCGACCTGATCCTAAAGCGCATGAAGCGACGCCATCTGCGCGCCGACGCCGTCGATCTGTGCGACAGGGCGCGCCGGCTGCGACCCGACATCGTGTTCGGCGCCGACCTCATTGCCGGCTTCCCGACCGAAACCGATGCGCATTTTGAGGATACGCTGGCGCTGGTCGCCGAGTGCGGCCTCAGCTTCTTGCATGTCTTTCCCTACAGCGAACGGGAAGGTACGCCGGCAGCCCGCATGCCGCCTGTGCCATCGCCTGTTCGAAAGGAACGCGCAGCGCGTCTGCGACAAGCAGGCGAGGCCCAGCTCGATGGGCTGTTGGCCCGAGAAATAGGTCAGACCCGACAGGTGTTGATCGAACAGCAGGGGACTGGTCGCACGCCCCATTTCTTGCCGGTCACCGTCGCCGACAATGCTTCGGAAGGCCTGTCGCCCGGTACGCTTGTGGACGTCACTATCGTTGGGCGGGACAACCTTGGACTGATCGGCAGGCCGGTGCGGACCGTACAAAGCTCAAAATGGGAGGCGGCTTGACGGCACCTTTGCGTCAACCGATATCCCCAGGATCGCCTAGGCCGCGCCGCAAAGGCGCCGCAACCACGACGGTACAATCGCCGCCATGATGACACGCCGACTCTTGATTTCTGCCGCCCTAGCGACCGCGATGGTCGGGTTTGCACAACCCGGTAGCGCCCAACGCCCGCTGACGCTGGACGATCAGCTGCTGGTCGCCCGGGTTCAGGGTTATCTCGACGGCCTCACAACGCTTCAGGCGCGGTTTTCCCAGATCAGCCCCGACGGCGAGGTCGTACAGGGGGATTTTTACCTCCAACGGCCCGGCCTCATGAGGCTCGAATACGACACGGAACCCTATCTCTACGTCGCGAATGGCCGCTTCATTTACTTTTATGACGAAGCCATGGGAAGCAGGTCCAACACTGAGATCGGCGAGACGCTGGCCGATTTCATTTTGCGCGAAGACGTCCGTCTGTCGGGAAACGTAACCGTCATGGATATCCGCAGCGATCCCCAGGCGATCCAGCTCGATTTGATACAGACCCAGGACCCGACGGCGGGCCAAATGACGTTGATCTTCGATGCCGACCCGATCGCGTTGTCAAGCTGGGTGGTGATCGACGCGCAGTATCAGACGACCCAGGTGATCCTGGACGAAATCGAGCGCGACATCGACATTCCGCGAAGCCTTTTCCGAGCGCCGGAACCTTAACTCGACCAAAAACGCTCAATCCATTGCGACCTGTTAGCGCCCATCGCTAAATGGCGCAATGAACAGGGTCGGCAGGGACTCGTCGTTTCGGTTTTCAACGCCGATCGGCATGTCCGGGGTCCGTTCGGTGCGGCTGCGCGAGGCAAACAGCCGGTCCCAAAACGAAAACAGTGTCCCGTAATTGCTGTCCGTATCGCGCTGGACCTTGTGATGATGCACCCAATGGATCGATGGCGTGATTATCACCCAGGATAGCGGCCGTTCCAGCCAGCGCGGCAGCGCCAGATTGGAATGATGGAACATGGCGGCAGCGAGTAACAGGGTCTCAAAGACCAGGGCGGCAACCAGCGGAATGTCCAGCACGATGATGAAAGCTGCGCGGGCAAGCGCGCTGATCAGGACCTCACCGAAATGGAACCGGACGGCGCTGGTTGAGTCCAGGAACTCGTCCAGATGGTGGACGTGGTGAAAGCGCCACAGGAAGGGGATTTCGTGGTTGGCCCGGTGCCACCAATAGACGAACAGGTCCAGCAGGATCAGGTCGATCGCCAGCGTATGCCAATCCGTCCACCAATTGGGTAGGACCATGGCATCCCGCCAGCCGAGCGCTTGAGTGGTCGCAACTACAGTGATCGGCACGACGATCAGCGGCGATAGGGCGACATTGGCGAGCCAAAGGCCGGCATTTCGGCCAAGCCGGCGCCAACCGTAGGGCCCTTCGTCCCGGTGCGGCTTTGCACGCGGCAACACCCGTTCAAGCACGAACAGAAGCACCAGCCACAGGCCGACCACCCACAGCTTTAGTTCCAACAGGGCTTGTAAGGTCTCTTGCATGAGGCGATGAATATGGGGGTATGGCTGGTATCGCGAAAGATACAAGGACGTGACCAACCGACACGCCCATATTGGACGCCGAACGAAAATGGCTTAGGAGACCCCGAATGCGCCCCACCGTCGGCATCCCCTGCTGCACGCGGCAAGTCGGGCTGCACCCATTTCACATCGCGGGCGACAAGTACATCCGCGCGGTCACCGACGGCGCCGGGGCTTTCGTGGTCTGCTTGCCTGCCCTGGGCGAAGCCTATGACTGGCACGAGGTGCTACCCCGCCTGGACGGCCTCCTGATCACCGGCAGCCCGTCCGACGTGCACCCAACCCTTTATGGCGGCCCGCCCAGTGCTGAGGGTGCGCTGCACGATGCCGAACGCGACGCCACCACATTGCCGCTGATCCGCGCTGCCCTGGATGTTGGCATGCCGTTGCTCGCCATCTGTCGCGGCATTCAGGAGTTGAACGTCGCGCTGGGCGGGACGCTGCACCAGGACATTGCGGCGATCGACGGGCGCTTCAATCACAACCCGGACCCGGAATTGAGCGCCGAACAGCAATACGCGCCCGCCCATCCCGTGCACCTCACCCAGGGCAGCGTCCTGGCGCGCATGTTCGGCACCGAGAAGATTACGGTAAATTCCATCCACCGGCAGGGCGTCGACCGCCTCGGCGACGGGCTGGCGGTCGAAGCGACAGCAGAAGACGGTCAGATCGAGGCTGTGCGTGTGGCCAATGCCAAGGGCTTTGCCCTCGGCCTGCAATGGCATCCGGAATGGCGCTTTTGGGAAAACGAGCAATCGATGACTCTGTTCCGCGCATTCGGAACTGCCGTCGCAGAGTTCGCCGCCGGACCGAAATCCGTTGCGGCGGAATAGCACTACTCTTCGCTAGCCAGCTTTGCCAATAGAGCGGTCAGGGTTTGCTGTTCTTCCGCGGTGAGAGATGCTGCCATGGCCCGTTCGTGCGCTAGTACAGCGGGAGTGATCTCGGCCAGCAGGGACGCACCTTCGTCGCTGAGCTTTAACGCATAGGACCGACGATCCGACGGCGATGGTGCGCGGACCACAAGGCCCCGCGCCTCCAGCCGATCGATGACCGCGACCATGGTCGACCGATCGATGCCTAGTGCTTCGCCCAGTTCGGACTGGCTGAGGCCTTCATTGCTATCGATCAACACGAGCACCCCGAACTGCCCTGGTGTCAGGTCGAATGCGGCCGTTGCGGCGCGGAACTTCTGGAAAATAGCGATCTGCGCCCGGCGCACATTGTAGCCGATCAGGCCCGGCAGCAGCCCACCCTTGATCGCCCGATTACGACGGCGACGGCGATCGACCGGTCCGTTCCGCTCTACCATAACAGCCCCACAAGCCCGAGCGTGATGACAGGGAACGCCACGAGGATCACGACGCGTACCGCGTCGGACAGCAGGAAGGGCAGCACGCCACGAAAACTGTCCAGCATCGGCACGTCGCGGGCGAGCGAATTGATGATGAAGACGTTCATGCCCACCGGGGGCGTGATCAGACCGACCTCGACCACGATTAGCGCCAGAATGCCGAACCAGATCGCCGTCTCCTCTGGCGTCAGGCCGAAATCGAGCGCCATGACGATCGGGAAGAAGATAGGAACGGTCAGCAAGATCATGCTGAGACTGTCCATCATGCAGCCCAGCACCAGATAGATCAGCAACATGATTACCAGTATGGCGAGCGGCGCGAGGCCGCTTTCGCCGATCAGCAGCGCCGCCGATTGGGGCATCTGGGTCAGCGCCAGCATGCCGTTGAAGATCTTGGCGCCGAGAATGATCAGGAAGATCATGGCGCTGGCTTCGGCCGTGCCCTTAAGGCAGTCGACAAAACCGTCCAAGCGCATTCCGCCGTGGAAAACGGCCAGCAACAGGGTGGCTAGAGCCCCCACGGCAGCCCCTTCGGTCGGCGTGAACCAGCCGGCATAGATGCCGCCGATCACCAGCAGGAAAATCCCGACGACCGGCCAAATCTCCCTGATCGCGGCGAGCCGTGCGGCAGCCCCTGATCGCTCGCCGGTCGGCCCAGCTTCAGGGTTAAAGCGGACATAGATTGCAATCGCGATGACATAACCGACGGCCGCCAAAATGCCGGGGATCAGCGCCGCAACAAACATTTTGGCGATATTCTGCTCGGTCAGGATGGCGTAGATCACCAGGACGACCGACGGCGGAATCAGGATGCCCAGCGTGCCGCCCGCCGCCAACGTGCCGGTCGACAGCGCGCCGGAATAGCCGAAGCGCCGCATCTCCGGCAAGGCAACCTGCGCCATGGTCGCCGCTGTCGCAAGGGATGAGCCGCAAATGGCGCCAAAGCCGGCGCAGGCCCCGACAGAAGCCATGGCCATACCGCCGCGCCGATGGCCCAGGAACACATTGGCGGCGTTGAACAACGCTTTGCTCATGCCCGCGCGTGTCGCGAACTGGCCCATCAGCAGGAACAGCGGCACCACCGACAGGCCGTAGTCAGCAAAGGCGCTAAACGAGGTGTTTTTCAGATAGGCCAGCGTGGTGCCGGTGCCGCGCATATAGACATACATGCCCAGCCCCACTGTCAGCATCGCCACGCCGATCGGGATGCGCAGCGCCAGCAGCAGCAACAGGACGACAAAGGCGATGAAGCCGAGTTCGACCATCAGCGCGCCGGCTCCCCTTCGCCCAGCGCCTCTCGCAACGAGCGCACCACCGTGTAAGCGCAGACCAGGACCAGCAAGATCGTGGCGATAAACGCAGCCAGATAGCCCCATTTCAACGGCACGCCCAAAATCCAAGTGGTCTCGCCGTAAGGCCCCAGGCGGTCGAGGTAGCCATTGAAAAGCTGCCAGGCCAGCAGCGCCGCGATTATCGTGTAAAGGACATTACCGGTTGCGGCGAACCAGGCCTTGGTGTGCGGGCCCGCCCTTGCGACGAAGAAGTCGACGGCGACATTGCCGCGCACGATCTGGCAGTAGGGCAGGAAGGCGAACAACGCGATCGCCATGCCCAGTTCAACCAACTCGAAATCACCCGGTACCGGCCCCAGCCAGCCGAGGCCGGGAAGACCCGCCAGATTGCGGCCGACAATGCTGACCACGACCATGACCATGATCGCCGACAGCAGCAGGCCGCCGGCGACAGCCAGGGCCGTCGCCGCGCCGCGAAGGATGCGACCGACCGGATCGGCTGGGCCTGCTCCGGACGGCTGTTCGGCCATGCCGCCTTACTGGCTGTACTGGTCTACCAACTCCCGCGCCCTGGCCAGCAGCGCATCGCCGTCATGGCCGGCATCGGTGGTTTGGGCCACCCAAGTATCGATCACACCCTGCGTCAGGTCGGCCATCTCGGCCACCACCTCGTCGGAAAGAACGACGAAGTCATTGCCGGCATCCACGGCGGCTTGCCGCCCTGGCGCTTCCGCCTCGTCCCAAACCTGGCCGATCTGCTGTGCCAGCGCCATGCCCGAATTGTTGTCGATCACGGCACGCAGATCGTCGGGCAGGCCCTCGTAGACATCCTTGTTCATCGCGAACAAGAAGACGGATGTGTAAAAACCGCGGTCGGCATCGATCTCGGTATGGCAGCAAACCAGTTCCTGCACCCGCAAGGGCCGTGCCACCTCCCACGGGATGACGGTCCCGTCGACCACGCCGCGCGACAGCGCCTCCGGCACTTGCGGTACGGGCATGCCAACGGGGACTGCGCCTAACGCCGCCAGTGCATCGTTGATCACACGAGTCGGTGCCCGAATGCTCTGATCCGCCAGATCGTCCAGCGAGTCAAAAGCGTCATCGCGCATATGGAACGTACCCGGCGCATGGGTGTGCAGCATCAGGACATGCACGTCGCCATATTCGTCCGCCAGGTTTTCCTCATAGAACGCCTGCGCCGCCTGGCTCGTGGCCTCGGCGCTGCCGGCCATGAAGGGCAGCTCGAACACTTCCGTCAGCGGGAAACGCCCTGGCGTGTAGCCGGGCAACGTCCAGACAACATCGACCACGCCGTCGCGCACCTGGTCGTGGAGCGAAGGCGGCGCACCGCCAAGCTGCATGGAGGGATAGATCTCGACCGCAATCCTGCCGTCGGATTCCTCCATCACCTGATTGGCCCAAGGCTCAATAAACTGCGCGTGGGCAACCGAAGGCGGCGGCAGGAAATGGTGGACGCGCAAGGTAACGTCCTGGGCCGCCGCATCGGTCGCGGCAAAACCGAGCATCGCAGCGATCGATGCCGCACCGAGGCAACTTGCCAAGTGATTACGCATACGGGCATTCGTCATCGGATTTCCTCCCCAGTCTGGTACCGGCGTTCGGCCGGATTTTGTGCCCTCAAAGGCCTTCATTGAAACGCTATCGGCCTCTTGGTCTGGCTCCGACTCTGCGCTTGATCCGCCCTGGCTTTCAACGATATTGTTTGCACTACCAACAATTTGCCGATCCAGCGCGAGGGGGACGGGGCTGGATTTCGGTACGAGGGTCCATGGCATTTTCGGTAACCATCCGCCAATCGGGCGAGACGATTGGCGATCCACTAACCGTCCATATGGGCGACACGCTGCTGGCAACCGCGTTGGCGGCTGGGCTGCCACTTCCCCATAGCTGCCAGGCGGGAAATTGCGGCTCTTGCAAGGTGCGCCTGGTCGAAGGCGAGGTCGAGATGACGCCCTTCTCGGAGTACGCGCTGACGGACGGCGAGCGGGAAGACGGCCTGATCCTGGCGTGCCGCAGCGTGCCCTGGAGCGATTGTGAAATCGCCCTCCTCAACGAGGACGAGATTGTCGTTCATCCGCAGCGGGATCTGACCTGCACCGTTGCTTCAATCAGCAATTACACCCACGACATCAAGCGTGTGATTTTGAATATTGAGGCCGGCGGCCCCTTCAGCTTTTCGGCCGGGCAGTATGCCAGCCTAACCTTTGCCAACGGCCTTGCGCGCGACTATTCGATGGCCAATCGCCCGGAGGAGCGGCGGCTGGAGTTCCACATCAGGGATACGGGCGGCGCCGTCAGCCGGCATGTTCATGACCATCTGCGCCCCGGCGACACGGTTCGGGTCGAAGGGCCGATCGGCACCGCCCACCTGCGCGACAATCATGACGGTCCGGTACTGGCGATCGCCGGCGGCTCGGGTCTGGCGCCGATCAAGAGCATCGTCGAAACCGCGCTCGCCAATGGCGCGACCCAGCCCATCCACTTGTTTTTCGGCGCCCGCCAGGAACGCGATCTCTATTTGCAAGAACAGTTTCGTGCGCTGGAGCGTCGACATCCGAACCTTCGGTTTACGCCTGTTCTGTCCGAGCCAGACGGCCCAACCGATCGTCCGGTCGGCTATGTCGGCGACGTCGCGACGGAACAAGTCGCTGACCTTTCGGACCTTCGCGCCTATTTGGCCGGGCCGCCGGTAATGGTCGAGTCGACCACGGCCTTGCTGACCGAGCGCGGCTTGGCGGCAGAAAGAATTCACGCGGACGCCTTTTATACCGAAGCCGAAAAGCAGGCTCTGGAGCAGGCGTCATGACGGCCGATCTCGCAGGCCGCGTCGCCCTTGTCACCGGCGGGGGGCGCGGTATTGGCCGCGCCATTGCCGAGGCCCTAGCCGACGCCGGGGCAAAAGTTGTCGTCGCCGACAGCGGCACGGACATTGCCGGCAACGGCGCCGATCCGACCTGCGCGCGAGAGGTAGCGGATGGCATCGGGGGCGTTGCCTTCACGGAAAGCGTGGCCAGCCCGGATGCCGCCAAAACGGCGGTCGGTCTGACCGTGGACCGCTTCGGCGGCCTCGACATCATCGTCAACAACGCCGCGATCGTTCGCGACGCCCTGATTTTCAAGCTCGACCCAGCCGATTGGGAGGCGGTGATCCGCACTAATCTGTCGGCGCCCGCCTATATCTTGGCCGCCGCAACGCCAGTGCTAAGAGCCCAGGCCAAGGCCGGTCGCGGCGATGGCGCCTGGGGGCGCATCGTCAACATCATCTCGACGGCAGGTCTTTACGGCAATTACGGGCAAGCGGCCTATGCCAGCGCCAAAGCGGGCCTGTTTGGCCTGACGCGGGTCACCGCGCTGGAAATGGCGCGTTCGAACGTGACCTGCAATGCGATCGCGCCTTTCGCCGCCACCCGTGTGACCCACTCGATCAAGCCGGCAAACGAGGCGCAGGCCGCTTATCGCGACCATGCCCTGACGGTTCCTGCAGAGGCTGTCGCGCGTCTGGTCGTCGCCCTAGCGGGACCAGGCAGCAGCCATATCAGCGGCCAACTGATCAGTGTTCGCGGCCGCGAGATCCAATTGTTCGGACACCCAAGACCAGCCGATCGGTTCGTTGCTGACCCGAAGGGCAATCTGGCCGTCCAGATTGACCGGGCATTTGGCGCTAAATTCACGGACTTGACGACAGACTTGGAGGCATTTGCCACGGAGCCGGTTCTTTAAAGGCCGGCGGTACGAAGCAACGCGTTAAGAGAGGAACCTTACCCATGGAGCAGATCGCGCAAGATCCGATCAAGACGACGGACGGTCTCGCCGATACCGATCCGGAATTCCAGACGGCGGTAAAGAAGATCGTGCGCAGCCATGCAGTGAACGAGCTGTATGGCGCTCAGGTTTTTGACGAACCAGCGATTGCCCTGGCCCCCACCCCGTATGCCAAATGGCTTACCTGCCGGGTGGCGATGGAGGAATACGGCCACCATGTGCGGTTTCGCGAATTGGGCGAGCAGATTGGCATTCCGGCCAACGAAATGACGCCCGAGGGCAAGAAGCCGCTGTCGATCTTTGAGTTCCCGATGGAAAATTGGGCCCAGTTTTGCGTCATCAAGCTGTTGGCCGATCTGGCCGAGATCCTTCAGGTCGAGGATCTGCTCTATTGCACTTTCCACCCTCTGCGCAATCTCGCCCGCATGACCATGCCGGAGGAGAAGTTCCACGCCCAATTCGGCCGAGATTTCTGCGCAGAGCTGTGTCAGACGGAGGAAGGCCGACAGCAGGTCCAGGCCGCCGTCGATCAGTACTTCCCGCTGCTGCCGCCCTTCTTCGGCGCGTCCAAATCCAAGAACAACGAAATCTACTTGAAGTGGGGTATTAAGCAGCGGGCAAACGACGACATGCGCGCTGACTTTATCAACCGTGCCCGCAAGCTGGTCGAAGACGAATTGGGGCTGGATTTGCCGGACCTATCCGCAACCGCCGCCTGACCTACGGAGAAGAAATGAACACCCAGCCCACCCCTTCACCTGAGCGTGCGGCCTACTACGACAAGATCTCGCCCGGCAATCTGGCGCCGTTGTGGGAGAATCTGAAGGCGCTGGTCACGCCGGAGCCGGTTACCCCGTGCGAGCCCTACCTCTGGCGCTATGCCGACGTGCGTGAGCATTTGATGGAGGCCGGCCGCTTGATCACCGCCAAGGAGGCGGAGCGCCGGGTTCTGATGCTGGAAAATCCGGGCTTGCGCGGTCAGGCCTCGATCACCCATTCGCTCTATGCCGGATTGCAGCTGATCTTGCCGGGCGAGGTTGCGCCGGCCCATCGCCATACCCAATCGGCGCTGCGTTTCGTGATCGAGGGCGATGGCGCCTACACCGCTGTCGATGGCGAAAAGACGATCATGCGGCCGGGCGATTTCGTGATCACGCCGAACTGGACTTGGCACGATCACGGCAATGACAGCGACGGCCCGATGGTCTGGCTCGACGGGCTGGACGTGCCTTTGGTGCGGTTCCTGGATGCCAGCTTTGCCGAGACCTGGCCCGAGGATCGCCAGCCCCTATCGCGCCCGCTCGGCGATTCGCCGGCGCGTTTCGGCGAGGGGCTGGTGCCGGTCGACTGGCAGCCAGGCGTCAAGACGTCGCCCGTCTTCAACTACCCCTACGAGCGATCGCGCGAGGTCTTGGAAACCTTGCGCAACACGCAGGATTGGGACCCGTGCCATGGGCTGAAGATGCGCTACATCAACCCCACCACCGGCGACTGGGCCATGCCAACCATCGGCACCTCGCTACAGCTCTTACCCAAGGGCTTTGCCAGCGCGCCGTACCAGTCAACCGACGGTACGGTGTTCGCCGTGGTCGAGGGCGACGGCCGGGTCGAAATCGGCGATGCGTCGTTCACGTTCGGACCCCGGGATGTTTTCGTGGTGCCGAGCTGGTATCGCGTACGGTTCGAAACCGACAACGACACGGTGCTGTTCAGCTATTCGGACCGTCCGGTTCAAGAGAAGCTGGATCTGTGGCGCGAACGGCGCGGCAATGCCTGACGGATCGACCGGCCAGACTGATGCACGTCTCGCGACGCTCGACCAGTTGGCGCGCGCCATACCATTCGATAGCTGGTTCGCTGCCGTCGGCGACCCTCTGATCGGCGCGGAACGCGACGAGGCACGGCTCTATCTCGATGGACTCGGCTTCCCCGACGCCGTCATCGCCGGCATCGACAACTGGCATGCGGCCCATGCATCCGCCGACGCGCCGGACTGGGATCCGGCGTGGTGGACGGCGGAGGATACGGAACGCGCCCGGCTCTTGAAGGTCGCCGAGGAAAGCATCGACGAACGCGCGCTCTATGA
>JBCCER010000042.1:0-28674 GCA_039030175.1 Pseudomonadota bacterium
AACGCGACCGCCGGTCGCGCGGCCCCATGGCGGGATTGAGATGGCGGCGGTCAAACCCGACATCTGGGCCGATCATCTAGACGTTGCACCAAACCGCCGCGAGACGAGAGCGACAGGTGCGGGCGCAGGGGACGACCGAGAAGCGGACCCAACTCGACTCGCCGCGTCGAATACGCAGTCGCTGGCCAAGACCGACTTGCGCCACATCGTCGACCCGGACGAGATCGCAGCCGCCGAGCAGCTTGCGTACCGACTGGCCTCAGCCATGCGCTATCGCCTGTCCCGCAGGGCGCGCGCCGCGAACAAGGGCAGTCGGCTTGATCTTCGCCGCACCCTGCGTCATGCGATCCCGACCGGCGGCGAGCCCATCGACCTCATCCACCGCAAACGGCCGGACCACCCGGTGCGCATCGTTGCCTTGCTCGACGTTTCCGGCTCCATGAAGCAGTACAGCCGCTTCTTCCTGCAATTCGTGAAGGGGTTGGTGTGCACCTGGATGCAGGCAGACGCCTATCTCTTCCATACGCGGCTGGTCAGGGTCACCGATGCCGTGCGCGAACATGACAGTGTCAAATCCATGATGCGCCTGTCCTTAATGATGGAGGGCTTCGGCGGCGGCACGCGGATCGGCGAGAGTTTGCAGACCTTCAATGAGTTCTACGCCAAACAGGCCATCAATAGCCGCACGGTGGCGATGATCCTAAGCGACGGATACGACACCGGCGCGCCTGCACTGCTGGCGGATCAATTGCAGCGTCTAAAGCGCCGGGCACGGCGGATCGTCTGGCTGAACCCGTTGCTCGGCTGGTCCTCCTACGAGCCGGTCGCCCGGGCCATGGCGGCAGCCCAGCCGCACCTCGATCATTTTGCCGCTGCCCACACGCTTGAGAGCCTGGCGGCGATCGAGCCCGATTTGGCCCGGCTGTGAGGGAAGGAGCATGACCAACGGTTCCCGCGCGCTATTCGATCTCATGGACCGGCTACGGGCTGAGGGCGAGGATTTTTGCGTGGCGACTATTGTGCGAACAGCCGACGCCACCTCGGCCAAGGCGGGGGCGAAAGCTCTGGTCACCGCAGACGGTACGGTGCACGGCTTTGTCGGTGGCCAATGTGTGCAAGGGGCGATGAAGCGCAGCGCGCTCCAGACGCTTCAGGAAAACGAGCCTCGGCTTATCCGGGTGAAGCCGAAGGAGGAGGTCGTCGCGCCCGTCGACGTCGACGGCGTGGAACTGCACCGGTCGAGCTGCCCTAGCGGCGGCACCGTCGACATCTTCCTCGAACCCATGCGGCAGGCCATGCAGTTGATCGTTTGCGGCGCCTCGCCAGTGGCGGCCAGCCTGATCGCCCTAGCGCGGCCAATGGGCTATCGCATCATCGCGGCAACGCCTGAGAGGGAATGGGCGGGTCTAGCAGGGGCCGACTTGCGCTTGGGTGGCTACGATCTTGACGAAGCGGGCGTGTCGCCGCGCGATGCTGTCGTGGTCGCGACCCAGGGGAAGCGCGATCGCGAGGCGCTGGCCGGATCGCTTGCCAGCCCGGCCGGCTATGTCGGCATGGTTTGCAGCCGACGCAAACTGCGCAGCCTTAAGGATCAGTTGGGCGATAAGTTCCCGGCGCGAAGACTCGACGCGATTTCTGGCCCGGCTGGCCTCGACATCAAAGCTATCGAGCCGGAAGAGATCGCGCTCTCGATCCTCGGCGAGATCGTTCAATACAAGCGGCAGGCCGCCGAGACAGTGCCCCAATCGGAGGAAACCGTTAGCCAGCGCCAATCCGGCGCCGGCTGATCTGCCATCGTGAGCGCGTCGGCGACTATTGGAAATACCCGCCGATGATCCTGTTGTCTTCGTCCAACTCGGCGAAGAAGCGGCTGTAATCCGGCCGGTACTCCAGCGTCGTCGGCGTCATTGGCATGACCAACTGAATGTCCGGATATTGCGTTTCGAATAGTTCCGGCGTCGGCGCCGTGGCAATGAATGCCTCGAACGCGGTGACGTCAAAATCCGCCGGTGGGGCGATGATTTCTTCGCCGGCCTGGGGATAGCCGATTTCGGGTGTCACGAGTTCCGCCACGTTGGTTCCGTCCTGTTGGCAGGCGGCGAGCAGAAGCACGGCGGCGACGAGGCCACCGGCGGCAAACATTGTCTTGTTCATAATGCAAGTCTCCAAAATGCCTATGATCGTTACATAGGAATGCAACTCGTTCTTGCGGTGGTGCTGTCGAGACCATTTTGTGGCGGTTCGACGGCAAAATGGGCGCTTCCCAGCGATCGAGAAACCATCGACAAGTTGGACGCCCGCAGTCGCGACACTTCGTTACGATTCCAGCGGTAATCGAGTTCCAATCGTTCGAATTGAAATAAAGCGTCAAAACGCGGCAATATTTTGTAACGCATTCAAATTTGATCAAGTTGACAGACCGATTATTCCGCAGAACACTGCCCAACGCAGAATAAAACTACCCAACCAAATTCCTGAACAGACTGGAGGCCCCTTATGTCACGTAAGCTCCCGATCGTTCTCGGCGCCGCCTGTGCGGTAGCCGCGCTCAACATTGCGGCGCCGGCCGCAGCACAAAGTAATGTCGTTACAATGAATACGGTGCAGATTTTCGGCACCATCGATCCGGCCAAGGTCAACGACTACACCGAGTATATGGCTGCGGTGAATCTCTATGACGGTCTGGTCACGGTGGATGAAAGCGGCAACATCCTGCCCCAGCTCGCCGACAGCTGGGAAGCCAACGACGATTCCTCCGTCTTCACCTTCAATCTCAACCAGAACGCCACGTTCCAGGACGGCACGCCGGTGACCGCCGCCGATGTTGTCTACACGGTCGAGCGCCTGCTGAGCATCAATCAGGGCCCGGCCTTCCTGTTTGAAGGCATCTTGGAACCGGGCAGTGTCGAGGCGACGGACGATCACACGGTGGTCTTCACGCTGACCGAGACCTTCTCACCCTTCCTGGCGACTATGCCGGCCGTCTTTATCGTGAACTCGGCGCTGGTCGAGGCCAATGCTGGTGACGATCAGGGGCAGACCTATCTCGCCTCCAATTCCGCCGGCGCTGGTCCCTATTCGCTGGATAGCTGGGATCGCGGCAGCCGCATGACCATTGTCCGCAATGAGGACTATTATGGCGGCTGGCATGAGGGCGCGATCGACGAGGTGCGCTGGATCGTTACGAACGACGAGGCGACCGTGCGCTCGCTGGCTGCCTCCGGCGAACTCAGCATGACCAGCCAGTATCAAGCGACCGAGACCTACGACGCCATCGAGGCGATGGATGGCTATTACCTCGCCGAAGAGGGCTCGGCGGTTGCATTCTATTACAAGCTCAACACCCAGATCCCGCCGACGGACGATGTTCACATTCGCCGCGCGATCGCCTGCGCAACAGACTACGATCTGATCCGTGAGGTCATCTTGCCGGGCGCGCAGCTGACCACGCCGTTGCCCTCGATCTTCGCCGATTTCCACTGGGCCGACGCGCCGGAACCGACATTCGACCTTGACTGCGCACGCAACGAAATCGCGCAAAGTTCCTATGCAGACGCTGAGTCGATTCCGATCGTTCACGCCTATGTCGCCGGCACCGCGTTCGAGGAGGAGATCGCGCTGCTGTTCCAGGCAACGATGGAAGAGCTCGGCTTTGACGTCACGCTCCAGCCGGAACCATGGAACCGCCTGACCGAATTGGCGGGCGAGGTCGACACCACGCCGAACCTCAGCCAGGTGTTTTTCGGTCCAACCTACCCGTCGCCCGATTCCATGTTCTACACCCAGTACCATTCCGCAGCAGCAGGCACTTGGGCGTCCATGGAATGGGTGCTGAGCGACGAAGTCGACGGTCTGATCGATGCCGCGCGGGCGACCGCCGACGTCGATGAGCAGGCGGAGATCTATCGCGAGCTGCAACAGCTTCTCGTCGAGATCCAGCCGGATGCCTTCCTGTTGACCCAGCTTGTACGGCATGCCATGAGCGACTGTCTGGAAGGTTTCAGGACCATCCCGATGCAGAGCTTCGACTACGACATGTATCGCTACACCTGGACCTGCGATCCTAACGGTTAGTCGGTTCGATGAGATAGACCCCGGCCCGACATTGGGTCGGGGTCGCCTATTGGCGTTTAGCCTGCCGTGGAATTTCTATACTTTCTGGCCCGTCGGCTGCTTTGGTCGATCCTGGTGTTGGTCGGCTTGTCGATCATCATCTTTACGATCGCCCGCGTGGTGCCCGGCGACCCCGCGCGTATTGCACTGGGGCCGTTGGCGACCCAGGAGCAAGTGGCTGAACTGCAGGCCGAGATGGGGCTCGATCAGCCGATCCATAGCCAGTATCTCGGCTATGTCGGCGGTCTTTTACAGGGCGATCTCGGCCGCTCGCTGCTGACCCAACGCTCAGTCAATTACGATATCGGCGAGACCTTTCACGCGACATTCGAACTGGTCATTGCCACGGTCATCGTCTCGATGATCATCGGCGTGCCGGCCGGTGTCATGGCGGCGCGCAACAAGGATGGCTGGCTAGACAATTCAAGCCGGTTCATCGCTTTGCTGGGCGTCGTCACGCCAGCCTTTTTTCTTGCGATTTTGCTGCAGATCCTTGCCGGCTACGTGCTCCAGATCCTGCCGGTGACCAACCGGATGCCCGCTGGGACCGACTTCCAGGCCAACATCACCGGTCTCATGGTGATCGACACCATACTGCGCGGCCGCTTTGACCTGACGGTCGAGGCGCTGCGTCATCTTCTTCTGCCCACGATCGCCCTCTCAGCCGCGACGATCGGCCAGATCATGCGCATCACGCGCTCGTCCATGATCGACGTCTCGCGCCAGGATTATATCGAGGCCTCGCGCGCTTTCGGGATCCCGGCCCGCATCCGCACTTTCAAATACATGCTGCGGCCATCCTTCGTGCCGCCGCTGACGATCCTCGGCCTCGAATTCGCCTCGCTGATCGGAAACGCCTTCGTCGTCGAAATGGTCTTCGGCTGGCCCGGCATGGCCAGCTATGGCGTGCGCACGATCCTGCAAAAGGACCTCAACGCCGTCATGGGCGTGGTCATGGTCTCGGGCCTGTTCTTCGTCTTCGTGAACCTCTTGATCGACGTGCTGGTCGGCTATGTCGACCCGCGCGTGCGCATTCGGGGGACGCGCTGATGGCCGTCCTTAACAACGACGCCCCTCAGGCCACCGCGGAAGAGGCGGTCCCGGCCGCCGCGATCTCCAACGCCTACAAGAACTGGTATCGGTTCAGCCGCAATCCGACGGCGGTGATCGGCGCACTGATCGTCCTGACGGTCATCATCTGCGCGATTTTCGCCCCTTGGATCGCCCCATATCCGGAACAGATTGGCAGCTTCGTCGATTTCCGCTCCCGCCACGAACCGCCGTCTGCCGAACATTGGTTCGGCACCGACAATGTCGGCCGCGATATCCTGACCCGCGTCATTTTCGGCTATCGAATATCGCTGCTGCTGGTCGTCGTGGTCCTAGGCCTCTCGATTCCGTTCGGCGTCATGCTGGGCCTGATGGCCGGATACTTCGGCGGCTGGGTCGAGATCGTGATTATGCGGCTCACCGATATCGCGCTGGCGATCCCGCCGCTGGTCATGGCGCTGGCCATCACGGCTGTCCTGTCGCCAAACCTGATGAACGCGATGATCGCGATCTCGGTGCTGTGGTGGACCTGGCACACGCGCCTGATCTATTCGATCACCCGAACGCTCAAGACCCAGGAGTTCGTCGAGGCGGCCGAAATCCTGGGTGCTAGTAAGTTCCACATTCTGTTCAGGGAACTGTTGCCGAACTGCGTTTCCGCCATTTCGGTGAAAGCGACGTTGGATGCCGGCTTCGTCATCCTGATCGGCGCCTCACTCAGCTTCCTTGGCCTCGGCGTGCAGCCACCGACGCCTGATCTCGGCACCATGGTTGCCACCGGCGCCGACTATCTGCCTGACCGCTGGTGGCAGTCCGTCCTCCCCGGTACTGCGATTCTGTTCGCGATCCTCGGTTTCAACCTGCTCGGCGATGGTCTACGCGACATGTTCGACGTGGAGGATGTGCGATGAGTGCGCCCTTGCTCGACGTCGCTGGCCTCACGGTCGATTTCGACACCTATGGCCGCCAGGCGCGGGTGCTGGATGGCGTCTCGATGCAGGTCCGTGCCGGCCAGCACGTGGCTCTCGTCGGCGAGACCGGTTGCGGCAAGAGCGTCACCCTCCGCGCCATCATGGGCATTCTGAGGATGCCGCCCGCCAGTGTCGCCGCCGGTTCGATCGGCTTTGACGGCGCCGACCTTCTGACCATGCCGGCGCGGCGGCGGGACGCCCTGAAGGGCACGGCAATGTCCATGGTCTTCCAGGACCCGATGACAGCCTTGAACCCCGTCTTCTCCATCGGCGATCAGCTCGCCACGATCATCAAATATGCTGATCGGCGCATGGGTACCAGCCGGGATAAGGAGGGCCGCAAACAGCGCGTCATCGAGGTGCTGGAGCAGGTCCGCATGCCGGACCCCGAGCGCATTTTCGGCGCCTATCCGATCATGCTGTCCGGCGGCATGCGCCAGCGCATCTTGATCGCCATGTCGCTCTTGAACGAGCCTCGCCTGTTGATCGCCGACGAGCCCGGCACCGCGTTGGACGTGACAACCCAGGCTGAAATCCTGGCCCTGCTGAACGATTTGGTTGCCGCCCGCTCGCTGGCCTTGCTAATGATCACCCACAATCTCGGCGTCGTGCGCGAGATGGCGGATTATGTCTACGTTATGTATGCTGGCACGATCGTCGAGCATGGGCCGACCGAGGCCTTGTTCGAGCGGCCCAGCCACCCCTACACGCAAGCCCTGATCGAGTGCGTGCCGAAGCTCTCCGGCACATCCACGTTCAAGGGCATCGACGGCACCATCCCGGACTATGTCGACCCGCCGGTTGGCTGCCGCTTCCGCCCGCGCTGCCCGCACCGGCACGATGCCTGCTTCGAACGGCCGCCGAACGTCACCGTTGGCGCCAATCATGTCGCCGCATGCTGGCTGCGTCAGCCGGCCGAGGAGGTGGCGTGACCGAAGCACCCCTCCTCGAAGTCAGCGGCCTGACCAAGCATTTCCCGATCCGCGGCGGCATCATCCAGCAGCGGGTCGGGGCGGTGCGCGCTGTCAATGATGTCAGCTTCGCCATCCAGAAGGGCGAGATCTTCGGCCTTGCGGGCGAGAGCGGCTCCGGCAAATCGACCATCGCCCGCATGGTCGTTGGGCTCTATCGGCCAACCGCTGGTACCGTCCATTTCGACGGAAGCGATGTCAGCGGTCTGATTGGCAGCCGCGCTTATCGCAAGCAAGTCCAGATGGTGTTTCAAAATCCGGGCTCGTCTCTCAACCCGCGCCGCACCATCGCCCAGTCGGTCGCCGTCCCGCTGATCTTTCATAACTACCCCCGGGCCAAGATCGCCAACCGGGTTGCCGAGTTGCTGGAGATGGTCGAGCTGCCGCGCAACTTCGCCATTCGCTATCCGCACGAACTGTCGGGCGGTCAAAAGCAGCGGGTCGCGATCGCGCGGGCTTTGGCCGTGGAGCCGCGCCTGATCGTGCTGGACGAGCCGACCTCGGCCCTCGACGTCTCGGTGCAGGCCAAGATCATCGATTTGCTGGCCGGGCTGGCGGGCGAACTCGGCCTCACCTTCCTGTTCATCTCCCACGATCTCAGCCTGATGCGCAATTTCTGCAGCCGGGTCGGTATTCTTTATCTCGGACGTTTGGCGGAGACGGGCTCGACGATGGATGTGTTCGGCTCGCCGGCCCATCCTTACACCCAAGCGCTGATTGGTGCTGTGCCGGTGGTGTCGGACGAGGAGGCGGCGCTGAAGCCGTCGATCCCGGCGCTCTCCGGCGAGATCCCCAGTCCATCTCGGATTCCCAAAGGCTGTAGCTTTCATACGCGCTGCCCGTTCGCATTTGAGCGCTGCAATCAAAGCGACCCAGAATTCACCGTGGTCGGCGCGGGGCACGAGGCCCGCTGTCACTTGCTTGAAGAACGGACGGCGCCCGCCGCAACCGTATCAGTTTCCGAAGTCGAGAGGAGTGCCCACCCGTGATCCGCATCGGTGTAGATGTTGGCGGAACCAATACCGACGCCGTCGTCATGGACGGCCAGAAAGTCGTGGCCGGCGTCAAGGCCGCAACCACTCAAGACGTGCTGACCGGCGTCAACAACGCGCTGAAATCGGTGCTGGCCGAAAGCGGCGTCGCGCCGTCTGCCGTCGATGTCGTCATGATCGGCACGACCCATTTTACCAATGCCGTTGTTCAGCGTCGCGACCTGGCGCAGACCGCTGCCGTGCGCCTCGGCTTGCCCGCGACTGCCTCGCTGCCGCCCATGGTCGACTGGCCGGAAGACCTTAGGGACTCCATCGGTAACCATCGATATCTCGCCCATGGCGGTCATGAGTTCGACGGCAGGCCAATCTCGGCCTTGGACGAGGATGAGCTGCGCGGCGTCGGCGCGGACATCAAGGCAAAGGGTGTGGGCTCGATCGCCATTTCCTCCGTCTTCAGCCCGGTCAACACAGAGGTCGAAAAACAAGCCGGCGAGATTCTGAGCGAGGCCGTGCCGGACGCCCACATTACGCTGTCCAGTGACATAGGCCGCATCGGCCTGCTCGAGCGCGAAAACGCGGCAATCATGAATGCCTGCCTGCGCGACCTATCGGCCCATGTCATCGCGGCGTTCAAATCGGCGCTGGCCGATTGCGGTATCGCCAGCCGATTCTTCCTGACCCAGAATGACGGCACCTTGATGGACGCGGCCTTCGCCGAGCGGTTTCCGGTCCTGACCTTCGCCAGCGGCCCGACCAACTCCATGCGCGGCGCTGCGTTCCTGTCCGGCGTCGACGAGGCCATCGTGGTCGATATCGGCGGCACCACCAGCGATGTCGGCGCCCTGCATAAGGGTTTCCCAAGACCGGCCACGGTCGCGGTCGAGGTCGGCGGCGTGCGCACCAATTTCCGCATGCCGGACGTGTTCTCGATCGGTCTCGGCGGCGGCTCGCTAGTGGTCGACCAGGAAGGCGGTGTCACCGTTGGTCCGCGCTCGGTTGGTTACAAGCTGACAGAAGAAGCGCTGTGCTTCGGCGGCGATACGCTGACAACCACCGACATCGTCGTTGCGGCGGGCAAAAGCGATATCGGTGATCGCGCCAAGGTCGGCAATCTAGACGCCGATCTAGTCACCCGCACCCAGACCGAGATCCAACGCATGCTGGAACTGTCTGTCGAACGGTCCCGTCTGTCACCGGAGCCTTTGCCGGTGATCATAGTCGGCGGCGGCAGCATCCTGGCCGGCGACAAGATCGGTACGCTGGAGGTGCTGAAGCCGGCCCATTACGCCGTTGCCAATGCCGTTGGGGCTGCCATCGCCCAGGTTAGCGGCGAGATCGACCGGGTCTACTCGCTCGCCAAGATGGGCCGCTCCGATGCGCTGGACGATGCCAAGAAGCAGGCAACCGATGCCGCCGTCTCGGCCGGCGCGACGCCGGACAGCATCGAGATCGTCGATGTCGAGGACGTGCCGCTAGCCTACCTGCCCGGCAACGCCACCCGTGTGCGTGTGAAAGCAGTCGGAGAACTTCGTGTCTGACGGTTATCCGCTCACTGAGGCCGACCTGCCTGCCCTGAGACTGGGCGCTGCCCTTCTCGGCACCGGCGGCGGCGGCAACCCCTACATCGGCATGCTGCGGACGCGGGAACTTTTGCGCGCCGGCGCCACCGTCGAGGTGCGGTCGCTCGAATCCTTCGAGGATGACGAGCTAATCGGGTCCGTCGGCGGCATCGGCGCGCCGGTCGTCGGGGTTGAGAAGGTGGAGGAGGGCGAGGAGTGCTTGCGCGCGCTGCGCGCCGTTGAGGATGAAGTTGGGGCGAAAGTCTCTGCTCTCATCTCAGCCGAAATCGGCGGCTCGAACGCCATGGAGCCCGTTTTGACCGCCGCCCAGGCAGGCGTGGCTGTGGCGGACGGCGATGGCATGGGCCGGGCCTTCCCCGAGGTACAGATGACGACCTTTTTCATTTACGGCCAGAGACCCGAACCCGCAGCAATCGCCGACGAGAAGGGCAACTGTATCCTCTTCAAGGACATGGTCGACATGTACTGGCTGGAGTCTTTCGCGCGCAACGCCGTGGTGGTGATGGGCGCTGGCGCCGGCTTTGCCACCGCGCCGATGAAGGCCGGTTTCCTGAAGAAGTACGCCGTCCCTGGCACGGTCACCCAGGCCCTCAATATCGGCCGCGCGATCGAGCGAGCCCGCGCCAGCCGCCGCGATGTGCTGGACCAGGTCGCCGAGGCGGCCGACGGCAAGATCATCTACACCGGCAAAATCGGCGATGTCCGCCGCGAGCTGAAGGGCGGCTTTGCCATGGGCCATGTCGAACTTTCCGGCGTCGCCGACCATGCCGGCGAGGCCGGGCGCATCGCGATCCAGAACGAAAACCTGATCTTCTGGCGCGATGGCGAGGTCGAGATCACGGTGCCGGATCTGCTGATGATCTTGGAACTCGACACCGCCGAGCCAATCACGACGGAACTGCTGCGTTATGGCCAGCGCGTCGCGGTACTGGCGATGCCGGCCCACCCGCTCATGAAATCACCGGAAGCCCTGAAAGTCGTCGGCCCGGAGGCCTTCGGCTATGCCGACATCGCCTACAAGCCGTTTGCGGCATAAGAAGAATCAAGAGGAAACCACCATGCGCCTAATCGACATCGACGATCTGGACGACATCGCCGTCGGCGGTGCCATCCTCGGCACGGGCGGCGGAGGCGACCCGCATATCGGCAAGCTGATGGCCAAGGAAGCGATCCGGCGCAACAGCCCGGTGCGCCTCGTCGATGTCGACCAGGTGCCGGAGGATGGGTGGGTCGTGCCGGTCTGCATGATGGGCGCGCCGACGGTGATGACCGAAAAGCTGCCCCAGGGCGACGAAATCGTCATCGCCTTCCGCAAGCTGGAACAGCTCATGGGTGTCACTTTCGATGCCGTGCTGTGCGGAGAGGCGGGCGGCCTCAACTCCACGACGCCTTTCATCGTCGCCGCCGAGACCGGCCTGCCGCTGGTGGATGGCGACGGCATGGGCCGCGCCTTCCCCGAGTTGCAGATGGTCACCTTCACCCTGCATGGCGTCCACGCCACGCCCATGGTCCTGGCCGACGACAAGGGCAACTCCATCGTGCTCGACACGGTCAGCAACCAATGGACCGAGCGCTTGGCGAGAGCCGCGACGGTGGAAATGGGCGGCTCGGCGCTGCTCGCCTTCTACCCCATGTCCGGCAAGACCGCCCGCCACGCCATCGTGCGTGGCACTTTGGGCCTTGCCGCCGATCTCGGCCGCACCCTGCGCCGCAGCCGTGCCAAGCTGGCCGACCCAGTCATGACCATGCAGGACCGCCTCGGCGCGCTACCCTTGTTCAAGGGCCGCGTTCTGGACGTCGAGCGCCGCACGGTCGGCGGCTTCGCCCGCGGCGAGGCCACGCTGGAGGGCGTCGACGCCCATGCCGGCCAAACCCTGCGCCTTGCCTTTCAAAACGAATTCCTGATCGCTGAACGCGACGGCGACCCGGTCGTCACCACGCCGGACCTGATCATGCTGCTCGACATCGACACCGGCGACCCGATCACGACCGAGTCCCTCCGCTTCGGCCTCCGCGTCGCGGCCCTCGCCATGAAATGCGACGACCAATGGCGCAGCCCCGAAGGCCTCGAACTGGTCGGCCCGCGGTACTTCGGCTATGACCTGGACTATCGGCCGGTGGAGGAGACGTTGGGGGCGGGATAAGGGTTGGTCTTAGTGTCTCCGCCACATGACAATTACGTAGTTGTCTGATGGATCGGCAGCCTAGGTCCCAACACGGTGGTACGGTTTGTCAATTGCCCAATCTGTACAGATAGTCTTTGTTTGGCTGCGACGGTCCTACTCATATCGCAGACCTCGCTCCTCGAATTCTAGTCGCCCCCTGCTGTTCACAGCTATACTTGCATAGGGCTCGAGGGCAGGAAGATCGACGAACGCCTCCAGCATTGCGGAAAAATGCGCGAAGGTGATACTCCGACCATTAGGCGCCTCGAAAAAATCAATCATTTCGGCAATCTCATCGTCGGATAGCAATTCCAAAAATGTGTCGCGCATTCTCTGTCTCGCATCAGCGCTCACGGCAAGCATCCCACCAACAAATGCGGCGAGCAATGCCTCGTCGACGAGTGCTTCTTGACCAGGATTTAGCGCGTAGAGTGCAGGTGCAGTATCCTCAGTAACGGCTTGGAAAATAACAGTGTTGCTGTAAATATTAATCCAGAACTCCTCGATGTATTCTTCTAGTCGCTCATTCGATGTCTGTGCGCTTGCCCCACTTGACAAGATTAATAGTGTGAAAAGTACGAACTTCGAAGAGATCTGCCCCAGATGCATTTTCTGTCTCCGGTAGCTTGCTGGTCCTAGGTGGGTTCGGCCAGAAGCCCTTGACTTGATAAATTGAACAGTCGCTGTGCGCCAAAAACTTGAGTTCCAGCCAATGATGACAGGTTTTTTGCTCGACTGATACAGAGGGTGAATCTACTCGCGAGAACAACTAGAAAGTTTCAGGCTATTGTGAAGTTTCAGATTCCTCGGTACTGATATGGCCTCGGATAAAATCGGCCAAATCCTCAACGGTTTTCGTGTGCTTGACCACGGCCATGGCAAATTCGAATGACGCCTTCTCTGGTGCGTCGAACCAAACGCCGTTAATATCGAGAAACACTGCCATCGACTGCCAGGCCAGGCGCTTGTTCCCGTCGACCAGCGCGTGACGGCTGGAGACGCTTTCGAAGATTAGAGCCGCAAGTTCTGCCGCATCCGCATCGGGCTTGTAGCCGAAGGCGTTGCGGACGCGATCGAATCCCGCTTGTAGATCGTCCTTCGAAACGATCTGTAACTCTTGACCGATCTCGCCGAAATACTCCGCGAAGTCATCCAGGATCGCTTGATTGTCCGGCCAGATATAGGTGCTCACCGCCCGAGCAGTTCGAGCGTGCGGGCAAAGCGATTGCGCATCCGCTTGGCGGACGCCCGGGTCGCCTCGTAGTTGTTGTCGACCTTGGTTAGGGTGACCTGAACGGTGGAGCCGATATCAGCCTCAAGGTCGGCAAGGTCACTCCGATGGATCGGCACCATCGCACCGTTTCCAAAGCGCTTGATCGTGCGGATTACCGTTTTTTCGGCCATTGAGACAGTCTCCTTCTAGGAGTACGTATATACGCGCATATATACGAGCGGTCAAGGTTCGGGCGCACAATGCTGGGTGTGCGCCAGCCCGCTTGACTTGATCCAGCGGCGTTCGATACTGGCGCTCACAATTCACACCGATAGGACGGGAGGGGTCTGATGAAAACTCGTGCGGCCGTGGCGTTTGAGGCGGGCAAACCGCTGGAGATTACTGAGGTCGATCTGGACGGGCCGCGCGCCGGCGAGGTGATGGTCGAGATCAAGGCCACCGGCATTTGCCATACCGACGCCTACACGCTGTCCGGCGCGGACCCCGAGGGAATGTTCCCAGCCATCCTGGGCCATGAAGGCGCGGGCGTGGTGGTTGAGGTTGGCGAGGGGGTCACCAGCCTGTCGCCGGGCGATCACGTCATCCCGCTCTACACGCCGGAATGTCGCGAGTGCGATTACTGCCTGCACCCCAAGACCAACCTCTGCCAGGCGATCCGCACCACCCAGGGTCAGGGCGTGATGCCGGACGGTAGTTCGCGCTTTTCCATCGGCGGCGAAAAGCTGCTGCACTATATGGGCACCTCAACCTTCTCGAACTACACGGTCCTGCCGGAAATCGCGCTGGCCAAGGTTCGCCAGGACGCCCCGTTCGACAAGATTTGCTATATCGGCTGCGGCGTGACAACGGGCATCGGCGCGGTGATCAACACGGCGAAGGTGGAGCCGGGCACGAACTGCGTGGTCTTCGGCTTGGGCGGAATTGGCCTTAACGTCATCCAGGGTCTGCGGCTGGTCGGCGCGAACATGATCGTCGGCGTCGACATGAACAACGGCAAGAAGGAATGGGGCGAGCGCTTTGGCATGACCCATTTCGTCAACCCGTCGGAGGTCGAGGGTGATCTGGTACCGTATCTGGTCGACTTGACCGGCGGCGGCGCCGACTACAGCTTCGAATGCATCGGCAATGTGAACACCATGCGCGCGGCGCTGGAATGCGCCCATAAGGGCTGGGGCGAGTCCGTCATAATCGGCGTTGCGGGCGCGGGGCAGGAGATCGCGACCCGCCCGTTCCAACTCGTTACCGGCCGGGTCTGGCGCGGCACGGCCTTCGGCGGTGCGCGCGGCCGCACCGATGTGCCGCAGATCGTCGATTGGTACATGGACGGCAAGATCGAGATTGATCCGATGATCACCCACACCATGCCGCTGGACGACATCAACAAGGGCTTCGACCTGATGCATGAGGGCGAGTCGATCCGCTCCGTCGTGCTCTACGACTAAGGCGTCTCACTATGGAAACCATCGCCACGCACGCCTGCTTCGGCGGCGTGCAGGGCATCTATGCCCATAACAGCGCCAGCACTGGCACGCGCATGGAATTCTCGGTCTATGTGCCGCGCCTCAACAAGCAGCGTGCCTGCGCGGTGGTCTATTACCTCTCGGGCCTGACCTGCACGTGGGAAAACGCCACGGTGAAGGCTGGATTCCAGCGTGTCGCCGCCGCGCTGGGCCTGATCGTCGTCGCGCCTGACACCTCTCCACGGGGTGAGGGTGTGCCGAACGATGATGCCTACGATCTCGGCCAGGGCGCCGGTTTTTATCTCAATGCCACCCAAGCGCCCTGGGACAAGCATTTCCGCATGGAAAGCTATATCGCGGAAGAATTGCCGGCGCTGATCGACGAGCAATTCCCCAACACGGGCAAGCGCGGCGTGATGGGCCATTCCATGGGCGGGCACGGCGCCTTGACCCTGGCCATGCGCCACCCGGACACATTCCAGACAGTCTCGGCCCTTTCCCCAATCGTCGCGCCAAGCGAAGTCCCTTGGGGCCAAAAGGCCTTCGCCGCCTATCTCGGCGACGACAAGGCCGCCTGGGCCGAGCACGACGCCTGCGCGCTTCTCGCCAGCCGGGGCTGGCACGGCGACATCTTTGCCGACACCGGAACTGGCGACCCGTTCCTCTACGAGCAACTAAAACCCCAGCGCCTGCGTGAGGCCTGCGACGCGGCGGGCGTAGAACTCACCCAGCGGCTCCATGACGGCTACGACCACTCCTATTACTTCGTTGCCAGCATGATGGATGACCATCTCGCCTGGCATGCGGATCGGTTGACTTAAGACATAGTGCGGCGGTGGGTCGGGAGCGGTCCACGAACTAAGGTCCTCTGTGTATTCTTCGATTGCGCACAACTTTTGAATGCGTAGCTAACCGATTTGTCGTCGACGCGAACAACAACATCCGCCGGGGCTCACATTGACCTCCGCGTGTAAGGTCGCAGGCTGAAAACTGTTGTTTTTGAAGAACATTTTGGATCGCAGCATATGGGTCCGACCGAGTGGTGCTGTGCGGATGGCTCGAGGTTCCGCTTGGAGCGGTCGTGTCGCAAATCTTATGAAATCACCATATATTTGTATTTAGTGACAAATAACACATTAATTGTTTTTGCTGCAGCTTAGCCTCAGTCCAGATCGGGCCCCTGGCCAGTTAAGGATGCGTCTGATCGTTGGGTCCACACCGGCGTTTGAGGTGGCCGACCCATGTGTGAGCTAGCTGCCCGACCACTTCGGCGGCTGCTCAGGACCAAAAGGCATACAAGGAGTGAACAATGTCTGAGACCATCAGCATTACTCAAGGTGATATCGATCAACTCGCAGGTGCGCTTGAAGCCAACGCGGTGACGCCAGCTGCCGCTGCCGCTGCCGGGCCGCAAGACGTGGCCGGCATCGATTTCTGCAATATCTGGCCAAGCGCGCGGCAGGCGTTGGTCGTTCTGCGTACCATTCTCGATGCGGTGCCGGGCGTTGGGCTTTTCGCCAAGGCTGCCATTGGCATTGTGATCGCCGCTGGCGACGCTGCGGAGAACGCGTTCTGTCGCGGCTAGCTAAGACATAAACGAAAGATGTCACCGTCGCCGAACGGAATTTCACGATCTATCCGTTCCGGCGACGGTGACCCAACAGTTAATGCAGAACTTGGCGAGGATGGTCACAATGGAAGTATCATTGAAGTCCTTTCCTGCTCGGTGCGAATGCAAGAACAGTCGTTGCTTTGTGCCGCCTCACCCTGGGTTGTTGGCTCAGCTTTACGCCCGCTTCAACGAACTCTTGGGCCAACGCAGACTTCCGGACACAATGACCTTCGAGGAGTTTTTTGCCTATTGGAGATCGAAAAGGCGAGGCGAAAACCTCCCTGGGCTGGACGACGGGCTGGCGGCCAATGCTTTGCCGGATGGGCCACAACTCATCGAACGTCCGCCAAAGAAGTTGTCAGGGACCGTTCGCACTCTGGCGCTACTGGTCGATTTTGATGATCGACCGGCTACAGGGCAGCGGAACACCGAATTCTATCGTCAGATGCTATTCGGACATCCGGGGGAATATCTGACAGGTAGTATGCGAGAGTACTATCAGCTTGTAAGTGGATACGGCGCGGGCGCGGGCGCCAGCCAAGGGATCGACGTTTCCGGTGAGGTTCATGGCTGGTTTCGAATGCCGGAAAGCAGCGCCTTTTATGCCAACAACGCTTCGGGTACTGGCAACTCGTTTCCGAGGAACTCTCAAGGTTTGGTGCGGGATGCAATCAAGGCGGCAATTTCGCAAGGCGTCAGTTTCGAAGGATACGATGCGCTCAGCGAGGGTCTGATTACCGCGCTCTTTGTGGTTCATGCCGGTCCAGGTGCCGAGGCGACCGGGAACGCCGGCGATATCTGGAGCCATAAATGGCAATTGCCGCAGGACATAGAAGTCGTCTCGAACCCGCGCACGAGCGTCAGGACCTACTTGACGGTTCCTGAAGACTGCGAAGTTGGTGTTTGCGCTCACGAGTGGGGACATCTGGCCGCGCGATGGGCCGACTACTACGACACTGGCCGCGTCGGTAAGTCAAATGGGTTAGGCATGTATTGCCTGATGGCTTCCGGCTCGTGGGGCGGCAGCGGCTTGACCCCAACCATGCCAAACGGAATGTTGCGCATGTATCACGGTTGGATTGATCCAAGAATAGTGGAGCAAACCAGCAGCAACATCTCCCTTAGTCCTGCAGCCGAAGGAGGATCCATAGTTCTGGTTCGCAACCCGCAAACCATGACCCAGGGCCAGTTCGTGGTCGTCGAGTACCGAAGAAAGAAATCGCAAGACCGGGCGCTTCCCGATGAAGGAGTAGCCATCTACGTTGTCGACGAGGCAATCGACAATGTGAATGACGAAAAGAACCTTGCTATTGAGCTACTGCAGGCCGATGGAAGGCGTGATCTGGCAAAAGTATTTCACGGCAATCGTGGCGACGATGGAGATCTCTATCCATATAAAGCCAATCAAATAGCGGGCGAAAACACCAATCCTGCTCTTAACCTGCCATCCGGTGATTGGACCGGCATCACCATCAAAGTGAACGGCAAGCCGGGCGACGACGAAATGTTCATCGACGTGAACATCTCCTGAGCAATAGCAGCGGTCGCACAAGATCCTTGCCAAGGTGTTTCCCGGCTAAATAGTGGCGCCTTTGGCAGGGATCTTGGGCTGCTCCCGTATAGCGACCCTCATCGAATGGCGTCGGGTGCCTCTCTGTCCGAGATCTACAAACCCCGCGCGCTCAAATCGGTCGACAAATCCCATGAAGCGGTAACTCGTCGCGTCTCGATCGACGGGATAGGCTTCGACTATCGTCGCGCCGTTTGACTTCGCATAGTCAACCGCCGCCTCTATCAGTCGGCTTGTCAGTCCGCGCCCACGGCGCTGACGGTGTACGAAGAAACAGACGATGCTCCAAATCCGCTCGTCGTCCAGGTCGCCGTCGCCGAGGCGGCGCAACGAAGGACGCGGGCCGACCGAACACCAGGCCACGGGCTCGTCCTCGACATAGCCGAGAAGGCCGACCGGGGTGCCCTGATCCACAAGCGACATCAGCGCTGCCTTCTTCTTCGCCTTGTCGCCCCGATCCTTTGACGGCATCGGGCGCCAGAGCATGCACCAGCAATAGTGCGGGCCGCCGCGCCGCTCCATGCAGCGCTCTAGATCGGGCCAGGTTGAGCGATCAACGGGCGCAAACCGAATGTCCAGATCGCGTTCGCCTTGCATGCCGCGACCGGTGCGTCAGCGCAGCCGTTTGCGCTTGTGATAGGTCAGCGCCAGGGCGATGCAGTGGCGCAGCGGGGCTTCAGCGATCGGCTCACTAACGTTCAGCCTGATGACTCGGTTGCCGCCATAGCGGAAATCGGTCGGATAGATCTCGCGGAACGTCTCGACCAGATTGGTGTTGCAGATGAAGTAGAGCGCATAGCCGCCGGGCACGTCCTGCACCGCATCCATACGGATGGTGCTGCCGCTGCGCGTTTGCGGTGTCAGATAACTCGGCTGGCCCCATTTGAGGGTCTCTTCGACCCGACCCACGCCGTCCGTTTCGTCCGCCGTGTCGAGGATCAACTCGCGCAACGCCAGCAGCCTCGACCGCACCGGTTCGGAGTATCCCGCAAAAACGCTCTCGACGGCGGGATCGTCAAACGCGCGCGCTTCCATGCCTGAAATCCTCAAGCTGCCATGAGTTTCATACTGGTTCCGCAACTAGATACCATCACTCGTGCCAAATAATGTCAGCAGTGTATGGCCGTTCGCGGGCGTTCTGGCCGCCGAAGCATCCTTCGGCTGGCCGATGTCATTCGAAGGTGATTGTTGGCGCGATTTCCTGTATCGTCCTCTCACATCATGCATATGAATTTTCATGATGTGAAAAACATGCCGAGTGGCGATTGCAAGGCAGATACATCGAAATGTCCGTAGGGAGTGTCCGTAGAAGGCATAGAATGTGTTGATCGAAGCGGTCGCTGCTGTCCTTTAGCCAAGTTGGGGGTACATCATGGATCGACTTAGTTTATGGGGCCGACAGTCACTGCTGGCCGGCGCTGTTCTTGCCACGATGGCCTGTTTCGGCCTGTCCGGTATCGCGAGCGCTCAGGAGCCCATCGACGGCGGCACGCTAATCGCCGCGGCGGACACCGAACCGCGCAATCTCAACCCGGCCATCGTCGCTTCTAACGGCGTCTTTTATGTCGCCAGCAAGGTGATCGAGCCGTTGGCGGAGATGGATTACGAGACCGGCTTGCGCCCGCTTTTGGCGCTCGATTGGGAAGGCTCGGACGACGGGCTGACATTCACGGTCAATCTACGGCCCGATGTCACCTGGCATGACGGTACGCCCTTCACCTCCGCCGATGTCGCCTTTTCGGCCATGGAGGTCTGGAAGCCGCTGCAAAATCTCGGCCGTGTCGTCTTCCGCAATTTGGAAAGCGTCGACACGCCGGACGATCTGACGGCCGTGTTCAACTTCTCCGAACCAACCCCGCCGCAGCTGATCGAAAACGCCATGCCGGCGCTGACCAGCGTGATCCCGGCCCATCTCTATGAAGGTACCGACATTGCGGAGAACCCGCACAATCAGGATCTAGTCGGCACCGGCCCGTTCCGTTTCGGCGAACACCGTCCAGGCGAGTATTACCGGCTGGAGCGCAACGAGGATTATTGGGGCGTCGGCGAGCCGCATCTGGACGAGATCGTCTTCCGCGTCTTTCCCGATCGTGGGGCCATCGCGGCAGGATTGGAGACCGGCGACATCCAGGTATCGGCCTTTTCCGCCGTGCCTCTGGTGGAACTGGAGCGCATCGGCGCCATCGATGGGATTTCGGTCATTCCGGGCGGCTATGAGGGCATCACCTACCAGATCACCCTAGATTTCAATCATCGCACGCCGGAACTGGCCGATCAGCGAGTGCGCCAGGCAATCCGCCAAGCGCTCGATCCCGATTTCATCGTCGATACGGTCTTTCTCGGCTATGCGACTGCCGCCACCGGCCCCGTCCCGCATACGGCGACGGATTTTTACACTGACGATGTGGTGATCTACGAAACCGACACCGACGCTGCCGAAGCCCTGCTCGACGAGGCCGGTTATCCGCGCGGCGATGACGGCTCCCGCTTTAGCCTGCGCTTGCGGCCTGCCCCCTGGTTCGAGCAGACGCGCGCCACCGGCGACTATGTTCGCCAGGCCCTGCGCGCGATCGGCATCGATGTCGAGATCGTGTCGGCAGACCCGGGCGGACATATCAATGCCGTCTACACCGAGCATGATTTCGACCTGGCGGTCGGCTCGCCGGTCTACCGGAACGATCCGGCGATCTCGACTACGATCCTCTTCCAAGGCGGTCTGCCAGCGGGCGTGCCGTTCGCCAACCAATTCGGCTATGACAGCCCGGAGATGAACGAGATCATCGCCACGGCGTCGGAGACGATCGATACGGCCGAGCGGGTCTCGCTGTACAATGACTTCCAGCTCCTAGCGTCGGAGGATCTGCCGATCATCAACCTGGTGGAGTTTACCTTCATTACGGTGGCTCGCGACGACGTTCAGAACATTGCCAGCAATCCGCGTTGGGCGACCTCGTCCTGGGCGGACACCTGGCTGAGTGACTGATCCAGCAACACCGCCGCCGCGATGAGCCGAACCCTCGCGCTCATCCGCCGGCGGTTGCTGCAAGCCATCCCGGTGATCCTGATCGTCGCGATCGGGATCTTCGGCCTGTTGGAAATGGCCGGCGGCGACGCCGTCGATGCCTATTTGGCGACCACAGGTGGCGGTGACGCCGCCTTCGCCGAACGTTTGCGCCAGCAATGGGGCCTGGACGCCGGCCTCGGTGTGCGGTTCCTCGCCTATCTGGAGTCCTTGGTGACGCTGGATTTCGGCTGGTCGGTCGTCATGTCCGAGCCGGTCAGCGTCGCAATCCTGCAGCGGCTTCCCAACACCATCTTGATGATGGGTGCGGCGATCGCCTTTTCCGCCTGTCTGGGCACGTTGCTGGGCGGTATCGCGGCGCTGCGCAAAGGCACCGCCACGGATGCCGGCATCACCCTGGGCGCCCTTATCCTCAACGCCATGCCCAGCTTCTGGATCGGCCTGATCGCCATCGTGGTCTTTGCTGTAAAGCTGGCCTGGCTGCCGCTTGGCGGCATCGCCTCGTTCAATGGACCCGAAGATTGGATCGGCCAGGTGCTGGACGTTGCCTGGCATCTGGTCATGCCGGTTACAGTGCTGGGTCTGGCCTACATGGCCCTTTATGTCCGGTTGATGCGCGCCGCAATGATCGAAACCGGAGCCAGCGATTGGGTGCGCGCGGCAAAGGCGCGGGGGCTGCCACCCACACGCATTGTCCGACGCCACATGGCAAGGCCGGCCCTGCTTCCCGTCGTGACCATGCTTGGCCTGCAAGCTGGCAACCTATTGGGCGGCAGCGTCGTGGTCGAAACCGTCTTCGCCATTCCCGGCCTGGGTAGCCTGGCCTACGACGCCGTTTCCCAGCGGGATCTACCTCTCATTGCCGGCATTCTGCTGGTCGGCACGCTGCTGGTGATCATCGTCAATCTCCTGGTCGACATCACCTACGCAAGGCTGGACCCCCGCGTAACCGACGACCGAGCGCGGGCCGGCGGGGCAGCATGACGGGGCGTTGGTCAATCGGCGGCATTTTTGGAGCCGCAGTACTTGTCCTGCTTGTCCTGGTCGCCGTCGTCGCACCGTGGCTTGCGCCAGGCGACCCGCTGGACATCGTCGGCCGGCCGCTGCTACCGCCTTTCGCTGATGCAAGATTCCCACTCGGCACCGATCAATTGGGCCGCAGCGTCTTTGCCGGGCTGGTGCACGGCACGCGTGTTTCTCTGCTGGTGGGTTTGGCGGCCGCGGCGGCGGCCATCGGCGTCGGTATCCTCGCAGGGACCATTGCAGGCTTCATCGGCGGCTGGACCGACGAGGTGCTTATGCGGGTCACGGAGGCGTTTCAAACGATCCCGACATTCCTGCTCGCGCTTGCCATGGTCAGTGCCTTGGGTGCTTCGACCATCAATGTGGTTCTGGCGATCGCAATCTCCTCTTGGCCGGCGACCGCTCGCCTTGTCCGCGCCGAAATCCTGTCGCTGAAGACCCGCGATTATGTTGACGCCGCGCGGCTCGCCGGCATGTCGCGGTTAGGCATCGCCTTTCGCGAGGTCTTGCCAGGCGCGCTGCAGCCAGTCTTGGCTTTGATCGGGATCACGGTCGGCGTCGCCATCCTGGTCGAATCCTCGCTCGCCTTCCTGGGCCTTAGCGACCCCAATCAAGTGAGTTGGGGCGGCATGGTCGCGACGGGCCGTTCGGTTCTGCGCTCGGCCCCCTATCTGGTGGCCATCCCCGGTGCGGCGGTCGCGGTCGCCGTTCTCTCGGTCAGCCTGGTCGGCGATGCCATGGGCCGCCGGCTGCTCACCAGCCGGGAGGCCTGAACTGATGCTGCAGGTGTATGATCTTCGGGTGCGTTTCTCCGGCAATTTGGCGGTCGACGGCATCGACCTCGACCTAGAACGCGGCCAGATCCTAGCCCTGATCGGCGAGAGCGGCTCCGGTAAGTCGGCCAGTCTGCTCGCGCTTGCCGGCCTCTTGCCGAAGACTGCCGAGGTAACGGGCTCGGTGGTCCTAGACGGTGACTCGATCCTGGAGATGGGCGAGCGTGCGAAGTCGCGGGTTCGGGGCCGTCGCATTGGGATGATCTTTCAAGACCCAAACGGAAGTCTGAACCCGGTACTGACCATCGGCGATCAGATCAGCGAGGTGGCGCGCCACCACCGTGGACTGAGCCGGGCTGCTGCCCACAACGAGACGCTCGCGCTGCTCTCCCGTGTCGGCATCGGCGATCCGGCCGCGCGGGCGGTGTCCTATCCGCACCAGCTCTCCGGCGGTCTGAAGCAGCGAGTTGCCATTGCCGCTACGCTGGCAGCCGAGCCGTCGGTCATTCTTGCGGACGAGCCGACAACGGCGCTTGACGCTACCGTGCAGGCCCAGATCCTCGATTTGCTGGTCACTTTGGTCCAGGTCGAACGGGTCGCGCTGCTGTTGGTCACCCACGATTTGGCCGTCGCCGCCGCCGTAGCCGACCGGATCGCTGTGATGTATGCAGGCCGGATCGTCGAAAAGCGCGGGCCGGAACAGCTCGTCTCCAATCCAGGTCACCCCTACAGTCGCGCGCTGGGCGAGGCTGCCTTGCCCTTCGTGCCCTCGACGGACGGTGGCTATGAGCGTCTGCCTGAGCTTCCCGGTCGGATGGCATCGGCTGACGGATCGGCGTGTGCCTTCGCGCCGCGCTGCCCGCTGGCGGTCGAACGCTGCCGTGCCGAGGTGCCGGCGTTAGCGCTTTTCCAGGACGGGCTGACGGCCTGTTTCCGCGCGGGCGAGATCGCGCCATGAGCACCCTGTCAATTGCCGACGCCGAACGGCGCTTCCGCAGCGGTGGCGGTGTCATCACCGCCCTAGACGGCGTTGCCCTGACGGTTGAACAAGGCGAAATCGTCGGCCTTGTCGGCGAGTCCGGCTGCGGCAAGAGCACCTTGGCGCGCATCGCCTCCGGCCTCGATAGCCCGGATCGCGGAGAGGCGCGTTACGGCGAACGGCCCATGTCACCGAACAGGGCGCAGATAGACGCCGATACGCGGCGCCGGGTGCAGCTTGTGTTTCAGGACCCTTTGGCCTCATTCAACCCACGCCGGTCGGTCGGACGGTCTATTGCCTTGCCCTTGCGGCTCAACGGATTGCTACCCGGCGGCCAAGAGAGATCCGTGGTTGCGGAACTGATGAACCATGTCGGCCTTGACGCGGCGCTTATGGATCGCAAGCCTCACAAGCTCTCGGGCGGCCAGCTGCAGCGCTCGGCAATCGCCCGCGCGCTCGGCCTGGCGCCGGACATCCTGATCTGCGACGAACCGGTTGCCTCGCTGGACGTCTCAGTTCGAGCGCAGATCTTAAACCTGCTGTTGGATCTGCGTCGCGAGCGCGGTATCGGCATCCTCTTCGTCTCCCACGATCTTGGTGTCGTGCGACGCATCGCTGATCGAGTGGTGGTGATGTATCTCGGCCGCATTGTGGAGGAGGGGACGAATGAGGCGGTTTGGTCCGCGCCGCGCCATCCATACACGAAAGCCCTCGCCGCATCAGTCCCGACGGGCGCCAGCTCTTGGCGGCGCGACGGCGGCAGCAAACTCGAGGGCGAGCCGCCCAGCCCATTCGACATCCCGCCCGGTTGCCGATTTCACCCGCGCTGCCCCATCGCCGTAGAGCGCTGTCGTAGCGACGATCAGGAGTTGCGACGTATCACCGCCGACATCCAAGCGGCCTGCCACCTGGCGAAGTAAGAGCCATGACCTATCATTTCGACATTCTGATCGTCGGTGCCGGTACCGCCGGCAGCGTCCTGGCCGCCCGTCTTTCGGAAGACCCAGGTCGCTCCGTCGGTCTGATCGAGGCTGGCGGCTGGGAAACGGACCCGGATATCGCCAAGCCAGCGATGTGGCCGCTGCTACAAGGAAGATCCTACGACTGGTGCTACGAAACGGTGCCGCAACCCTACACGGACGGGCGCGTCCATCCCTGGCCGCGCGGCCGGCTGATTGGCGGATCGAGCTGCCTGCACGCCATGGCCCATGTCCGCGGCCATCAGGCGGATTTCGAACCTTGGGCCGAGGCCGGCGGCGACCGTTGGTCGTTTGACTCGCTGTTGCCGTACTTCAAACGATCCGAGCGGTTCTCCGGCGGCGCGAGCGACTACCACGGCGATCGCGGCCCGCTGGATGTCCTGCTGCCCGACACGGGCCTGAACCCTGTCACCGAGGCCTACATGGCGGCCTCGCAATCCATCGGCATTCCACCGAGTGGCGACCACAATGGCGCACGCTTGGAAGGTGCAGCGCCCAACAGCCTAACCTTACGCGACGGCAAACGGCTCAGCGTCGCCGACGCCTATCTGACGCCGGATGTCAAAAATCGAAGCAACCTCACGATTTTGACCGGCCGTCAGACTGATCGGTTGCAGATTTCGACGGGACGGGTAACCGAACTGCTAGCTCGTGTCGGTACGTCGACCGAGACTCTAACGGCGGACCGTATGGTTCTGTCGACGGGTGCCATCGCCACACCGATGATCCTGATGCGCTCTGGCATAGGCGCGGCGGACGACCTGAAGCGTCACGGTATCGACTGCATGATCGAAAACCCGGCCGTCGGCGCCAATTTGCACGACCACATGTTGGCGGCGGGCAATGTCTATCGCGCGCGCCGCCCCGTGCCGCCCTCCAACTATCAACTCTCAGAATCGCTGCTGTATCACGGCGGCGCGCCCGATAGTCCACCTCGGGTCGTATTGGCCTGCGTTGTATTGCCAGTGGTAACCGAACGGTTCGATCCGCTCGAGATGGGTACCGCCTATACCCTGATGTTCGGTGTTTGCCATCCGAAAAGCCGGGGGCGGTTAACCCTGTCAAGTGCGGACCCCGACGCCGCGCCGATCATCGATCCCGCGTATCTGTCGGAGCCGGCTGATCGGGAGACTTTTCGTGAGGCTCTAGAACTGGCGCGCGCTGTCGGCCACGCAGCACCCTTGGACGATTGGCGTGCCGAAGAATTGCTGCCTGGCCCAGGCGTCACGGGGGCCGATGATATCGACCGCTTCATTGCCAAGGCGGCCATGACCCATCATCATCCCGTTGGCACCTGTCGCATGGGGCCGGAGGGGGATGGCGTGGTCGATGGCAGTCTCAAAGTCCACGGGCTGGACAATCTGTTTGTGGTCGATGCATCAGTGATCCCAAGCATCACCAGCGGGCCCATCAATGCGGCGATCATCGCCATCGCGGAACAAGCGTCAGACATGCTTAGGGCGGCGTGATCCAATGGACAATCCGGCCGCGCGTCATTACCATATGGAAAACTATTCTCGAACTGTGAGAATAGGGCAGGGGGCGTGATGGTAACCGTTCAAGGAAGGGCTGCTCAGCAGCAAAGCACCGAGGTGACGGCCGGCTTGCGTACGCTTGCGCTCGGACACCGAGTCCTGCACCGGGAGCATCACGGCGATATGAGCTTGGGACATCTGTCCTGGCGGGACCCATTTGGCCGCGGGATATGGCTGAAGCGAGCTCAGATCGGCTTGGACGAGGTCACCGAGAACGACTTCCACCTGATCGATTTCGACGGTTCGGTGATTGAGGGTGACGGCGAGATTCACAGAGAATGGCCGATCCATACCGAGTTGATGAAACATCGGCCGGAAATCCATGCCGTCGCGCACACCCACCCGAAATTCGCAACGCTGTTTTCCTGCACCGAGTCCGTGCTGCGCCCGCTGACAAACGAAGGCGTTTGGTTCGATATCCCGCCCGGTCGCTTCGTCGCCACCAGCGATCTGATCGAGACGGCGAGCCTTGGCGCGGCGCATGCCGAAGCGATGGGCGAGGCCGACGCCGTGTTCCTGCGCAACCACGGGGTTAGCTTTGTCGGCCGGTCAATCCAGGAACTCTGCCTGGTCGGTATCTTCCTGGAAAAGGCCTGCCGCGCCCAGATCACCCTAGCCCAAAGCGGCCTCAGCTTTGCCTGGCCATCCTGCGGCGAGGTTCGGCGCAAGAAGGCCAACATCTACACGCCCAGCGCGATCGCGAACTTCTGGGACTATTACGTGCGCAAACTAAACGACCATGCGGAGACACGGCCATGACGAGCCAAGACGTGAAGATGCCGATCATCACGCTCAGCGCGGGGCCTGTTGATGCCTATCCGGGCGTGCTGCGGGCGTTGGGCCGCACGGTTACGTACGATTTCGACCCTTATTTCCAGGGCGTGTTCGAGCGCACCGCGCGCAAGGCCGCCAAGGCGCTGAACACCGACCAGCCGCCGCTGATCTTGCAGGGCGAGCCGGTACTGGCGCTGGAAGCTGCCGCCGCATCGCTGATCGGCCCGGACGATGTGGTCCTCAATTTGGCCTCCGGCGAGTATGGCAAGGGCTTCGGCTATTGGGCTGCGCGCTATTGCAAGGAAGTGGTTGAGATCGAGGTGCCGTACAACGATGCTATCGATCCTGGGCAGGTGCGACAGATGCTGGAAACCCGCTCCGACATAGCCGTCTTGTCGGTCTGCCATCACGACACACCGTCTGGCACGATCAACCCGATCAATGAGATTGGCGCGCTATGCCGCGAGCACAATGTACTGACGATCGTGGACGCCGTCTCGTCTTGGGGCGGGATGGATGTCGACCCAATCACCAGCAACTCGGATGTCTTCATCACCGGCCCGAACAAATGTTTGGGTGGTACACCCGGCCTGTCGCTGGTCAATGTCAGCGATGCGGCGTGGGCCCATATCGATGCCAACCCGAACGCGCCGTTTGCGTCCATGCTCAGCATGACCGACTGGCGCAAGGCTTGGAGCGCAGAAGAGAAGTTCCCTTTCACCCCGTCGGTCGCCGAGGTCAATGGGTTGGAGGCCGCGCTGGATCTGTACCTAGAGGAGGGCCCAGAAGCGGTCTGGGAACGCCATGCGTTGACGGCCAGGGCCTGCCGCGAGGGCATGAAGGCGATGGGCCTCACCTTATGGCCCGCTCGCGAGGAGATTGCGGCCGACACCTGCACAACCGTGCGCGTGCCGGAAGGGCTGGAAGATGAGGCGATCCGCCAGGCGTCTCGCGATCTTTATGGCGTTGTGTTCTCGGCCGGGCGCGGTTCACTGGTCGGCAAGCTGATCCGCATCGGTCATATGGGCCCAGTGGCCGAGCCGGTTTATGCGACAGTCGCGATCACTGCCTTGGGCGGCGCCATCAACCATCTCAGCGGCAAGGCCGACATCGGCGCCGGGATCGATGCGGCGCTTGCGGTCATCAATCAAGCCAGGGTCTAATTGGCTCAAATCACGCAACAGGGGAATCGGTATGGGTAAGCTTGCAGGCAAGGTCGCAATCGTTACAGGGGCGGCGCAAGGTATCGGCGCAGCCATTGCCCGTCGGCTGGCCGCGGACGAGGCGCGTGTCGTAATAGGCGACCTGAACCTGGACGGCGCCAACGCGGTTGCGGCGGAGTGCGGTCATGGTGCCTTTGCCTTGAAGCTGGATGTCGGCGACCCGGAATCCGTCGGCCATTTCTTCAACGAAGTCGAGGCCAAGGCGGGCCATCCGGACATTCTCGTCAACAACGCTGCCATCGTGCCGTTCATTGCGTGGGATGATGTCGATTTAGACCATTGGCGCACGATCATGCGGGTCAATCTGGACGGCGTGTTCTTGATGTGCCGTGCGGGATCCGACCGCATGCGCCTTGAGGGCACCAAGGGCCGCATCGTCAATATCTGCTCCAACACCGTCTTTGCGGGCACCCCCAACATGGCGGCCTATGTGGCGGCCAAGGGTGGCGTGCTCGGCCTGACGCGCTCGCTGGCAACCGAACTCGGCACCCACAAGATCACGGTCAATGCGGTGACGCCGGGGCTTACGGCCTCAGAGGGCGTGATGGACAGCCCGCACAAGGAAGCGTTCGATTTCGTCGAGATGCTTCAGGCGGTCAAGGGCAAGGGCACGCCCGACGACATCGCCCCGATCGTGGCCTTCCTGG
>JBCCER010000043.1:0-28341 GCA_039030175.1 Pseudomonadota bacterium
TGAGCCAGCAGGATCTTCGATTGGGTCAGTGACAGGGCGTGATCCATCTCAGGGGGCATGTAGCGATAATTCAACGGCACGGCGACATAGCCGCCCTTGATGCAGCCTAGGTAGTGGACGATTAGTGCATCGCGATTGGGCATCAAGGATGCTACGCGATCGCCCTTTCTGACGCCTCGCGCGTACAGATGCGACGCATAGCGTTCGGCCGCTTTGTCCAACTGTCGCCAAGTCCAGCTGTTCTTGGTCGAGACGATTGCGACCTCGTCGGGATGCGCTTTGAGGCCGGCTTCAAGGAGGTTGTATAGGTCGAACGGCTGGTCGGCGTTCAGCTTGGGGCCATAAAGCGGCATTGAGCGCTCCACGAGTTTGGAGTGGTGATGGCGCCGGCTCACAAGAACCGGCAAGTGTGTCCATTCTTTACCAGAACAGCGCCAAAGGTGAACATCGCATTGAGAGCGATCCGGTCGAACTCAATTTACGAATTCCATCAACTCATCGGTACGTGCACGCGTTAGTTCGATGCGACAGGCCAATATGGCTGACCCGGTTCCTGAACCGCCACCGTATGTCGCTCCGACATAGTCGCACTGACTGTCGCGATAATTCTCCCAGGCGAACTGGGACGCCTCAAGTGCAGGAACCACCTCATTTCGTTCGGTCACGTTATCGAGGTCCTCTGCTGCTTCGCGGGCATATCCAAACGCTTGCTGCATCGCGCCGTCGGCCCGCGAGTCCGTCTCGGCAAGGCAGGAACGGATCTCGACTTCGGACGTCCCTGGGCACTCCCATGCCGGATCGGCTGTCGCTGGCGACGTTGACAAAACAGCGACAGCCGCTACCGCCGACAAGGCAAGAACAAACTCACGCATCCTAAGGCTCCCATGATCATTTCTCACAAGCCTACGAAGTTCAACTCAATCGGGCAACTGCAGTGCCACTACAATCTAGTTATTGTTAAGGACGGGGAATCCGAGCGCCGCCGGATCGATGCGCCGGCCCCAGATCGTGGCCCGGCATGCCAACTGCCGCGCTGCCAATATTGGCATCGAGCCAGACCATGGCGTCCGCCGGAATGTTGGGCCGTTGTCGGTCGTCGAGGTCGTAATAGAGCGCGTAAAGCTCGGCAAAGAACTCGAACGGCGACATGGCGGCATAGTTGCTGGGCATGCCCGTATTGATGAGGTCTAACGTCGCCGTATTGACCGTCATTAGCTTCCGATACCAGAAATTCAGGAAGAAGGCGCGGTCGCCGACCCTGAACCAACTGCGGTTGTTGCGATACCAATTCGCGCCGGATCGTTCGTAGGCAAGGCGCGGACCGAAGCCTGGTTCGTTCCACGGATGGCCGGCAGGCGCCGATGGCTCCGGCCCTGGGTTCCAACTGCTGCCGCCGCCAAGCGCGGTCCTCAAGAACGCGCGTACATCCCGACGCTGGCCACTCGACAGGGCCCCCCAACCACCCATTCGATCGACCCAAGCATCGACGCCGGCGTTGGTCGGGTCGTACATCTGCCAGCCGAATTCCTGGTCCAGCCAGGGATCGATCTCAGCCTTTTGTTTCTCGTGGACGGCGTGGCCGACTTCGTGGCGCACCACGTCCTCGAACCGTTCGGTGTTGCGCAGCATCGTCTCGCCGATATGGACATCGCCGGTCCAAGGCTCATACCAGCCGCCGCCTTGCCCCTCGGCGAGGTTGAGGCTCTTCAGGGCGGCATTGCCCTCCACATTGCTGTCAGGCAGATCCTTCAACAGTGACCAGAGGGTATCGATGTCGTCCGGGTCATTGTTGAAGGCCCAATCATCCTCAAGCTCGATCCCGAAGCGGATTTCGAACAGTGTGTCTTCGAGCTTCGCCTCGCCCTTGCGCTTGGCGTAGCGGTGCAACTCACGCAGGTCGCGCTTGGCGGAGGAGGGGAGGCGCTTGCCGCGCGGCAAGGTGCTGAGCATGTTTTTGAAACGGGCGCTTTCGAGCGGCACAACGCCGCCATCTAGCGCAAGTTTTGCCATTTCCCTCAGCGTGCGTATGGCGCTGAGGCTCGGCGACCAGCGCCAGAAATTGACCCAGCGCTCGCGGCTGTCGTCGAACATGTTGCTGCGCGTGTGATTGCGCCGAACCCAATTCTTGAGGCCGTCTTCATCCTCTACCAACTCATCCGCGATATCGCGCGGCATCGAGACCTCGAACGCATCTTTATCGTGATCGAAGGCAGCAACGAAACCGACTTTCTCCTCATCGGTGCCGTTAAGCATCAGCCTTAGGCGTGGCCGCTGGATCAAGAAGGGGTGTTCGTGGATCAAGAATACCTTGAGTAACTCAACAACCCTGTCATCGAGCCCAGCATCCTGGGCGATCAGCTTCTCGCGCAATTCGCCAAGGCCGTAGACCACCCGTGCGTGTCGATCTTCATAGGCCGAAAGGGATGCAGGGACCTTCTGCAGCTCGTCTTCCAGCCGGTCGGAATCGTCAATCCAGGCAAAGCGGGATTTGGGAGGGTGCACGGCGAAGAACGTGTTCCGGCCCATATCCGTATACATGAACGGCGCCTCTACAGTGAAAGGTGCCCCTGTCTTGGGGTGCCTAAACCGATGGAAGGTGCCGTCGATAATGCTGTCGCGGATCTCGGGAAACCGTTGGGCGTTCACAGCCGTGGCCAGATGGACCACCGTGGTTTCGCCATCGCTCAATTGCACCGTGAATGGATAGAAAAGGCCCATCTTGTCCTCCCGTATCAACGTGGGTTGTTGACTGCGTCCTGGATCAATCGACCACCAAGTCTCGCTATTATGACGCGCAATGTGTCAATTGTCCGTAAACCCGCGCGGTAAAGGTGTGGATCACAGAGTGGTCGCCGTTGTGACACGGCAGCTGTGCTAGAGTCGCTGTTGCGGCCTCGATGAAATGGCTGGAATGGGAATGGACACGACGCTACCCGCCAGCGGTGGTGCCAATCGATGGGTAGTTATGGCTGGAGCCTGTCTAGGCGTCTTCAGCCTGACCATGAACGGTACCGCCTTGATCACGGCCGTCCCCGAGATTCGCCATGAACTCGATATCGGCCCCACGATGCTGCAATGGATCGTGACGATCTATTTCTTGGTCGGTGCGATCTTTTTGGCGGCGGCCGGTCGGATCGGCGATTTCTTCGGCCATGGTCGGGTCTTCTTGGCCGGCGCGCTGTGCTTTATGGCCGCTTACGTCTTGATCGCTGTGGCTGGCGCGGCCTCTATTGTCCTCGTAGGTCGTGCCGTTCAGGGCTTGGCTGGTGCTCTGTTGTTGCCGATGTCGCTCGCGCTCGTTAAGGCGACATTTCCGCAGGAACAGCGCCAAGTAGCCGCCGGGATTTGGAGCGGGTTTCTTGGGCTCGGCCTAGGTGTCGGGCCGATTGTCGGCGGCCTGTTAACCCACTATGAGGGCTGGCGTTCGGTTTTCTGGGTTAGTTTGGCCATCGCCGCCCTGTCGTTTGTGATCACTCTATCCGCCTTACGCGGAAAATTGGAGACCCACTCAAGACAGGCCTCGGATGGCAGGGACTATTTCGGGTTCGCTTTGCTCGCCGCGGCAATGGGTACGTTCACCTTTGCTATCACGCATGCCGAGCAGCTGGGATGGCTGTCGGCGTTGACGCTTGCACCGCTACTGATCGCCATCTTGTCCTTGGCTCTGTTGCTTTTGCGTGAGAGGCGGCAAAGCAGTCCATTTTTGGATCTGGATCTTTTTCGCCACCGACATTTCGTTGCGGCGACACTTGGCATCCTCTGCACGTTTTTTTTGATCTACGCGATTTTGTATTTTGCCAGTCTCTACCTGCAAAACACCCTGACCTTCGATGACAGCCCGGAGCGGGCGGGCGTAACTCTGATCGCTCTCACAATAATGATGTTCGTGGTTTCATTGCTGGTGCATCGAGTGATCGCTCGTTGGGGCGCGCGCTTGGTGGTCACGTCGGGCATGGCCCTGATTTGCTTGGGCTCGGTTCTTCTAAGTCTGGGGACTGGCAGCACGGGCGTTGTTGGGTTGGAAGTCGCTCTTGTGTTTTGCGGGGTTGGCCTTGGATTGACGGTCCCGGTCTTCTCCGGAATCGGCCTCGCGACGCTTCCCGCCGACAAAACGGGCCAGGGCGCGGGTCTGCTGACAACCTTTACTTTTCTGGGGGCAACGGTTGGCGTCTCGGTCGGCGGTTTGGTTTCAGCTGCAAGATCTCAATCGACCCTGCAGGACGGCCTGGCCGCGGCGAACGCGACCCGGCAGGTGCCTATCGAAGACGTCAGCGCCGGCCTCCATGCGAGCAGCGCTCAACTGCAGGCCCTGTTGGGGCAGTTCGATGACGAAACCGCGAGTTCGGTCGAGATGGCGCTCCGCCAGGCCGTCGATGCGGGGTTTGCAGGCCTTTCGGTGCTCTGTGTTGTCATCGCCGCTTTTGGAGCCATTGCGCAATTTTGGCTTCTGAAACGTTGATCTCGTAGCCCGGTACAAGCATTTGCATTGACTCACGCTGCGGACTGCTGTTCCGAACTTTTGAAGAGGCAAAGGACAACCCAATGAACCGCGCATCCTTCGCGAACATTTCCGCCTGCGTCTTTGATGCCTATGGCACGTTATTCGACGTCCATTCGGCAGTCCAAAGAGGCGGGCAGGCGCTCGGCGAGCAGGCTCAAAGTGTTTCGGCGCTGTGGCGCCAAAAACAGCTGGAATACGCCTGGCTCTCCGACGCGATGGGGGTTCATCTAGATCTCTGGGAAACGACGACACGCGCGCTTGACTTCGCGTTAGCAAGCTTTGCGATCAACGATGCCGAACTCCGCACAAGGCTGCTCGATCTCTATATGACTCTGGCTGCCTATCCGGAGGCGCGGGGCGCGATAGCGGCCTTGCGTGCAGCGGGCATGTCTACCGCGATCCTCTCGAACGGGTCGCCTAAGATGGTCCTAGCGGCCGTCGAGTCTGCGGGGCTCGGTTCCGTATTTGACGCCGTCTGGTCTGTTGAGAAGGTGGGTGTTCACAAGCCGGCGCCGGCCGCCTACGAAATAGCGGTGACCGGTCTTCAAGTACCAGCCGAGCGCATCTGTTTCGTGTCCAGCAACGGTTGGGACATTGCCGGCGCCGCCCATTTCGGATTTGCCGCATGCTGGTGCAATCGGCTGGGGCTTCAGGAGGACAAACTGCCTGCGGGCCCGGATGCGGAGATCGCGTCGTTGAAGGAACTGCCAAAGCTACTTGGTGTTGCCAGCTAAGCAGATACGGCCCGTGTCTAGTGTCCGGTTTCGACGATATCGGCGCTACCGACGACCAATTCTGGCTCATTTGGCAGCAAATGAGAGAATTTCGATCGAGCTTCCTCGGCTTGGTCGTTCGACCGGCGCGCGGCCGCCTCTGTTTCGAAGACGCTGACCGAGACGATTGTATTGTCGCCACCGTCGATCATGTAGAACCCTCTGAAGCCCGGATCCTGCTTCAGCACCGGCACGAGTTCACGGCGCACGGCATCCTCGATCTCGGCTGCAGGCCCAGCTGACTTGTACTTTCGGATCGCAACAAACATAGGCATTACTTCCTTTTGATCGGCGGAGACCATCGATATCTTAGTCATATCGCGATATCGGTCCGGTTGGGAGATCTGGTTGCGCGAATTCAGCGATCGCCTGCGCATTTATTGGCTGTATGGTCATGCATGGGTGCCCATTCCGCAGGCAGCGTGAGCATCCGAAACGCCACTCGATAGGGGATGGCATGCCAACACTGGAGGGCCGCACTGCGATCGTCACAGGCGCTTCGCGTAGGAGGGGTCTGGGTTTCGCGATTGCTCGTGCTTTGGCTGCCGATGGTGCGAACCTTTGCCTAGCGCGACATCGGGCCTACGATCGCACGCAAAGCTGGTACGACGCCACCGATTGCAATATCGATGCGATGGCAGCCGAGATCGGCACCGACAGCGTACGCGTTGTCAGTTTCGATATCGATCTTTCCCGGCCCGACGGGGCGGCTGAACTTTTTCATAAGACGCGGCAGGCGTTAGGGACTGTCCATGTTCTGGTTAACAATGCCGCCTACTCGATCCCGGGCGGGATCGACCGGTTGGATGCGGCGACGTTGGATGCGCACTATGCGGTCAACTTACGTGCGGTCTCGCTCCTTAGTGCCGAGTTTGCCCGTCAATTCGATCAGCCGACCGGTGGGCGGATCGTTAACCTGACCTCGGGGCAGGGTGTCACGCCAATGCCGAACGAACTGGCCTATGCCGCCACGAAAGGGGCCGTCGACGCGCTTACTACAAGCCTGAGCGCTGCCCTAGCTGACAAGGGCATCACCGTAAACGCGGTTGATCCCGGTGCCACGGACACCGGTTGGATCGACCCGAATCTTGAGCGCACCTTGCTCGCGACGGCACCGATGGGAAGACTGGGCCAACCGGAGGATGCCGCCCGACTGGTGGCCTTTCTGGCCTCCGATGATGCAGCGTGGATCACTGGCCAAGTTATCCGGTCGCGCGGCGGCGCTTAGCTTCGCCTGAGTCGATCCGGCATTCCCCATCAGGAGTGGCGGCGCCGTGTTAGATCACCCGGTGCCGCTTCACTTACCGATCAATGGCCATAGGTTTAGTCTACATGACAGGTTGTCGGAGGGTTAAGACATCATGGCGTATCGAGTTTGGGCGCTTGCCATTGGCTGCGGATTGATCGGGTGTTTCTCCTTGGCGGAGGTTGCAGGTGCCCAAAGCGTCACGGAGATCCTCGAAGCGGCCGAAAACGATCCGGACCGCGTTGACATTACCGGTGCCATCCTGACGGACATGTCGCCGGATTGTGCCGACTATGCGCTGAGCTATACGTCCGAGGTCTCAGACCTTCAACAAGGTCGCGCCTTCGATGGTGCCGTCATCGTAATGGCCGACGACGCGTCTTGTACAATCCGGTCCAACAGCATTCCCAACCACGATTTCGGGGGCGGGTCCGATCGGAATTTCGCGACGCCCGTCGCGGAGATTGGCAGTTCCTTCACCATATCCCGAAGGCCGGAAGTCGCGGCGAGTCCCTCAGTCCTAACCCATGGGCGCTTTGATGCCATCCTGCTCAACGGGGTTGTTGTGCATATCCTGTCGGCGGGGTGCTACGATCCAAACGGTCGCCGGCCGGATCGGAACGGAAATGTTCTTTCCGGATGCCCTCATGACGATCCCTGGCTCATCGACCCAATGTCGCCCTTCGCTCCATTTGCAGAAGACGACCATCATGGTCACACGCAGCCGGACGGTCGGTATCACTATCACGGTAACCCGATGGCGCTTTTCGATAACGAGCCCGGCACCGATGGCTCCCCGCTGATCGGCTACGCCGCCGATGGATTTCCGATCTATGGCTCGTTCTTCCGCGATGAGTCTGGTGTCGTGCGGCAGGCTGTGTCCGGGTACGAGCTTCGGTCAGGCGAACGACCTGGCGGCGACGGCAATCCAAGCGGTCCATACAACGGGCTTTACCGTGCTGACTATGAATTCACCGGAGCCGGCGATCTCGACGCGTGCAATGGGATGACTGTTAACGGTGTCTATGGCTACTACGTAACGAATTCTTACCCATGGGTCATTGCCTGCCTGACCGGGACGCCCGATCCGTCTTTCTCCAGAGGTCGCTGACAAAACGTGGCGCGGGCCGTTGTCCGATTTGTTGATCAATCGCGGTTCACTGATCACACCAAGTCCGGGCGGCGCTCAACCGACTGTGGGGCGTGCTCCGGCAACAAGCCAGATCCGCGAGGCTTTCCATTGACATTGCCCGTCGATCGGCCTGATTTGGCCGGTGTTCGCGCAACTCGTTTCTTGATCTGATTGGTTCTCGAAGAATGAAACATCGGTTTGAGGCCTCCGACACTGTCGGGGCGGCGCCATGACCCTTCGCTATGGCGTAATCGGAACAGGCTCTATGGGCCAGGAGCATATACGCAACTTGACTTATCTCGATGGCGTCGAGGTGGTAGCGATCGCCGACCCGGACGCCGGCATGCGCCAGAAGGCCGAGGCGGCGACCGGCTTGACGGCGTATTCCGACTATCGTGATCTGATTGGCTCGGTCGACATCGATGCCCTGGTGATCGCTACGCCGAACCATACGCACAGGTCTGTTCTAAAAGATGTTTTGGCTACCGACCTGCCGGTGTTGGTCGAGAAGCCGCTGTGCAGCACGGTCGAAGATTGTCAGGCTGTGATCACGATAGCCAAGGGACGCCGCGCACCGGTCTGGGTGGCCATGGAGTATCGTTTTATGCCGCCCGTCGCGCGGATGTTGGAAGAACTGGACAAAGGTGCGGCCGGTCGACTGCGCATGCTGGCGATCCGTGAGCACCGGTTCCCGTTCCTCGACAAGGTCGGCGCCTGGAATAGATTCGGCGCGCTGTCTGGTGGCACGATGGTCGAGAAATGCTGCCACTTCTTCGATCTGATGCGCCTTATCACCAAGAGCGAGCCGATACGGCTGTGGGGGTCGGGGGCACAGGACGTCAACCATCTCGACGAAGCAGTCGATGGCAACATTCCCGATGTCATCGACAATGCCTTCGTCACCGTCGATTTTGCCAATGGGACCCGCGCGCTCTTGGATCTATGCATGTTTGCCGAGGCCAGCCGCGACCAGGAGGAGATCGTTGCAACCGGGGACGAGGGGAAAGTCGAGTGCGGAATCCCTTCGTCAAGACTGTCCATCGGCAAACGCGGAACCGTCAAACGGATGGGTATCACGCTGCCGATGACGACTGAGACGGTACCGGTTGACCCGCACCTGCTGGAAATCGGCGATCACCATGGCGCCACCTACTTTGAGCACATGGCATTTCGCGACATGGTTCGTTCGAAGGGTGAGCCCGCGGTGACACTCGAAGATGGTCTGGCGGCCGTGGCGATGGGGCAGGCTGCTGAAAAGTCAATAAAGGACGGTATTCCAATTACCTTTTGATTTCCATTGGTTGACGGCGGGTCGGCCAGCCATTTTTCACAACAGCCCATTGGCCTTGCCGAGATTTCGCAAGACAGTCCATGACGATTGAAGGTGGGCATTCATGGCCCGTGCGCTGTTGGTGGCGTCGCGGTCCTTTATCCGTTCGATGATCGCCTGATGCTCTTCGATCGCTTGCGGCATTCGTTGGGGCATTTGCCGGCACAGGGAACGAACCCGGTCTAGATGGCCGTTGGCCTCCTCGATAATGCTGGGGATGTGACGATAACCGGACGCGTTAAGCAAATGCCGATGGAAGCGATCATCCGCTGTTGTGAAGAGATCAAGATCTTCAGCATCGCACGCCATTTGCATTTCGGCAGTGTCGTCCAATAGTTGATCGATCACGTCGGATGACAGGCTGGCGACTGTCGTCGTGATGGCCCGCACTTCCAATGCTTCGCGCACGATCATGCCCTCTTCGACGCGCGCCCAGTCGATTGACGTTACGAACGTGCCGGCTTGCGGTCGAATCTCCACCAACCCTTCTCGCTGAAGTCGCAACAGTGCCTCCCGAACTGGCGTTCTGGAGACCGACATCGTGCCGGCGACATCCGGCTCGTTGATGATTTGTCCGGGCATAAGCTGTGCCGAAACGATGGCACGCCGGATCAACCGGTAAACCTGAGGCGCAAGAGGTGCCCCCCTCGAAATCACCGTTGACGGCAGCCATTGGGCAGCATCGCCGACGCCGACTGCAAAAGCGGCGTCGATGGCCTCCGCACTAGGTCCGGGCAAGCTCGGCATCCGATTTTTTGGTCAGTTCTTCCGAGGTTGTGGCCTTCGCCAGAAAACTCTCGTCGCTTCTTTGGCCCTGAAGTTTCAGCCCTACTTGCTTTATCGTTTCATCGGGTACTTTCGAGAGCTTGGTATAGTGCGGGTGGTGATGATCCTTGTAGGGGTTGTTGCTTGCTGAGTTGTAGCAGCAGATCAACGTCCATCGCCGGTCGGGCGACCTATTCTGATCCGAGCGGTGCAGCGTATTGCAGTGGAAGAACAGGACGTCCCCGGGATCCATTTCGCAATAGACTAGGTCCAGGCGCTTCTTGGCTTCCTCGACGCGTTCGAGGTTGGCGCCGACTTGTTCGCCTTCCAGCAAGCCATGCTCGATCCGCCCCATCAGATGCGATCCGCGTAACACCTGCAGGCAACCATTGTCTTTTGTCGAGCGGTCGAGCGCGATCATCGCGGAAGCCATGTACGGAAACAGACAGCCATTGTGATACCAATAGCCGTAGTCCTGATGCCATTCCCAGGCGCCGCCCTCGTACGGTTCCTTGGCGGTCAGCTTTGAGTGGTAGTGATAAACCTCACCCTCAAGCAGATCCTCCATTGTGTCGACCATCTTCTCAGAACGGGCGGCCATCCCATAGACGCTGTCGCCGGGTTCGTTCCACAGCGCCATCTTGGTCGAACCGCCCTCGGCATCACCGCGACTGTAAAAGTGGTCTTTGATCGCGGGGTCCTGCTCCATCGCACTTCTAAGCAGGTCAGTTTCCTCGTCGTCGAAAAACCCTCGCATGAAAATGTATCCGTCCCGCTCGAAACTGGCGCGTTGATCGTCATTGAGAGAAGTGGGCATGGCGCTCTCCTTCAGGGCTAAGTCAAATATTAATATATTAATTAGCGACAAGAGGCCTGTTTGTCGAGTCGCGATCTGAGCGACTAGAAGACGATTCTGGGGACGTTGAGCCTCGGTCACCGCATCGAGACACTGAACCAATGTTCATTGCGCGCCATACGTTCGATCCGCTAAGACGCTTCGCTGTACGTCCCCGGTTCGAGGGGGCAGACTGGGGATTGATCGATGAAGGTTTTGTTCGCGACACCGACGGGGCGAAGCGTCATCCAGGCGTGCGCGTATCGATCCATCATGCATACGGTGGTTTCAATGACCAAGGCCGGCATCGAAACAGATGTCTCGACCGTCGACTTGGCCGACGTGATGCGGGCGCGGAACGTTCTGGCGTCGGATTTTCTGACTCGAAAAGACTTCACGCATCTCGCCTTTGTCGACGCCGACATGTCCTTTAGCGCCGGCATGTTCCAGCGCATGCTGGCTTACGACAAGCCGCTGATCGCAGTAGCGGCGCCCAAGCGCACTTTCAACAGTAAGAACATCAACCGCACGATCGGCGAGTTGATCAAGTATGAGAACAAGATCGATGTAAGGCGCGCGATCGGCCTCAGCGACAGTTTCAACGTCGCGCTTGACGGTCAGGTCAGGGATCTTAACCCGGATGACGGGTTCGTCGAGGTAAAAGCCCTTGGAACGGGTCTGATGTTGATCCGCCGCGAGGTATTCGACGCCATGCTTCAAGCCGGCGAGGCCAAAGCGACCACACTGAAAGGCTACGGCTATCCGGTCTACGGCTTCTTCAATTGCATCATGTACGAGGATAGCGGCGACTACATCTCGGAGGATTTGTCGTTTTGCATGCGCTGGCGCAATTGCGGCGGTACGGTATACGCCCTTGTCGACGAGACGATCGGACATGAGGGAAATCTACTGGTCGAGGCCTCGTTCGCCGACCGTATTCGGCGGGCCCGGAACAAGAAACGGCCGGCCACTTAGGGGGTGCCGGAGTGGGTCAACCGGAAATGTTCGTCCTGCGGTCGCGGCTGTGTTTAGGTATGTGCAAGCCGCTGTGCTTTCTGGACTGGGGCGAGCGTATCGTCACTAGCACGCCAGATTTCGCTGACACACTTTAACGTCGGGAGGTGGGAATGGATTTTCGGGCCTTGTTCACGGACTTTGACGGAAGGATCAATCGGCAGCCCTTCTGGATCGGTATTCTCGTGCTGATCGTCGCTTCGATCGTCGGCTCCTTCATTCTTCTTCTGTTCTTGCCCGCATGGCTGGCCCAGTTGATCGTCAATTTGGCGGTGATCTATCCCGCCCTTGCCTTGATGGTAAAACGGCTTCACGACCATGGCGAGGCGGCGATGCCGATGGCGGCGGTCTTCATCTTGCCGTCTCTGGTCGCCTCGCTTCTACGGCTCACAGGGTTGACCTACTATTCCGCTAGCATCGGCGATATCACCTATGTTGCCCCGAATTTCTTCGGTTGGATTATCAACCTGATCGTGCTCGCGATCGGTCTTTACGCCCTCTATTATCTCGGGATCAAAGAAGGGCAGCGTGAATCCAATGCGTATGGCCCAGACCCGCTGCAGCGATAGCTGGGTTCTAGCGGCTGCACTGTTTGTTGCAGCAACGTGCCTGTGGCCTCGCTTCGGTTTAGGGCAGTGGGAGCCGGAAACCGCTCTCGACCTGATCGAGCAGCCTGCCGTCGTGGCGGTCGCGTCGGACGCCAGCCGTATTGCCGTCGCAGGCCCCAACTCCGTCGAACTCGTTGACTTTCCCGGCCAGGTAGTGGACGGCTTTGTATTCGGCGCCATGCCGGAGGGCTGCTGTGTTCGCGATCTGGCCTTTATTGGAGACATCGTGCTGATCGCACGCAGCCCCTCCTGGGACGACCGGGAAGGGGCGGGCGGTACCCTGGGCGGTCTTTACGCCTGGGCCGGCGATCCGGATCGTCCGCCGGTGGATTTGCCCGTCGGCGGCTGCACCGAGATCGCTGTTGCGGCACTCACCGATCAGTTCGCTACCGCCTGTGCCACCGCGGTTCAACTCTGGCAGTCGCCCGATGACACCTCGCCGCAGACGATCTACGACGGACCGGTTGAGGCCCTGGCTCTCGATACATCTGGATCGCTGCTAGCAATCGCCGATAGGGCAGGCGACGACGAGGCAGCTGCGCCAAACAGGCTGCGACTTTTGGAATTGGGTGATGTGCCGCGCGAGGTCACTTCGACGGAAATCCACGAGGCCGACATCGTTCAGCTTGGCTTTCTGGCCGATGGCAGCATTTGGTCGCTCGACGCCGATGGGGTGGTTTATGTTACCGAGCAGGCGGGCATGCGGAGCCGTCTCATCACAACGAACGGCCCGCTATCGGAAGAAGGCACAATCCCCAGCCGCGTAACAGTAAGCCAAGACGGCCAATTGATGGCCGGCAATTTTCGCGGCGTCGATGGCAATGTGCTCCTTGATATGGGCTCCGGCCAATCCGTGGTTTCCGATGCGGGCATCCCAATGCGCGGCTCGGGCCATTGGGCTTTCGACGGTGCGGGCGCAGTGCTTTGGAGCGGCCGGCCGCCGACCTATCCGACGGCAGTAGTGCGCAGCTTTCCTCTGCCTCCACCCCCGGAACCGCCGAAGCCAGTCGATACCAAATAGCTCTCTTTCAAGCTCGTTTTCCTATTCGGCCAACTCTGTCGCCTTGCTAGGACATTGAATGTTGTCTGCATTGGTATCGGGCTTTCTCTTGAGCCTTGGCCTCATCTTGGCGATCGGTGCGCAGAACGCCTTCGTACTCCGCCAGGGGCTGCTGGTACGCCATGTGTTTGTTGTTTGTCTGATTTGCGGCCTGTCGGACGCTGCCTTGATCGCTGCCGGCGTGATCGGCTTTGCCGCGATCCACGAAACGATGCCGCTAATCGAACCGGCGCTGCGCTATGGCGGGGCAGCATTTCTGTTCGTCTATGGCCTACTGCGGTTTCGCTCCGCGCTAAAGAACGATGGTGCGTTGCTGTCAGCCTCGGGAGGGTCGGCACCTCTGCTGCCGACGGCCGTAACATGTCTGGCTCTGACCTGGCTAAACCCGCATGTCTACCTAGACACCGTTGTTTTATTGGGATCGATTTCGACGCAATACGAGGGCCAAAGGGCGATCTTTGCGATTGGTGCGATGACCGCCTCTTTTGTATTCTTTTTCTCACTTGGTTACGGCGCTCGTTTGCTGCGTCCATTGTTCGCCACACCTTCTGCTTGGCGCATTCTGGATTTTGTGATTGCCGCTGTGATGTGGACGATATCGGCAAGCTTGGTCCTCGGGCGTTAAAGTACGATGCAGGTTCGCTTTCTTTTAGCAGTTCTAGCCCTAGATTTGGCCCCTTCTCGTTATGGGGAGTCTGGGCAATATTTGTGGTATCCGGATATGCGATCAGAAAAGGGACCTCCCTGAAATGCCGGAGAGAGCGAATTGAACGGCGAGCATGATGCTCAATCGACAGGCTTGGCGTGGCCGGACGCTTACGCGTCGCTGCTGCCTGCCATCCGGGACGAATGGGGTGTCACCGGCGACATCTACCTGCAGCGAAAGCTAAGCGGCGGCAGATCGGGGGCGTTCGTCTACACCGCGGACCTGACGAGCAGCGAGTATACCGGCCAGGCCATCTTGAAGTTCGACACCATCGAAGAAAAGGATCAGTCGGAAGAGAAGGAGTTCGAACGCCACCAGCGGGCGATTGAGGCCGAGCCAGACTATGCCGCCAAGCATATCCAGAAACTCGTACATGCCACGTTTCAAGGCGATAAGGTCGCCTTGATATCGACCATCGCAGGCGGCGGAGTGGAGTACGTCGTTCCTTGGTTGGACTGTCCATTTGATCGACAAGTTTCCGTCGTTCGGGATTTGTCGTCGGGCTTGCTAGAGCGATGGAACCGTCGCTATGCGCTGTCCGCCGGGCTACGCACACCGCAGGAATTGCTTAAGGGCTGGCTGCAGCATCGTATTGAGCCGAAGACCAGCCGCCTTTACGGGTTCCTGCCCGATGTTTGCGGAATTGCGCCTGACGAACCCAGCTTCACGTTCGATGGCAAATGGTATCCCAATCCAATGGCGTTTGCGATTGCGCCGGTGTCGCTGCCAGGCGAGGCGACGCTGAGGGCTGTGACCGGAAGCAGTCACGGCGACTTGCACGGAAACAACGTTCTGGTACTCGACTGGCCGTCTGAGGAGGCGAGCTACTCGCTTATCGATTTGGCCATGTACGAGCCCAATCAGTATTTGTTTTACGATCACGCGTATTTCGAGATAGCCCATTTGCTGGCCACGCGGGATACCTCTGACCCAGTCTACTGGGCGACCATCCAGGAAAATCTGCGGCGGCATCACCCGACGGGGTTGCGCAATGAACTGCGGGCCGACGATCTTGGGCTGGCGGAAATCATCGGCACGATGCGCGGCGAGATCTATAGCTGGATCGATCGACATGAGCCCAACCGTCAATCCTATATGGAAAGCCAATATCTGCTTGCGCGGGTCGGGGCGGGCCTGAACTTTGCCAACAAGCGTCTCGATCCGGGTCATCGCCGCCTGGCTTTTCTATATGCGGCATTCAACCTTAAGCTCTGTTTGCGGCATCTCGATCTTGATTGGCCCAAATATGGCCCTCTGTTGCGCTCCGAGCCGGTATCGCCATCCGATGGCCAGGCCTCTTCTTCGACAGGTGTTCGGCCGACACCAAGGCGGAGCGCTGAGCCCTCGGGGCAAAATCTCGCAGCGCGCGAAGACTCTCCCCCGCTGCCCGAACATCCTTCGATCGCCGTTCTTCCTTTTGAATATTTGGGCGCCGACGACGAACGGGACTTCATCGCCGACGGCGTTTCGCTGGAAGTCATCACCGAACTGTCGCGGGTCGATTGGCTGACGGTGATCGCCCGTAGTTCGTCATTCATTTACAAGGGCAAGCCGGTCGATCCCGTCACGGTCGGCCGGGAACTAGGGGTTCACTACCTAGTCGATGGAACCGTGCGCGCCAACGGTGATCGGCTGCGCGTTACCGCCGAACTTCTCGATGCCTCCGACGGCCACGATATCTGGACACAGCGTTATGACGGGACGGCCGATGACATCTTCGCCGTACTTGATGAAATCGCGGAATCCGTTGTCGCCAACATCGATACCCAGTTGAAGAGACACCAGCGACAACTCGCCAAGCGCAAACGTAGCAGCTATAGCGCCTGGGAGTTGTACCAGCAGGCCATGGCTCTCTTCATGCGCCGGACCAAGCAGGATTCTGAAACGGCGCGACAGCATCTGGTAAGGGCGCTCGGCATCGATCCCAACTTTGCCGCCGCTCTTGCCGCCCTTTCTATGCTTGAGCTCAGAAGCCTCTTCTTGGTGCCGGGCCAATCGCCGGATGAAGTCCTTGGCAGGGCGCTCGAATTGGCGCGCCGGGCTGTTGAGAGCGACGAGGGTAGTAGCATCGCACGGTCTGCGCTCGGGCGGGTGTACTCGATGATGGGTATGCACGAGAAGGCGCTTGTCGAAGCCCACGAAGCCGTCGAGCTGAACCCCAGTTTCTCGCTGGGCTATCTGCAGCTGGCATCGGTCCTCATTTGGGCTGGTCGAGCTGCGGAGGCATTGCAGGCGGCGAACAAGTCAACGCACCTCAGCCCAAAAGACCAATTCTCGCGTATGCGGGCTTTTGTTACTGGGCTGTGTAACTACTTCCTGGATGAAGACGAAACGGCGTTGGAGTTTTTCCGACGTTCGCAGCCTGGACACTTCATCGCGCCGTTGGCATTTTTGTTCGCCGCCTTCATTCATTGCCGGCAAGGTCGAGAAGAAGAGGCCGCACGAGATCTTGCTAACGCCCATAAGGTGCGCCCGGACCTGGACTGGCAGCTGTTCAAGGTGAACTTCAGAGCCATCGTGCCGGATTTTTGGCAAAAACTAGAAGAAGACAGCAAGAGAATCGGCTTTTTCGAAGCCTGACGGTGTGCCTCTCATCCAGTTGGTCTCTCTCGTCGATGGAGCGCAAGGTCCCAAGACTCACCTCCTAGGTTGCGGGCTGCGAGATGGCCGAGATAGACGGCTGACGCGACGGTACCGGGGGCCAGGCAGTCGCCTATCGCCGTGACCGACTTAATGCCCGCTGTCCGCCAATCGCTCTGTCTAGCAGCGAGTGCCCGTTGCAGGTCATCGCTGGGGTCACGCGCCGTCACCAAGACGATTGCATCCGCGGGGATAGTTTTCGTCCGGTCTGTGAATACGCAACTGGCAGTCGCGACGTCCTTTGCAATGGAATTCACCGCATGGTTGGCTACGATCCGGACATTCTTGGTCAAAAGCCTTGTTTGAATGCGATGCTGTTCCAGCGTGTGTTCGGTCCAGGCCGAGGCCATTGGCGCCCGGGTGACCAACGTCACATCGCTTCCGTCGCCGGCGAGCATCTCGGCAAGCGCGCCACCCATATAGTAATGATCGTCGTCGAAGATCAGCACGCGGCCATGCGGGACCTTGCCTTCCATCAAATCGTCGGGCGTATAGACACCAGTCTCGTTAAGGCCCTCGATCTCGCGCTGCCGCTTGCGCCCGGTACCATCCCTACGCCAAGACGAGCCGGTAGCCAGAATGATATGGGGAAAGCCGAAATCCAGCATCGCGTCGGCGTCGACAGCGCTATCGAGATAGATGTCCACATTGGCCATCCGGCGCAATTGGGTCTCTCGATGGTCGCGCACCCGCATGTAGCTGGAAAAGCCAGGCAGACGGCTCTCACCGATCAAGCGGCCGCCAAGCTCCTTTCGAGACTCCGATAGTGTGACGTGATAGCCGCGCTTAGCTAGCTGCAGGCTACATTCCAGGCCCGCTGGACCGCCGCCGACGACCAAGACCTTCTCGCCCGACCCGCCCGCAGCGATTTTCTCCGGATGCCAGCCGCGCCGCCATTCCTCGCCCATGGTCGGGTTTTGGGTACAGCGGATCGGGACGCATAGATTGTCGCCACTGACGCAGATGTTGCAGCCGATACATTCCCGGATCTCGTCGATCCGTCCGTCCCGGATCTTGTTTGGCAAAAAGGGGTCCGCGATGGACGGGCGGGCGGCGCCGATAAGATCGATGTCACCGCGTTTGATGCGTGCAACCATGGCATCCGGCGAGGTGAAGCGCCCGACCCCCACAACGGGCTTGCTCGTCATGGACTTGACGAACGACGTGTATCGATCCTGATAGCCTTCATAGGGCTCGAAGCGTGCCGAGGCTGAATCGTTGGCCCAGCCGCTGACATTGACATCCCAAAGATCGGGCAGCTCGGCAAGCAGGCCGATAATCTCGCCGCCTTCGTTGTCGGCCGAGATACCGTCGTTGCCCATCAATTCGTCGACTGCCAAGCGAACGGCAACTGCGCAACTATCGCCGACCGCGTCCTTGGTGTCCTCTACTACCTCACGCAGCAGCCGCACGCGGTTCTGCAAGCTGCCGCCATAGTCATCGCTGCGGTGATTGAACCGCCGTTGTAGGAAATGCATTAGCACGGACATGCTATGCCCCGCGTAGACATAAACAAGGTCGAAGCCGGCCTTCTTCGCGCGCACGGCGGCGTCGCGGTACCAGCGGCGAAGCGTGCGAATATCAGTGAGATCCATCGCCCGCGCCTGCACCGGGTCGAACGACGATACCGGCATGGCGCTGGGGGCGAGCGGCGGCAGCCTGGTATCGCGGTTCGGGGCGTGAAATCCGTTATGGACGAGTTCGATGCCCGCAAGGGCGCCATGCTCATGAATGGCGTCCGTGGTCAGCCGCAGGGCGCCGATATCCCGATCGTCCCAAATTCGCCCCTCGACGGCGGGGGCCAAATCGGATGTCGGGTGAATCTCGACTTCCTCGGTACAAACGACGCCCCAGCCGCCCTCGGCCTTGATTCCACGCATTGCTGCCAAGGTTTGCGGCCGCAGATGGCCCATACCGTTGCAATGGGGCACCTGATAGAACCGGTTCTTCGTCTTTACGGGTCCGATGGCGACCGGTTCGAACAGAATGTCGTAGCGTGGGTCTCTTGTCATTGGCTCTCCCGTTCGCCTTGCTGTTCCGCAGCTTGCGATCGACATCATATGGCAGGCAACGACAAGATCTATTGACACCAAAGATTGCTGCATGATCCATGCGTTGCGACGGCCCCACGGCGATCTCACGCTCTTTGGGCAACAGTACGATCTGAGTGTTGCACAAGGTACCTGCGCTCAGCCAAAATTGGCGAAGTGCCAGCAAGAATCACATTGGGGGAAATCATGGTGACCAGTTGCGAATCTAATCTTGGATACAGGCCGGTAAGGTTGGCGCTCTTAGGTGTTGCTGTCTCGTTGGGCCTGGCGGCTTGCGCCAGTCAATCGACCACGCTGCCGACCGCCGAGCAGGAAGAGGCAATCAACGAAGGCGTAGAAGCGGCCGACGCCAGCAACCAGCCGACAGTAACTTGGGATTGCGACGGGCAGATGATACCCGTTCGATTCATGGATGCATCGGTACTCGTTGAGTTTCCCGATGGTGTCGCGGTAACGCTGCCACAGGCGATTTCTGGCTCGGGCGTTCGCTATACGGACGGAACCTATCTCTTCTGGGAGCATCAGGGTACAGCCCGGATCGAAACGCCAACCCAGACCTGGGAGGATTGCACCCAGGCGTCGGCCTGACCGCCCGTCAGCTCCCCGAACCGCCGTCTAGCTCAAAGGGTTGAAGCGTAGCGGCCTTGCCCGGCCGCGCGATCAGCAAGTGCCTGCGCGGGACCTCGATCCAACTGTCGTGCTCCAGGTCTGGCGGTTCGGATACGATGGTGCAACTGCGCGGCGCGTCGCAACGGTAGTATAGCGAGGGCGCAAACTTGTCGGTGGCGTAGCGAAAGGCATAGATGGTTTCGCCGTCGCTAAGGGTGGCGGTGAACCGTAGGGCTTCGTCAATCCCGCTTGCTCGTCGCAACGCATCGATTTCCGACAGGGTCTGCGCGACCGCGCACACCGGATCACTGTCCAGGCCATGGGCGAACAGGATCATGAACATCGCCTCACTGTCGGTGGCGCCCAGGCGATAGTGATAGATCTCGTCCGGGATCCGGGCCTCTATCTTGCGCCGCAGCGAGGCATAGCCGCCGATCTGGCCGTTATGCATGAACAGCCATTTGCCGATCGCGAAGGGATGGCAATTTTGCCGGCTGGTGGCGGTTCCCGTCGACGCTCGGACATGGGCGAAAAACAGGCGGGACTGGATCTGCTGACATAGGCTACGAAGATTATCGTCGCTCCAGGCTGGCAGGATATCGCGATAGATGCCCGGTTCCGCGTGATGGCCGTACCAACCCAGACCGAAGCCATCGCCGTTGGTTTCGACCTTGGCCTCGTTGGCATGCAGGCTCTGGCGAATCAGGGAATGGACCGGCGTGGAAACCAGTGAATCAAGAAAAATAGGTGTGCCTGTATAGGCGACCCAACGGCACATGGTGTGAATCCAACTCAACTTGCGGAATAGCAAGCCAAATACTGGCTTGCCTTGGGATGCTCCGGTAGCGCGCCTAGTCTTGGCAAAGCTCGTGAATGCCCGATTGCAGATCCTGCTGCAAGGTGGCGATGCGACTTCGATAGGCCTGCGTCAGGCAGGATACGTCTGATCCGCACTGGCCGCGCGTTTGCAAGAAGGCGACCGCCTCGTCACGGCGGTTGCCGCTTTCACCCATCAGGAACGGCAGCAAATTGTAGGCATACCAAAGTCCGCCCATTTCGCTGTCCAGGGCGGACAGCTCGGGATTGTTGCAAATGGCGATCTCATCCGGTGATTTCGCTTGAGAGCAATCGAAACTGGCGGCGTGGGTTTGGCCTGCGGAGGACAGAACGAAGATCAATGCGGCGGCTATGGGAACAACGGGTCGAGTCATCGATGAGGGCCTTTCCGATTGAAGACAATAAGTTTGAAGCGGACCATAGGTTAGATCGACATTGATCAGAATGGGCGCTTTGGCTTGCGCAATTTCTGTGACGAGCCTATATGTGCGCCAGCCAACCAACCAGCCAAAGGAGGGGACTTTATGATTGTCGTGTTTGTCAGCCCCGCTGGTTGCGGCTGCGCCAGCGCCTGACGCCTAGCGTTCGCGCTTTACCCAAAAGCTCAAAAAGCGACGCCACTCGCGTCTGACGCAGGTTTGTATCTCGATCGGTCGGGGCCCAATCGGCTGCCGCTAACATTCTGGCCGCGCCGTTGTTCCTAATTCTGCTCCCCGGCCCGCCGCTTTGACGGTGGCCAAACCGATCGAGACCAATGACACATCAGATCATAGAACTAGCTGACTACGGCTGGACCCCGTTCTTCCAATCGCAGGTCGAATTCGACGAATACGAGGCGACAAACCCGGCGCGCGTTCTTGCTGTGCATCGCGGTGAATTGGATGTCTGCTGCCCTGGATTTCACGGCCGTGTTCCGACGTTTTCAAACGGGGATCGCGACGAAGACCGGCCGACGGTCGGCGACTGGCTATTGCTCGATAAAGAAAGCAATGCCCCGACGCGTTTGCTGACGCGAACAAGCCTGTTCAAGCGCAGATCTGCCGGGACCGACCGGCGCGTCCAACTGATCGCCGCGAATGTCGATACGCTCTTTATCGTTTCGTCCTGCAATCAGGATTTCAATCCCGCTCGCATAGAGCGCTATTTGGCGTTGGCCAAAGAGGCCGAGGTCATGCCGGTCCTGGTGCTCTCCAAGGCCGATCTGGCGGATAACCTGGAGGAGTTTCGGCAACGTTCCGCCGGACTTCTGCCCGGCCTACTGGTCGAATGCCTCGACGCGCGCGATCCCGCCGCCGGTGCCGCGCTTGAGCCTTGGTGCACCAGGGGCCAGACCGTCGCCTTGGTCGGCTCATCGGGTGTCGGTAAATCGACCCTGGTCAATACGCTGATGGGCAACGCTGTTCAGGACACGCGGGCAATTCGCGAAGACGACGACAAAGGCCGCCACACAACAACCGGCCGGTCGATGCATCGCCTGGACGCCGGCGGTTGGCTGCTTGACACCCCCGGCATGAGAGAGCTTCAGCTCGCCGATGTCGGCGCTGGCGTTGATGGCGTGTTCGAAGAGGTTGTGGCGTTGGCCCGCGAATGTCGCTTTGCCGATTGTCAGCATGACAGCGAACCGGGCTGCGCCGTACAGACCGCAATTGCGGAGAACCGGTTGGATGCGGAACGCCTCAAGCGGTATCGCAAGCTGGTCGCTGAGGACGCGTTCAATTCGTCAACCCTGGCCGAGCGTAGGGCCAAGGGCCGCACATTCGGCAAGATGGTGAAGTCGATCGTGAAGCAAAAACGATCCGGATGGTGACGGGCGGTCATTCTCATAAAGCGTGCAAATAGGCAGCCACCTTCGGGGGTTGCCGTTGCCATCGGCTTCGCTAGGTTAGGAAAAACCGAGCGACAAGGAGTTCACATGGTCGAGCTTACGGAACTGTTCGAACGCAATCGCCGCTGGTCAGACCGCATAAAGGAAGGTGATCCGGAGTTCTTCACCCGCCTGTCATTGCAGCAAAAGCCTGAGATCCTTTGGATCGGCTGCGCAGATAGCCGCGTTCCGGCGAACCAAATCATCGACCTGCCGCCCGGTGAGGTGTTTGTCCATCGTAACATCGCCAATGTTGTCGTCTCGTCGGATCTGAACTGCCTGTCGGTCATTCAATTCGCGGTCGAGGTGTTGAAAGTTAAGCATATCATCGTCTGCGGCCACTATGCCTGCGGCGGCGTGCAGGCCGCCTTGTCGGGCCAGGACCACGGACTAATCGACAACTGGCTGCGACATATCCAAAACGTCCACAGAATGCATCTGGACGCTTTCCATGACCTCCCGGATGAAAAGGCGAAGGTCAATCTCCTATGCGAACTCAACGTGATCGAGCAGGTCTACAATGTCTGCCGCACCACAATCGTTCGAAATGCGTGGCAGAATGGCAGCGACCTTTCTGTCCATGGCTGGGTCTATGATATCGCAGACGGCATCCTCAAAGGACTGTGTGCACGGAACCGCGAGACGAAGGATCTGGACGAGCAGACGGCCTCGCCGCGCATCGAATACACACCAAAACATGTTGGAATCGTTGACTAATGTATGTTCGGAGGGGCATCAACCCCTGGCATCTGTTTCATGATTCCTGGCGCTTTTTGGTGTTCGCAGCGCTTTGGGCGTTGATTGTTGTTTATTTGCGCGAGTTTCAAGGAATTGAAGCGATTGGATTGCCTATTGCCCCGGTCACCACCATCGGCATCGCGGTGTCACTCTATCTCGGGTTCAAAAGCCGGTCTGCCTATGGTCGCTGGTGGGAAGCGCGGCGCGTCTGGGGCGACATCGTCAACAACAGCCGAAACTGGGGCAACCATGTCTTCAACTTGGTCTATTCAGAAAACGGAAAGATCGATCCTGCGATTCACAAAGAGCTGATCGAGCGACATGTGGCATGGGTGAACGCGCTAGCATACCAACTCAGGAAAGCGACCCGGCTTAAAGAAACGTCCAATACCAGGATCTTTGGTCATCGCCGTGTTTTCGATGAGCACGACTTCCATCAGACAGCCGACAGCTACCGTCGTCACATGTCGGACGAAGGCGTTGCCGACGTCGATCGATTCGCCAATCCTGCGGTTCATATTCTGCGGCGGCAGGGAGACGCGCTGCGCCAACTAGCTGAGCAAGGAGTCCTCGACAGCTATCGGCACGCCCAACTGATGACGGTCCTGGGCAGCTTCTATAATTCGCAAGGCAGCTGCGAGCGGATCAAGAACACGCCGTTTCCGCGTCAGATCGCAAATTTCGGGATGGCCTTCACCTGGGCCTTTATCATCATGTTGCCGCTGGCGTTCGTCGAAATCTTTGAAACAGCGATCGCTGACAACAATCTTTCAACGCTCGTGCGGCATGAATTCATGCTGACGTTAGTACCGTTTTCGGTCGTGATCTCCTGGATCTTCTATTTGATGGAGAAGGTCAGCGATAGTGTCGAAGACCCCTTTGAAGGCGGAGTCACCGACGTCCCGATTTCCACGCTTTGCCGTGTGATTGAGATTGACTTGAAGCAAATGCTTGGCGCTGAGGAAGTCCCGCCACCGGTCAAGCCAGTCGACGGTGTCATGTACTGATTGCAAAGGAGCATTCAGAGCCTCGTTGAAACGATAGGGACCTTCGAATAGGCGAGGGTGACGATGCGCAGGATCGACGAACGGGGCGGCCGCCGATGGTTTCTTGTCGCAATCAGCCTTGGAACTGGCCTGATCTTGCTTGACGAGAGCGTCGTCGGGTTGGCCTTACCAACGCTGCAATCCGAACTCGGAATGTCGCTGACAGGATCGCACTGGATTGTCAGCGCCTACCTGCTCGTCTTCGCGTGTCTGATTGCTGCCGCCGGCAAGTTAGGCGACATGATCGGGCTCAAGAATTTGGTCCTTGGCGCCCACTTAGTCTTTGGTGTCGGCTCGCTAGCTGCAGGCTTCGCCGAGAACGGCACCTGGATGATTGTCGCCCGGTGCATCCAAGGCGTCGGTGCGGCCGGCATCTTCCCGACCGCGCTGGCGATGATCATGGTTGCCTTTCCGAAATCCAGGCGCGGCCTGGCGGTCGGCTTCTTTGGCGCCGTATGCCTCGCCTTTTTGGCAGCTGGACCGTTGGTAGGCGGCGCCATTATCCAGTTCGTCGCATGGCCATGGATCTTCTGGATCAATCTGCCTGTCCTACTATTCAGCGCGGTGATCATCCTCGCGACCTGGATCGAGCCGGCCAGGCCGGGACCGCGCCAGAGATTTGATGGCCGAGGTTTCGTGCTGCTCGTCGCCGGCATGTGCATGCTGATTCTTGCCATCATGCAGGGGCAGGATTGGGGCTGGACCACGCCGCTGGTCATCGGGCTGCTTGCCGGGGGCCTCTTCGCTCTCGCCCTGTTCGTTTTGGTCGAAAGCCGGCGCAAAGAACCGCTCATCGATGTCCGGCTGTTTCGCAATATGAGCTTCACGTCGTGCAATTTGGTGATCTTCGCCAGCCAGATCAGCAAGATGACAATTGTCGTCTATGCCGCGCTCTATCTGCAGACGACGCTCGGTATGGATCCGTTGATCGCTGGGCTCGCCCTTTTGGTCTCGGTTGGGGCCTCCCCGATCACATCAGCGCCGGCGGGGTGGCTTGCCGATCGCTATGGATCGCGTGGGCCTGCGCTCTCCGGTATCGCGCTCACAACCCTTGCCCTGCTTTGGTTAGGGGTATCGGCGCCTTGGGAAAACTACTGGCTGTTTACCCCCGGCCTCCTGCTCTGGGGCGGTGCGGTGTCGCTGGCCATCATGCCCAGCACCCGCGAGATGATGAACGCCGTGCCGACCGAGAGCCAGGGTGAAGCTGGCGGGGTCGTGGGGTCGACACGCCTTCTGGGCAGCACAATGGGAGTCTCGTTGTCAAGTATGCTCTACGTCACATCTGGTTCGTTCCAGGTCGTATTTCTCGTGATCGGCGGGGTCCTATTCGCAACCACGGCGAATGCCTGGATCTTCATGGGGCGTGGGACGACCGCAGGGCCGCCTGAAAACGGGTCAGAGCCGCATCCTGCGCCCTTTCATTAGCGCGACATAGATCAACGCGGCCAGTGCCGCCCCGATAATCCAGTCAAGTCCGCTTAGTGGGCTCAACGGCGGCCACCAGACGGCGAGCACAGAGAATATGGCGACAAGCGAGAAGGTGGCCAAGGCGCGTACATTCCAGCCGCGCCAATAGTAGCAGGGTCCCTTCGGATCGGTCGAAAACAGCATTGCGATGTCGAGTTGCCGACGTCTAACGACATAGTAATCCGCGACGAGGATGCCATACGCTGGCGCCAAGAGTGCCCCCAGCGTGTTGACGAAACCGAAGATCCCTAGCGTGCTGACGATCGAGACCCAGAGCGCTCCGACAAAGAACGAAATGCCTGCCGCGATCAGACCGCCACGCCTGAAGGAGATACGGCTGGGCATGAGGTTCGACAGATCGTAAGCGGGTGGGACGAAGTTCGCGATGAGATTGATGCCTACGGTCGCGCCGAAGAATGTTAGCGCCGAGATAATCGTCAAGGGCAGGCTGCCGACCCGTCCCACGATCTCCGTTGGGTTGGTCAGTTGTTGGCCGAAGACCACGACGGTACCGGCGGTCACGAACAGGGCGATAAAAGAAAAGAAAGCAATATTGAAGGGAAGGCCGATAAAGTTGCCGAGCCTCATCGCGCGTTCGCCTCGAACGAAGCGGGATAGATCTCCAAAGTTCAAGATCACGGCGGCATAATACGAGACCATCGTTCCGACGACTGCCATGAAGGCAGCAAAGGGCCCGCCGGAATAGCTGCCGGTTCCGTGGAAGATGATGCCGAGTTCCGAAAGCAAGGAGTTGCCGGCTTCAACCCACAAAACAACCATCAGCGCGATCATGACGACATAGACCGCGGGCCCGGCCCAGTTGAGATAATTACGTATCCATTCCATTCCCTTCCAGAACAGAAACAGCTGGAACGACCAGACGATGCCGAACGAGATCCAGTCGACCGCCGTTAGGCTCAAAAATGTCCCTGTGCTGTCGACCTCAATCAAGGAGTGAATCAGCAGCGAGATTGCGGTCGACGCGATATAGGTTTGGGCGCCGTACCAGAAGATAGCCACAACGCCCCGGATCATCGCCGGCAGATTAGCGCCGCGGACACCCATGCTGGCGCGGACAATAACCGGGAAGGGGACGCCATATTTGACGCTCGGTCTTCCGGCCAGGTTGACAAAGATCATGATCAAGAAGCCGGCCAAAATGATGCCGGCGAAGACAGCCCATCCGTTCAGACCGTAGGAAATGAACAGCGATGCCGCCAATGTGTAGCCGAACAGGCTCTGCGTGCAGTTGGTCCAGACATTGAAGATCTCAAACCAACCCCAGGGCCTGTTGCGCTTATCAATTGGCGCCAGATCGTCGTTAAATTGGGTCGGGTCGCCGCCTTCCTCCGGCAGTCCGTTCGCGGTCATTGGCTTCGCTCGGCTAGGCTGGCGTCACCCGATCCGAAATTATCAAGCCTGATTGGAGGTACCAGGAATTGGCAGAGGGACATCAGGAGAGTTAGGTGGAATCAACACACCACTTCAACGTACGCTCGAACTCTGACAATGTCACACGGCGATAAGCGGTTTCCGGTTAGCGCTGGGGTACGAGCCAAGTGATCCGATCGGCGATTCGCAGAAACTCCGCGCGATCGCCAGAAGGGTAATTTCCGAGTGCGCCGATCGCGTAGGATTCAGCTAATTCCGCCATTTGTCGCGGCCGACCGGTATCGCTCCGTGCAGCCTGCGCTGCCATAGCAACGGCTGCTGCGAACCGGATATCCGTTGGCATCTGGGCGAGCTGGGCTCTTGGATAACCGGTCACTGGGCGTCGCTGCTCAACCATGCGACCCGTGGCGGCATCCCGATAGCGCAAGCGGACGAACGCCAATTCATTGACGCCTGCTGACAGATTGGCCGTCCCGTTGCGATAGGGCTGGACGAACCCAGTTCCATCAGCGCCGGTGCCGGCCGCCCCAGGATATCGGTAGGGGCCAGGCTCCGGTGATTCGTAGGAGGTTGGCTGTAAAGCGACCTCATAGATGAAGGTTGTAGTCTGACCAGGCCGGATCTCGGCCGCATCAGTGCGAGGGTCGAAGAATTCCGCCCGGCTGATTTCACGGGTCTCGTAGCCGACCAGGCGCCAAGACCGTACGAACGCTGGATTGAACTCGACATCAAGGCGGGCATCTCGCGCGACCGGCGCTCCAGCCTCGACAAGCCTGCTCAGCACCCGCTCGGCCTCAATCGAGTCATCTAGATAGGCAGCTTCGCCGTTCCCGGCTTGTGCCAGAGCCTGGAGCGCAGAGTCGTCCAGTCCGCCTCGACTGACCCCTAGGACCGAGAGATTTACACCGGACCGGCGCCGGTCGGAGACATAGTCGACAAGCTGCTCCGATGTTCTTGCGCCGTCATTGAATACCCCATCGGTGACCATAATGACCCGGCTGGTATCACCGGGACGCGCGCTACGTCGGGCAAGATCGTAGGCGTGATCGAGCCCGCGAGTTCCCGCTGTCCATCCACCGGCTTGCAGCGTGTCGGCGGCCTGTTCGATAGCCCAGGGCGAGGCCCCTGACGTCGGTGGTAGTATCGTTTGCGCCGAGCCGCTAAAGGCGACCACCGCCACCTGGTCTTCCGGAGATACCAGCCGAGCGAGGGAACGGACGACATCGCCGGCAAGGCCGACCGAGTCGCGTCCCCTCATCGAGCCCGAAACGTCCGCGAGTACGACAAGGTTCTGCGGTGTCCGGGCAACAAAGCGCGGATCTGCAGCGGCTGCGCCGATGTGGATTACGGCGCGATCGAGCTGCCAAGGCGCTTGATAGACCCAGGATGCGGTCTGCAGCGCGGCGCCTGGGGCCGGCGAAGGATAGCTGGGATAGTCGAAATAGTTGATCCACTCCTCGGGGCGGATCGATTGCGGCGGCGGCAACCGCCCTTCGCCCAGGATGATCCGGCGGGCATAGCTGTAAGATGCGGTGTCGACATCCAGCGAGATGGTTGACGTTCGATCAACGGTCGTCCGAATCTCGCCATTGGCCACGGCATCGGGAAAACGATCGCCGTCGACCGTGATGCCAGCGGCGCCATAGCTTTCAGGCGTCGCCACAGCTGCGGCGCGTGGGCTGTTCGCGACCTCTGTTGCACAGCCGGTAAGTAGCAATGCCGTCGCA